>DASUII010000140.1:0-18559 GCA_036279835.1 Pseudonocardiaceae bacterium
CTCATGATCTTGTTGCGAACCGTTCCGACGCTGTTGCGGGGGCACGGCGCTCGTTAACTAAAGATCGTCTTTTGGCAGCTGGGGGGAGCAGCCGTGACGGCCATAGCAGCGACGATTTTTACGATCCCACGACTATCGCGCAGGGCTCGAGCAGCCGTGCTCACCGTCCATGTCGCGATGTCGGTCGGGTGGCTTGGACTCGATGGCGCATTGGTGGCGCTGGAGGTAGCTGGACTGTCCACCGCTAACGCGGAAATATGGGCTGGGATCGGCGCCGCCATGGCCGTGATCGCGTGCTGGGTGCTGATACCGGTGGTCTTCGCCTCGCTGACCAGTGGGCTGGTGCTGGCGCTGTCCACCCCGTGGGGCCTGGGCCGGTACTGGTGGGTGCTCGCCAAGTGTGGCATCGCCGGCGCGTTGACCGCAGGTGGATTGACGTTTCTGCTACCGCAGTTGCCTTCACTCGTCGCCGGCGGTGGTGAGCCCGCGGGGATACAGACGCTGATCGCGAGGGCGCTGGCGCTGGTACTGCTGCTCGCGGCGACCGGGCTCTCGGTGGTCAAGCCGTGGGGGAAGACACCCCGTGGCCGGGCGGTGGCGCCAGCCGGTCGGCGGTCAGCGAAGCAGGCCAGCACACACCCCGACCACGCCCACGTGCCCGCACCACGGTCCGAACAGCGACACGGTCGAGTGCCCGGGACAAAGCCCAGCGTCCTGGCTCAGCAGAAGTAGCGGTACAGCAGCGCCCCCGCCTGCCTGGTTACCTCATCGGGCACCGAATCGTCGGTGAGTAACCGGGTGAGCTCGCCGAGCATCGTGCCGGCCTGGGCGCTGTTGCGGGCCCGTTCACCGCCGGCTCGCAGGGTGACGATCTGCCGCTGTTCGGTCGCCCACTTGCGTTTGTAGGCGATCAGTCCTGGCTGATCCAGGTCGGATAGGCCCCAGTCGACCAGCCGGGCTCCGTGCTGCACACCCCACCGGATCCCGGCCCAGAAGATCGCATCGTTCGGGCGCAGCGCCAGGTGTTCGTGGCGGGACGCCCCGAACTTGTAGTACAGCGTGTCACCCCAGGTCAGAAAGACCGCGCCGGCGATCAGCTCGTCACCGGCGTGGGCGAGCATCGTCACGATCGCATCGTCGGGGGCGAAGGCCTCCCAGATATGGTCGAACAGCTCGACGGGCTGGGCGAGCAGGTGGTACTTGCGCTTGCGCAGCCCGACGTGCAACCCGTGGAATCGGTGCACGGCGTCCCGGCCGGTGTGCGCCTCGACCTTGACCCCTTCGCGCTCGGAGATCACGATGTTGCGGCGAGCGTGCTGGGACAGCCGCCGCCGGATCTCCTCGACGTCGCCGGTCAGCGGCGTGCCGTGCCACGCTGCCGCCGAGACCTGCTCGAAGCGGGGATCGCCGGCGGATACGGCGGTGTCGAAGCATCGCACGGTCAGCGGCGCAGCGGCGGTGATGATCCCGTCCACGAGCGCTTTCCAGTCGCCCTGGTCATCGGTTAAGGGCTCCGCCCGGTCGGAGAACGGCAGGCTGATCACTCGGTCGCCGCGGATGTCGCTGATCGGGACCCAGGCCAGTCCCGCGCGCGGTTGCCCGTCCCAGTCGAGCCGGATAGCGCTGGCGGGGGTGAAGTCGTAGGTGGCGCACACCGCGTCGATCCACGGCGGCGACGTGAAAACGCAGCCGTGCGGCCCGAGGGCGAGCTGGCGCCAGCGGGGGTCGCTGCGCGGATCGGTGAGCACGGTCTCCGGCTGAGCTGCGGCCACATTCACGGCCCCGACGCTACCGATCCGAGTGGCGGCTGTCGCCAGCGGAGCGTCCCGACCAACTCTCGCGGCCTCACCGGCTGTACATGCGCGCCCAGTCGACGTGCATGGTCACTTCGGCGGGGTTGCTGTTGACGCTGGGCAGCGGGTTTCCCTCGTCGTCCCCGAGCACGTCCTGTTGCAACGCAAGATGCATGGGCGCATGAGGAATCGCCGCCGAGTCGGTCGTATTGTAGACTGGAACGCCGTCTACAAACATGGTCAAGTGGTCAGGTTCCCATTCAACGGCGTAGTCGTGCCATTGAGAAAAGTCACCCATCAGCGTTGCTGAGTCCTGCGAGTTGTCTGTTCCCCAGTGGACCGTGAAATTGTTTCGGTCACGGCTCGGAGCGGTAATTTCGGCGAAGTCGACTTCGCCATCGGCCGGCCACCGGTCCGAGTCCGGCCACAACAAGCTGACGGCGGAGTAACCAACTCCCGGATCTGCTCTCATCCGAACCTCCCAGCGACCGTAGGTGGTCGCGGGTCCCACCCAGGCCATGCCGCCAGAGACCGCACCTCGGGCCGTGATGCGCAGTTCACCGCCACTGACGCTGATGGCGCTCGGGCGCCGCAGGCCCACGCCACCGCTGCCGGGGCCGTTATAGAGGACCCAGTGCCTCGCGTCTATGCACGTGCCAGCGAACTCGTCGCGATGCGTCAGATGCCAGCTGTACTTCGCCGCTGCGCTGTGTTCGTCAACGGCCGTCGACGCATTCTGGTTCGACGGGGGCAGGCAGGATCCTGAGCCACGCGGCGGGGCGGTAACGCTGTCGTCGGGAGCGCACCCTATGGTCATAACCATCATCATCATCACAGCCGCGAACCGGATGTTGCAAAGGGTCTGTCGAACGAGCAGAAATACCAACTGCGTCACCTCCTCGGCGAGGCACGAGCTCGCGTGACCGTCAACACTCCGACACTGGAGGTCGAAAAACTGTGTCGGGTGGTTTCACGGTACCGGACAGAGTTAGGTGTTGCCGCCTCCGGAGTTACGGCTGATCATCAAGTGGGATGTCCGGGCAAGTGGAGGCAGCGTGAATAGGCGTCACCAGATGTGTCGCTGTGGCCACGGCCGGCAAGCCCACCAGCACTACAGGAGAGGTACCGACTGCGCATTCTGTGGTGCACAGCACTGTCCTCGGTTCCGATCCTCCTGTCCACTGGACTTCTTGCGCCGGCGGTGTCGGACCCGCGGAAAGAACCGACCGACCTAACCGGTCAGCCGACGGTACCGAGAACGACGCGCAAGATGCCGAGTGTCACCGCTGAGAAGGCAAGCGCAGCGCATGCGATATCGAGGCTGCGGACGAGAGTCGGCCGCTCAAACGCGGGGGCTGGCTCCGAACCGGTGCCGGCCGATTGTTCGGCTAGCACCGTCCGAATCACCAGCGTGACAGCGAGACTCACCAAGAGAACGGCTGAGAGTGACACGAGCAGTTTGTCAGCCATGTGGCGCTCCGAGGGTCTCAGCGAGTACCCGGCTGCCATTCTGGTCGTAGACGAGCCGGTATTTGCCTGAGGTGACGAGCTGGTGGATCAGCTGGCTGGTCCACCCGGCGGGAAAGCCATATAAGATTTGTCCGGCATTTTCCTGCGAGGGCGTCACGACGAGGAAATCGCCCGCCTGGGCCACGACGCAGGCGTCTATGGCCGCGAAATCAGGACACGTGGCTTCGACCGTGAGCGGGCGCACGGCGCCGATCCGTTTGTATCCCAGAGGTAAGTCAGCTGTCAGCGCGCCAATCGTCTGGCCATCCGCCGCGTGCTGGTAGGCGTAGTCGACGGCGGCAAGGTCAGCCCGGCTGAAGCTTGTGTATGCGTCATTGCCACCTCGGGCGGTGACGGTTGCCAGACCAAGCGCGGTGAGCAGCACCACCGGGACAGCCAGGGCGGTGCGCCTGCTGTCCAGCCAGGTGCTGGTCAGGAGAGCGTCCACCGCCACGCTGGCGAGGATCGCGGCGAAGGGCAGGGCGAACAGGTAGCTGCGGAGGATAACCTCGCCACCGTAGGACTGCAGGATAATGAGTCCAAATGGCGCGATGGCGAGCAGCGCCAGTGTCCATGAGCGGGTCGTGCGCCTGTGCAGTGACCACCATCCGGCGGCCGCGAGGAGGCCGACCGTGCAGGTCAGCGCCACTCGGACGGTCAAGATGACAATCCGCCCTCCGTCACCGACGAACCGCTGGCTCAGGCCTTGTTGCACTGAGAAGTTGATCTGGCCGACGTGACCGATCACCAGGTCGAGGTGGTCTTTCCAGAAGTCTTTAGCGCCAAGGCAGAACCACAACAGGCTGAGTATCAGCACAATCCAGGGCAGCCAGGCCGGCCACAGCCAGCCAGTCAGGAGCATCACCAGCAGCAGACCGCCGAGCACGAACAGAGTGAGCTGGTGGGAGGGAGCAAGCGCCAGTGCGATCAGGAGAATGGCGGCTTGCGCCAGGAGACGATCCCGCGGTGTGTTCAACGGCACCAACCGG
Organism: Pseudonocardiaceae bacterium; assembly: GCA_036279835.1. GTDB lineage: Bacteria > Actinomycetota > Actinomycetes > Mycobacteriales > Pseudonocardiaceae. The sequence goes on from DASUII010000140.1 coordinate 4,292, forward strand.
CCGCGCAAGCATGGTCGCGGTGACGTAGCGGGCAGCGGGCGTACCAGGTAGCGGGCGGTTAGGGCCAATCCGCCGAGCATGAGCACGTAAGTGACGGCCTGTGGCGAGAAGTAGTCCTGTTCGGTCCACTGCGTGAGCAGGAATAGCCAGGTCGCGATCCATGCTCGCCGCCCGGACCCGAGGACCGCAGTGGCGAGCGCACGCATCCCGAGGACGGCGAGCCCGGCGAGCACTGCCGGAGCCCACTGCAACAACGGTGTCATGTCGGTTTGACCGCTGGCCCGTGACACGAAGGCAACCAGTGAGAAGAAGCCTGGCCAGGAGAAACGGCCGTCGTAGCCGTTGAGCACTTGTCCATGAGCGGCGATGTATTGGGCAAACCCGACATGCAGCCACGCCACCGACAACCGCGCGGTCTGTTCGCTGGCCGGTTGCAGGCCGTAGACGAGCAGCACACCAGCTATGGCGTAGGCGGTCAGCAGGCGTTCTCGTGGCCGGTCAGCTACCAGCTCGAGTACGACGGCCGCGAGCAGGATCGGGTACGACAGCAGCAGTATCGGCGACAGCTGGTTGATCAATCCCAGGCTGCCCATCTGGCCGGGGGTGACCGGGTGCAACCCGACCAGCCAGAAAATTACCGACAGGGCTGCGAGCGCCGGTGTGACGGATCGGTTCAGCGCTTTCCACCGGTCGGCGACAGCGGTCGGCGTGGATGGATTGATCGCTTCTGGCACTGCCAGGAATGGAATCGTGGTGCTGGTGTCGGGGGTCATCGCGGCACCAAAGGTGGGGGGGAAGAACTCGGGACAGGACGGCGAACCAGGTGGTGTACCAGTGCCGCGAAGGTCAGCCCTACGAGGACGAGCAGCGCGCCGCTCGGGTACCAGACTCCGGCGGAAACCATGGTCTGCGCGACCAGAATGCCTAGAGCGATACCCAGGCTGACCGCAACCGACCAGGTAAGCGCTGGCTCGGTGGCCGGAAAGTATGCGGCCAGCGCCCAGCCTGGGGCGAGGACGACGAAGGCCAATGTGATCCACCACCGCAACGGGGTGTGGATGTCCGCGGCGGTGAGCACTCCGGTGAGCAGGGTGAGCAGGGCTAGGGTGGCGGCAACGGCCTGCCGAGTAGTCGGGATACGGGCGCTCATCGAGCACGCACCCATGGGGTAGGCATCACTCGGATCCGTCGGTCGCGGACGGCGCTGCGGATTAACGCGACCGGTCCGTAGGCCAGGCCTCGGAGCTGGTCGAACATGAGGCCCCAACGAATGTTGTCACCGACGGCTGCCGCGGCCTGACCGTCGTGGTCCGGGTTGAACAGAACCACCTGGCGGAACCGCCCCGGTAGCGTACGTGCGAGCGGGATGAGGTCGCCGGGCCGGCGTAGTACGTGCAGAACGAGCATGGCTGCCAGGCCGACGCCGTAACCGCGGACTCGGGTGCGCAGTTCGGGCCATTCGTCGCTGTGGTCATGCCAAGCAACCGCGTCTGGAGCGTAGACCACGGAGCCACCCTCACGGATCAGCTGCAGAAACAGGTAGAGATCTTCGCCTGCCCGGCTGGCGGTTCCGGGACCGAGCAGCGGGTCGAATCCGCCAAGGCGTTCCAGCGTCGACCTCCGCCACAGCGCGCATCCGCCGGGGCCGAACCTACCTGGGGTCAGCGCTTGGCGAGGTTGCTGCTCCCATAGCCTCGGGCCGAATCGGCGGCGCCGAACGCCCCTCCCGAAGCCCTTCATCTCCTCGAAGGCCCGCTGTGCGCTGGTGTCCAGGCGGGCTGGTAGGACCAGGCTCGTCACACAGTCGATCTCATGATTTGCGAGCTCTGCCGTGAGGTTGTGCAGCCACCAGGGGTCGACTTCGATGTCGTCGTCGACAAAGCCCACGTATTGGCCGCGCGCGGCCGCAAGACCTGTGTTGCGCGCATTGCTTGCGCCGGTGCGGGGTTCGCTCAGATAGCGGATGCGGGTGTCGGTCGAAACGAGGTCGGGCCACCGGCGGTCTGCCGTGGCGTCCGGGCAGTTGTCCACCACGAGAATTTCGAGAGCTGGATACCCTGTGCTCAGCAACGACTTGACGCATCGGATGAGGGCTTGGGGACGGTTCACCGTCGGTATCACGATGCTGACTGCCGGAAGGTCAACCGCGCGGCGACCGTACTTCTCCGCAAGCCCGGCCCGGGCTGGCCGGGCTAGGCCAGTGACATCCACCACTCCATCGCGGACGGGCAGCCGGACGAGATCGACCGTCCGGCTGCCGTCCCGCAGGAGCACCTGCGCCCACCGGTAGCGACGCCCCGGCAGCTCGGGAACCCGCAACTGGCCGGGCGGGTGCTGGAGATCCAGCTCAGTCACGTAGATCGCGTCGGGGTCCGTGCCGCTGCGGACCGTGGGCGAGGTCCGTGACGACAGGGAGCCAATGATGTAGCCGGATGCCGTCCAGAGCACCGCGACGACGATCGCCAGCGCACCGCTCCACCCACCGCGGTGGCCGCTGAGCCCTCGCGCCACCTGGCGTAGCAGGGCCCTGGGCAGCACCTGCGCGACGTACGCGCGTTCGGTGGATAGCGCGATGTCGGGACCGACCAGACGGGCAACCGTCGCCTTTGACAGCCCCTCCGACCAGCAGCGTCGGCGAAGATAGGACCAACTCATCCGTGCCGGTTGCACCTGGTGATCGACTGTGGCGTGCGGTTGGAACAGGAGCCGAGCCTGCGGTTGGTGACGCCGCAGCTGTATACACAGTTCGGTTTCCTCGCAGCCCAGCGCGGCCGAACCTACCCTGCCGATCCCTTCTGCGAAGCCGCCGGTCAGCGTGAGTACCTCACGACGGAAGGACATGTTGCAGCCCATCAAATTGCGGACCGTGGCCAACCGGGTGGGTAGACCAGAATAGGTACAGCCCACCGCCCAGTCCAGCTCACCGGTGCCGGCGTCGTCGGCGGGAAGGAATGCCGGACGACCGAATCCGGTCGGCCACACCGGACGGGCTGACCCGCCTACTGCCATGACCGTGGGATCTCGATACATCACTAGCAACCGTTCTAGCCAGTCCGGGCGTGCGGCAGCGTCGTCATCAATGAAGGCGACAACCTCGCCCGTGGCAGCGTGGAATCCGGTGTTGCGCGCCCCGGATAGTCCGGTGCGGTAGGCGTTCTCAACTACGATGACCCCGGTCAACGCTGTGCGGGCTCGTGCCGCCAGGTCCGGGTTGTGATCGACCACCAGTAGCACTTCGTGCGCAGGCGTGGTCTGCGCGTGCACCGAGGCGACCGCCCGGACGATGCCGGGCCAGCGGTGATCGGTGTAAGCGCACAGCACGACGGATGCGGATAGCACGGGGGTGGTCATGGGGTACCTTCGGCCTCGAGGCCGGTCTCCGGGCCGCACAACGATGCTTCTCCCAGGGTGGTATCTCCGATCAGGCCAGGCGGCAGGCAGCGCCGGCCTTCGCGTGTCGCTTTCAATTCGTGCATCGAACGGCGCCACTCGGTGGTGATTGTACGCAGCACCCGCGCCCCATCTGAAAACGTTCTTAGCTGAGTCTCACCGACGATTCTCGAGCGTTCCCTGCTGGGTATTTCGGTGATCGCCAGTCCGACCGTGACTACTCGGCAGGTGATCAGCGTCTCGATCTCGAATCCATCCCCCCACTGCACGCGGTTCCCAGGTGTGGCCACGTTGTCGATCGGCGGTAGCTGCAGCAATGGGATGATATCCCGCCATAATGCGTTGTAGCCGTAGCACAGATCACTGAAACGCGTCCGGAACGCGAAGTTAGCGACGCCTCTCAGGTACGCGTTTCCGACCCTCCGCAGCCTCGTGAGGTCAGCGCTACCGGCATGCCGGTGAAAGCGGGTACCCTTCGCAAAGTCGGCGCCCGATACTAATGCTTCAACAAATGCGGGTATTTCGGCTGGGTTTGCCGATCCATCCGCGTCCAATGTGACGATAATGTCGCCCTTTGCGGCCGCAAAACCGCAGGCCAGGGCATTTCCTTTACCGTTTCTAGTCTGCTGAACTAACGTGATGTCTGGCCGGATCCGTTTGGCGACCGCCACAGTGCCGTCCACTGAGTGACCGTCGACCAGTACGAGCTGGTCGACTTGGGGTAATTCTGGGAGAACGATTTCTAAATTTCTCGCTTCGTTGCGCGCTGGCATCACGATACTGATCGTAGGATCTGCGCTGCGCCGCACCCAGTCAGCGCGCAACGCGCTCGCCGGGCCGTCATAGGTGACCCGCCCGGCCAGGTTGGGTATCGGGTGCTGCGGTTCCGATGGATGTAACGGCGATGACCATTGTGCCGGTTCATCGTGCGTGGCATGCATCTGCAGCTCCCTTGGCTCCCCCTACATTGCAGCGTATCGAAATCGGCCAGCTTGCTGTTACCACGAAGACATAATTTATCTAGCGTCATTGTTCCGTTGGTGGTTGTTCAATCTTGACTCGAAACGATGCGTGATATGTCAGCGGCGTTGCGTTCAGCGGAGAAACCACGGAACCAACTTGGGTGTGCCGTGAACGAGTGCCTGGGTAAGGCTGCGTCCGGCCAACCCGCGCTCGGCCATGCCGTCCAGGATCCGGCGCAGGAGGTCCGCCCGGTCGATTCGCGGCACCGGAGCGTCGTCTGCGCCGTCCTGCTCAAGGGCGAACCCATCGTGGGCCATCAGCACAGCACCTCGGTTGAGGCCCAGCAGCGCCTCAGCGGCGAGTTGAGCTTCAGTCAACGGCAGCCAGTCCCAGGCGCATGGGCCCCACAGCACGGGTTCAAGCCCTTGCCTGCGTACCGATCGCCACACAGATGGCGTCTGTGCGCCGTACGGGGGCCGAAACCAGCGGACGTGCGCTCCGAGCAGATCCTGCAGCTGCGCGTGCCCGTCGGCCAAGCTGCGGCGCACCTCGTCCCGGCCCATCCGGCTAAGCCGGCGGTGGTCGATGCCGTGCAGCCCGATTTCGTGTCCGGCTGCCACGATCTCGTCAAGCAGTGCCCTGTGCCGCTGAGCGCGGCGGACCAGGACGAAGAAGGTGGCCGTGGCGCGGCGTTCGGTGAGCACAGCCAGCACCCGGTCGGTCCCACCCGGCTCGGGACCGTCATCGAAGGTGAGCACGGCATGCGGCTGCTCGGTGCAGACGGCGACAAGGGACCCCACCGCAGTGGTGACCGGACCGACCGCGTGGAGGGCAGCTCGGCGAAGCCGGGAGATCCGAGTGTTGGCCGCGGGGATCTCGACCGGGTCGTTCTGGTGCATATCATCGGCCACGGCGTCACCTCACCCGTGAGCCGAAGGACCGCAACACGGTGTGAACGTTATGCCGCATCCACACAGGGTTGGCGGCGTAGCGCGACGACTTGGCGAGGTTGCCGGACACCATGTGCAGCCATCCGAACAGCACCACTGTATGGGTGTCGAGCTGATCAGCGCCAAGTCCGCGTTGGACGACGGTCAGGGTTGCCGAAGCGACCGGAGACTCCACCCCGAGCCAGCTCCGCACGACCTGACCCAATTCCTGTCTGCTCGCCTCCGCCTCGGTAGCCAGCAGCAGGGTGACCACATCGGTGAGGACCAGCCCCTCGCGCTCCGCCTGTCCCCAGTCGACGACGCCGGTGATTCGCGCCGCTGCGTCCAGCAGGATGTTGTCGGGCGAGTAATCCCCGTGTCGCCATCCGACAGCCACCCGACGTCCCCGCAACTTTGTGGTCAAGCTTTCGGTGAGAAGCTCGAGGCTGAGCTGATGCCGCGCGGAGGTCACGCCTCGAATGCGAGCCACGGGTTGGTGGATCCACCGATCCAAAACGTCCTCGTCTACGAGCATCGAATGCGCGGTCCGCCGGTGTAAGTCCGTGATCGTGGCGATGGCGGCGGCCACGAATCGCTCGCGTTGGATAGCATTGGTGAGGTTTGCCCGTGCGTCGTGCCCAGGCAACCTGCTCTCCACCACGTAGTAGCTGCAGCCACTCTGGCCGGAACTCAGGATGCGGGGCGCCAATTCGCGCCATTCGCCGATGCGGTCGTCCGCATGCACGGCCGCCAAAATCGCGCTTTGGTGTTGCAGTGCGAGCCGACCGCTCGGCGACTCGGCCACTTTCAGCAGCGCCACCTTCTTGCCGTCAGGGCCGACCAGCCCGGTCGCGGTGTCGGAGCGGCCCGGTAGCCGGCCCTGGACTCGCCACTGCCGGCCCGCGTCCTGGGTAAGGGGTGCGAGCGCTATCGGAGCCACGCGAGCGAGCGGACCGGCGTTCCGAAGCCTGGCGAAGGACCCGATCGGCCGGGGCAGCCAGCCAGCCGCCAATATCAGCAGCACGCTACCGACCACCGATTGGGCGACGAGTAATGCCAGGCCCACTCCAGTGATGCCCATGATCGGCATCAGGATGACTGACAGGACGATCACAAGTGTCGACAGGCTGCCCAGCACCGCCACCACTGCGCTCATTCGACGCTGTACCCGGGCCGCACTGACCGCGACCGACGTGATCACGTTGGGCAGCGCGGAGAGTGCGGCCCACCGCAGCGTCCAGCTGCCAGTCTCGGCATAGCCGGGCCCCAGAACTCGCAGGACAACGGGCGCGGCCGCGAACAGCACCGCCACCACCGGAATGAGCAGCATCAGCGCACGCCGCGTCACCCCCCGGCGGGTGTCCTCGAGGGTCGCGATATCGACGGACGCGTAGGCGACCAGGGATTGACCCATCCCGGCCGGCACCAAGTAGAGGGTGTAGGCGATGGTCCAGGCCATTGCGAAGACCGCGGTCCCAGCCGTTCCTACCCCGCCGAGCACCAAGACCGGCAGCAGCTGGGTGCAGGCCAGCCAGCACAGTGTGCCCAGGTAGTCGCCACCGATATACCGGGCGATCCCGCCAAGCGGTATCGGCTTCGTCGCACCGTCTGACGTAGCGGGAGCCTTGAGGACCCGAGTGAACAGATAGGCGTTGGTGAGTACCACCATGACCGTGGCCGCCGCCATCCACGAGATCGCGATGCCGGTCGTCGACACGATCCCGGCGAGGACCACCACCAGGCCGAGTTTGATCATCGAGAAGATCAGATTCTCAACCGGTACCACTCGCGCCCGCCGGACCGCGGTGAGCACTCCATCCTGCATCACGAAGATCGCCCACACGCCGCAGGCGAGGGCGAACGTGACCACTGACCATCTGGTGTTTAGCACCTTCGCGAGGTCTGGCGACCACAGTTGCGTCCCGATGGCGAAACCCAATCCGACAATCGTGGCCAGACTGCCGCCGACGATGTACGAGGTGATCACGAGCCAGCGGCTACGCAATCCGGCCACCGGCACGAACCGCACTAGAACGTTGATCAGATTGAGCTGTGCGACGCCAGCTAGAAACATGATCGCGTATATGAGGGCTGAGTTCGCTCCCACTTCCTCCTGGCTGTATTGGCGGGCCGCGACAATCCAGAACAGAAAGCCGACGCTTGAGGTCAGTCCGGAGCTCAAGACCAGCGCATAACCGCTGCTGTACACCGGTCGACGCCCGGTAGGTTCGGTGGTCGTGGATAGAGCCGCTCGGCCCGCCACCCCCGCTCGGCCCGCCACCGACGCGCCGGAAGTCATCGGGTCCGCTGCGAACGTTGCCGCAGCCCGCGGATCACCGCGAAAGGCAGGCCATGCGCACCGGCCTGCTGAGCGTCGAGCAGCGTCAGCAGCGCACGACTGCGAGAAGTGGGTACTGGCGGTCGGCATACCGAGCAGGCCCCTGCTCGGTGGCCGAGCAGCCGCTGCACCGCCTGGGCCAAGCCCGCCGCGAATCCTCGCGGCAGCACGGTCACGCCCGCCGCGCGAACCTCGGCGTCCGCGTTGGCCGGTGCGAATGCTCGGTCGGCCATGGCGAGCATGGGCAGGTCCGCAGCGGAATCCCCGACCGCCAAAGCGATGCCCCGCGGATCTGCAGAGCTACCGAGCATGGCGGCCAAGCGGCGCAGCCCGTCGCCCTTGTGCACGCATGCCGCGACCAGATCGGTCTGTCCGTTTCCACGGATTACCCGGACTCGATCGGCAGCCGCGATCTTGTCAAGCACGCTGCGAACCGCTTCTGGTGGCAGTGACCGGCGTTGCCCGTCCGGACCGGTCCGGTACGCCCGCACGATGTTGCGGTAGTCGTCGTCCACGAACAGCCCAGGGGTCGCCCGCACGATTCCCCGCACCTCGGTGAGGACCCGCAGCTCCGCCGCTGGCACCAGGTTGCGGACGCTTCCGGTGCGGTGGTCATAGGCGACTGCGCCGTACTCGGCGACACCGCCGGCGAGACCGTAGCTCTCGCACCGTTCCGCGACCTCGTCCAGGCAACGACCGGTGACCAGGACCGGTCGATGACCATGTGCGATCAGGGACCGTAGGGCCAGCGCCGCCAACGGCGTGATGATCGGGAAACCGAGCGCGTCGGACTCCAGCACGCCGTCCACGTCCAAGGCGCACAACGGGCCGACCGCAGATCTGGCAACCCCGGCGAGGATCTGGTCCGCGACATAGCATTGGACCGCCCGAGCGCACGCCCGGTGGGCGTCGAGACCGGCTCGCTGCCGATCCCACAGGTGTACCAATTCGTAGATCAGGAAGCGTTCACCGTCACACGGCATGGCTTGGCGCAGGGCCGCCACGGCGGCGCGGTGGCGGCTGCCGGGATCGATTCCCGCTAGATCGTAGACCGCGTCATAGCAGGTCAGATCGGTGTTGGCGAAGGCGCGCAGATCGGCTTTGACCTTGCGCAACGCGCCCTGCTCGCGGAACCAGTGACGGAGCTCGGTGGCGCCGTCGATCACCGAAGGGCGCTGCACCGAGCACAGACCGCGCAGCAACGGATCGAGCAGCACCGGGCGTAGCAGCACCCCGAGCCGTCCGTACCCCGGTTGCAGTACCCGACTCGCGGCCTCCCACACCGGCTGGCGACCTACCAGCCCGGCGCTGTGGTCCTTGGCCGCGGGCAGCGCCGTTGCCCTTGCCTGCACATACTCTGCCAGCGGGGCCATCTCGTCCGCGTCCAACGCAGACAGCCGGCGGTCGTCTGGGATCCAGTCACGAAAGACGACACCCTCGACGAAGCCGTAGGTTCTGGGCGCGTACTGAGGTAAGGCCCGGGCCACCGCGAGCGCATATCGGCCGAAATATCCCATCCCCGCGCCGGTCGCGGCAATCGTCCGGTGCTCGCAGTCGGACAACACAACATCGAAAAGCGCGCGGACATGGCCCCTACTGGTCTCGCCGGCGCAGCTGGGCCGTCGGCGCCCGATCCAAATGGGCTGACCCAAAAGGAACGACAACGCCGCCCCTGCCGCAGCGGACTCGAGCCGTTCGTGGATCGACCACTCAGGAAAGCGCAGTGCAATCGAGTCGTAGCTCTGCAGCGACGCAGGCACTTCATCGTCGAATAGGGGCAGCAGCAAGGTGACCGCCTGCTCTGCGGTCCCACTGCGGATCAGCTGCCGGGTGATATCCCGCAGCGCTTTTCCGGTTCTCGGCGGATCATCGACGACCGCGACCCGCCCGCCCCGGCGAGCCACCGCCCGGCTGCTCTTGCGCACCGGTGTCCGCAACCGGTGCTGGGGACGGGCGGTTTCGATCCGCACGTCGGCGAAGCCCTCGGCGTGCAGCGCGGCAGCGACAAGCGGAGCAAGGTAGCTACCGGAGGTTCGCACTCCCAGCACGAGCACAGCCCGGTCTCGGGCCGGGTACCTGCTGGCGTACCGGTCTGCCAGCACGACCATGTCGTCCGGATGCTGGTCGAAGCTGCGAAAACAGGACGGGATACGAAGCACCGCACCGGCCAGCTGAGAGTCCAGCGCCGCAAGCTGGTCGCCCAGCCGCCGCGTCATATCGAACTCCGCTTCCTCTCGGGAGATCGCTCCGTCGCGAGAAGTGACCAGCCTGCGGGCAAGGGCGTCCCGCAGCCGCGCGGACTCATCTCGCCAGCGCGCGGCCCGCCGTTCGGCCGGTCGCAGACCCCGCAGCAGCTCGCACCCGGTGGAGATAATGGTCAGTGCAACGGAAAGCGATGAGAGCAGCCCTCGATCGCGCAGGTAACTCGCTGCCCGGCGCAAAGCGAGCGAGTCACGCTGCAGGTGATCCTCGACAATCTGCACCGCGCCCGCCGCGAGCAGATACGCATCGAGCGCATCACCCGCCGCCAGCCGCTCGGACAGTCGGTGAGTGATCTCAACCAGATCAGCGAGTAGATCGGTGACCACCCCCGCCTCGACGGACGCGTCTGCCGTCGTCGTCGGCGGTCTCATCGTCGCCCTTTTTGTCAGAATCTCTGCCCGCACGTCTGGAACTCGGCCTCCTGCGGTCGTTCGTTACCTGAGTTCCATAACGTCATGAACGCGACACCCCACCGCTACCTATGAGCGCCCTCGGTCATTCATCAGGCGCGTGCGGTGATGGCCGCTGGTGCGTGCGTGCCCCTCGCCGTCGTCCCCAAGAGCGCGGGCCTGCGGTAGTGTGAATGTGACGCGCTGGATGCGGGTCGTCGCGGTGAGTGCTCACCGCTGTATGCGGCCGATGAGGGGAAACGGCATGACCACGCTGTTTGTTGCCACGACAGGGGGGCATCTGACCCAGCTCGACAGCTTGGCGCGCCGGATCCCGCCCAATGGCGACGCGGTGTGGGTCACCCATGCCAATGAGCAGAGCCGGTCGATGCTGGCGGATCGTGACGTGGAGTTCGTGCCCTACGTCGGGGTGCGCAACGTGCCCGATGTCCTTCGCTGCATTCCTTATGCGCGCCGGCTGCTGGAGCGCCGGAAGGTGACCAGGGCGGTGTCGACCGGGTCCGGGATCGCGCTGGGCTACCTGCCATATCTGGCCGCACGCGGCGTGGAGTGTCATTACATCGAGAGCGCGACGCGGGTAAGCGGACCGTCGGTCACCGGCCGCGTGCTGCAATGGGTTCCCGGTGTGCGTACCTACACCCAGTACCAGAGCTGGGCGGACCAGCGCTGGGCTTACGCCGGCAGCGTGTTCGACGGTTATCAGAGCGCCACAGTGACGCGGGTGCCCGACGCGGTGCTGCGCGTGGTGGTCACGGTGGGTGCGGCGACCCAGTTCCCGTTCCGCCGGTTGTTCGAGCACCTCGCGCCGTTGCTGGCAGCCGACGGTGCGCTGGCGCAGGCCATTGGGCTGCCGGTGGAGGTGTTGTGGCAGACCGGGGACACCCCGGTGGACGATCTGCCCATCCGGGCCACGCCGGCGTTGCCCGCCGCCGAGCTGGGTGCCGCGCAGGGCAAGGCGGATCTCGTGATCAGCCACGCCGGTACCGGCTCCGCGCTGGCCGCGCTCAACGCCGGGCGCTACCCGATCCTGGCCACCAGGGACAGCGCCCGCGGTGAGCAGGTCGACGACCACCAGCACCAGCTGGCCACCGAGCTCGCTCGACGAGGCCTGGCCATGCACCGCGACGCGCAAGCCATCACCGTCGACGACATGATCGAGGCCATGGGCACCTCAATCCGACGCACCGCGTCGCCCCCGCCATTCCCGCTACGTGCGTAGCGGGGTCGTGAGTGGGAAACAGTGTTATAGCACCTAATGCCACTCACGAGTCAGTCGGCGACTGGCCGTAGGCCGGCGGCGCGGGCGACGCTGACTGCTTCGAGGCGGCTGCGCACGCCGAGTTTGGTGAGGATGCTGCGGACGTGGGTCCGGACGGTGCTGGTGGACACCACTGACTCGACGGCGATCCGGCTCACCGGCATGCCGTCCACCATGTGTCGCAGTACCTCGCGTTCACGCTGGGAAAGCACGTCGAGGCGTGCGCTGCAGTCGCGGGCGCGCCGGACGTCGTCGCGCAACTCGCGCAGCACCACGCCGAGTTGGCGGGGTGGGTAGAAGGCGTAACCGAGCGGGACCCCGCGCAGGACTTCGAGCAGGTGAGCCAGGGAGCTCTCCTTGGACACCCATGCGGTGGCGCCGGCCCGCGCCGCCGCGACGGCATGGGCGCAGTCGTGGCTGCCGGTGAGGACGACGAGCTGTGCCGGGGGATAGGCGGCGTGCAGTTTCCGGAGCAGCCCGCCGGTCGCGACGGTCGCCGAGCCGATCTCGGTCGTCACGACGTCCGGGCGCAGGGTGCGGACCATATCCAGCAGCCGCGGGTCATCCGGTGTGGCGCTACCCACGACCCACAGATCTGTGGTGGTGGACAGCTGGACGGTCAGGGCATCGGTCAGCATCGTGTGACTGTCCACGAGGAGAACCCGCAAGAACGTCACGGGCACAACTGTGCCCGGCAGTGCCTCTGAGCGGCAACTACCGATCTGCGTGACGTTGTCGAATCCGTCCATGTCGGCGAATGCGTCTAGTCCGTCGACGATGCTCTCACCGCCGCGGACACGGTCATCTGGTCGCTGAGTGCCGGGCGCATCCCCACCGCCCGGCGGGCCGGACTGGTCCAGCGCCCGGTGGAGCTCAACCAGGCCCGCGGGAACACATACAGCGCGATCGCGGCGTCCAGCACCCGCAGGAACGGGAAGAAGATCCAGAGCAGCAGGAAACGCAGCCTGCGTTCGATCAACGCGACCACACAGGTCAGCGCCAGGTCGGCACCAGTCACCGCGAGCAGCAGCACCTGCAGGGTCATGTGCGCGGCGACCGCGCTGTGCAGCGATGCTATCCCGGGCCACAACAGCGCGTCCGGGTACACCGCGGGTAGACCGAGCACAACTACCAGCAACGGCAGCAACAGGAAGAACATGCTGCTGGTCAGCAGCTCGAGCAGCAGTACCGTGAGCATGACGCTGAACAGGTTGAGCCGGGGCGGATGCCGTCGCACCGTCTGCCAGAGGCCCAGCCCCCACCGCTTGATCTGGCGGACATAGTCACGGAGGTTGTCGGGATCCTGGGTCACCGCGACGGCTCCGAGGCTAAACGCCACCTTGCCCAGCCGCTTCTGGTAGATCTCGAACGTCATGTTGAAGTCCTCGATCACCAGGCCGGGCGGATTCATCTCGATTTGCGGCAGCACCGCCGTGCGATACATGCTGGCGAAACCGGGCACGATATGGGTGGCGTTGGTGAACCGCCAGGTCTGGCCGAACTTCAGCAGCCGCTGGCTGATCGCGTAAATACGCTCCCGGTGGCACACCAAGATCTTGCCGACCATCGACAGCGCGCGGCCATGCCAGTGGGTCCGTACCGCGCCGGCGACGGCGACGACCTGGGGGTCGTCGAAATGCGGCAGAGCGGCGTCGAAATATCCCGGCTCGATGGTCGTATCAGCATCCAGCAGCAGCACCGCTCGGAAGCGCTGCACCAGCCCGAAGCGCTCGATCGCCTCTTCAAGGGCGCCGGCCTTGCCGACGTTGGTGCGCGTTTCGATGACGTTGACACCGGTCCGACGGGCCAGCTCGGCGGTCCGGTCGGTGGAGCCGTCGGAGACCACGTGAACGTTGCCCCGGGGCACCAGCGCGGCGATCGCCGCGATGCTGGCCTCGATCACCAGTTCCTCGTTGTGCGCCGGGATCAGCACCGCCACGTCCTGAACGGTCATCGACGGACCGCTACGAAGCCCCAGCCGTCTCAACCGGCCGCGGAGTGTCTTGGTGGCCCAGGTCTCCTCGAGCAGCCGCGCCAGACCAACGCTCGCCCACAGCACGAAGTTCACGCCGAAGACGATGATTGCCACCGACCACCAGGGCATCAGCGGGACGACCCGTCAGTACCGGGAGCGGGCACGGGCAGGATGTTGTGCAGCGTTGCCCAGGTCCGGTCGTCCTCCGAGCTGATCATCCACAGGAAGACACCGCGGATCCCGGCGGCCTTCGCGGCCTCGAGCTTGGTCGCGGTGCTCTCGGCGTTCTCGTACCAAACCTCGTGCTGGTGGCCTTGGGCGTCGGTGTACTTGAAATATGGTGACTGGCTGAGCCGGTCATACTGCGAGGTGGCGTTAAACGCCCTGGCGCGTCCGAAACATTGAATCCAGGTGACCACTTCGCCTTGGCCGCCGTCCACCCAGTCGTATCCAGAAACCGCAACCCCGAGCACGATCTTCTCGGCGGGTATCTGAGTCTTGGCGTAGGTCAGCACCTCGCGAACCCAGGGCAGCGGCGCGACCGGTCCCGGTGTTGACCCTGACCAGTTGTAGTCGTATGCCATGACCCGGACCTCGTCGGCCGCCGCGCCGATGGCGGCGTAGTCCTGCCCGGCATTGCGCCCGTCCTCGCCGGCGTCGGTGGTCTTGGCGAACACGGCGATCGTGAGGATCTTGTTCTTGTCGTGTAACGCGTCGGCCAGGCGGGTCACGAACGTGGTGAA
>DASUII010000141.1:0-3451 GCA_036279835.1 Pseudonocardiaceae bacterium
ATCCGCAGCTACCTCGCCACCGCCGCCAAACACGGCACCCACTTCTTCGCAGCCCTCACCACCCTCGCCGAGGGCCGTCCCTGGCTACCCGAAACCGCCTGACACTCACTCACCTGATCTTGATGACCTGACCAGTTACCCGCAAGGTATCCCGATAAGGCCGCTGGCATACCCTCGATCAGAGCTGACATATCCTTACCGCTCTCGTGGACGGCCACAGCTTCGTACTCACCGAACCCGGCGAACTCGGCGAGCGGAGCGAACTCGGGAGTGATCAGCTGATCGGGCCGCTCGATCGCCCGGACGCCCTCGGTTTGACTGGTCATGGCCACTTCCCTCTCAGGCGGAGACGCAAACGCTCGTGAGGGCTAGAATCTGGATAGTGCTCTCAGGCCAGATGCCCCCTCGCTGACGTCCTAACCTTAGCTAGCCGTTCGTTACGCCCGCGTTGAATGCATGTGACCAATCGCGAATCAGCGTTAAACCCGGGTTTCCTATTTTTGCAGCTGTGACTCGGGTAACATCAATAGCTGAACAGTGTGCTGTCCGCCACCCGCCGCCCGTCATACCGGCAATACAGCGAGGTCGCGCGGGCGGTGGTTGAGTCGCATCACGCCGCTCTCGGTGACCACCACGATGTCTTCGATACGGGCGCCCCACCGGCCACGGAAGTAGATGCCGGGCTCGACGCTGAATGCCATTCCGGCTTCAAGCACCAGATCGTTGCCGGCGACGATGTAGGGCTGCTCGTGCACGTCGAGACCGATGCCGTGCCCAGTCCGGTGGATGAACCGTTCACCGAAACCGGCACTGGTGATCGGCACCCGAGCGGCGGCGTCGACCTGTTCCGCGGTGATGCCCGGCGCGACAGCCCCCACCGCAGCGTCCTGCGCAGCCTGGAGCACGGCATAGCCCGCATCGGCGTCGGTGTCGGCGGGCTCGCCCAGGCTGTAGGTGCGGGTGCAGTCGGAGAAGTAGCCCTCCGGCGTCGGGCCGCCGATGTCGACCACCACCACGTCCCCGGGCGCCAGCACCCGGGCCGAGACGTCATGGTGCGGACTTGCCCCATTCGGACCGGAACCGACGATGACGAACGCCGCCGAGGTGTGTCCCTCCTCGACGATGGCGGCGGCCACATCGGCGCCGACCTGTGCCTCGGTGCGCCCAACCCGAAGCCACTCCCCCATCCTGGCGTGCACCCGGTCGATGGCCTCGCCCGCGACGGTCAGCGCGGCGATTTCGGCGCTGTCCTTGCGCATCCGCAGCTGCGCCAGCACCGGCGACGCCAGCTTCTGCTCGCAGCCCGGCAGCGCGTCGCGCAGCGCGAGCACATGGGCCGCGGGCATCGCGTCCCCCACCCCAGCCCGGGTCACCGGCGACCCGGCCCTGCGCAGCACAGCGGTGACGAGGGCGTACGGGTCCTGCTCGTCGGTCCACTCGGCGATCTCCACACCGAGCTCGAGCGCCGGCGTGCCGTCGAGCCCCGGCCGTTCCAGCGCTGGCACCACCAGCACCGGGTCACCGTCAGCGGGCAAGACCAGGCAGGTCAGCCGCTCGTGGGAGGCACCGGCGACGCCCAGCAGGTAGCGCAGATCCGGGCTGGGAGTGATCAGTAGGGCGTCCAGGCCGGCGACCCGGGTGGCGTCACGCGTACGGGCCAGACGGGCGGTGAAAGTCTCGAGTGGGGCGGGCACACCGCAAGCCTAGGACCGGTCGGACCAGGTGGCTCTCATTAGGCTCTGCGCTCATGGACGCGCCCTTGTTGCTCATCGATGCTGCGAGCCTGTACTTCCGGGCCTACTACGGAGTCCCGGAGTCGATCACGGCTCCGGACGGCACCCCGGTGAATGCGGTGCGTGGGTTCACCGACATGGTCGCCCGGCTGATCGAGCAACGCCGGCCGTCCCGGCTGGTCGCCTGCCTGGACTTGGACTGGCGACCGGCATTCCGGGTCGCCGCGCTCCCGTCCTACAAGGCGCACCGGGTTGCCGAGCAGACCGGCTCCGGTGCGCCGGACGTCGAGGAGGTGCCGGACACGCTGAGCCCGCAGGTCCCGCTGATCCTCCAGCTGCTGGCCGCCGCGGGCCTGGCCACTGCGGGCGCCGAAGGATACGAGGCCGACGACGTGATCGGCGCGCTGGCCGCAGCCGAGCGGCGCGACTCCGTCGAGGTCGTCAGCGGCGACCGGGACCTGTTTCAGGTGGTGCGTGCCGAGCCGACGAAGGTACGGGTGATTTACGTCGGGCGGGGGCTGGCCAAAGCCGAAGTGATCGGTCCCGCCGAGCTCGCGAACCGCTACGGGCTGCCGGAAACCGGCGCCGGGCCCGGCTATGCGGATCTGGCCGCGCTGCGCGGTGACCCGTCCGACGGGCTGCCCGGGGTGCCCGGAATCGGCGAGAAGACCGCCGCTACGCTGATCAGCCGGTTCGGCTCGGTGGAGGGACTGCTCGCGGCGCTCGATGATCCGCAATCGGCGCTCGCCGCAGGGATCCGGGCCAAGCTCCGGGCGTCCCGGGACTACCTTGAGCTGGCACCCAGCGTCGTGCGGGTGGCTACCGACGCCCCGGTGCGCAAGGATCGCGACGACACGCTGCCCGCAGAACCCGCCGACCCGGCCGCGCTCACCGTGCTGCAACAGACATGGGGTCTGGGCACCGCAGTGGACCGCCTCGTCGCAGCGCTTGCAGCTCAACGCTGATCGGCATCCTGCGCGAGCAAGTCGCCAGCCTTCTCCCCGATCATCATGATGGTGATGTTCGGGTTGACCGCCGGCAGGAACGACAGGACGGACGCGTCGGCGACGCGCAGCGCGGTCACACCTTTGACCCGCAGCCGCGCATCGAGTACCGCCGCCGGATCGTCGGCGGCACCGATCCTGGCCGTGCCCGCGGGATGGTAAACCGTGTTGTGCGTCTTGCCGATGTAGTCGATCAGCTCGTCGTCGGTGACCGCGTCCGGGCCGGGTGCCAGTTCCCGTTCGATCCAGCTCCGCAACGCCGGCTGCGCGGCGATCCGGCGGGCCAACCTGATCCCGACGAGCATCACCGCCAGGTCGTGGCCCTGCGGATCGGTGAAATAGCGGGGGTCCACCTTCGCCCGGTCCCGAAAGTCACGTGACCGCAGCCGGACCGTTCCCCGGGACCAGCCGCGGGTGACATTCGGTGTCAGGCAGAAGCCGTTGGACGTGGTCGGGTAGCCCCAGCGCAGGGTGTTCATGTCAAAGGGCACGCAGCCGTAGTGCATCATCAGGTCGGGACGGTCAAGGCCCGGTTCGGTCCGGGTGAACAGCCCGATCTCCCACCACTGGGTGGAGCGGGTGACCATTGGCCGCGACGCCTCCCACATCACCAGGCCCTCGACGTGGTCGTCGAGGTTGGACCCGACGCCAGGGCTGTCGACCAGCACGTCGATGCCGACGTCGCGCAGGTGCTCGGCCGGGCCGATACCGGAC
>DASUII010000142.1:0-24891 GCA_036279835.1 Pseudonocardiaceae bacterium
GTGGTGGCCAGGGGCGGGGTCGAACCGCCGACCTTCCGATTTTCAGTCGGACGCTCGTACCAACTGAGCTACCTGGCCGTGCAGGCCGGACACGGCCCACAGTGTAGCGCGGCGACCCAGACGGGACTTGAACCCGCGACCTTCGCCTTGACAGGGCGACGCGCTAACCAACTGCGCCACTGGGCCTGACTGTTCGTGCCCCCAACGGGATTCGAACCCGCGCTGCCGCCTTGAAAGGGCGGAGTCCTAGGCCGCTAGACGATGGGGACTTGGTCGTCCAGACCTGCCCGCAGCGGTTGCCCGTCGTGAGCAAAGCAAGCATAGGACATCCCGGTAACCAACCGCACAACGGGTGGGCAGGCCGCGCCTACCTGGACCACCCACCCGTTGCGGTCATCGGCGCACCGGCGGGATGCCGTCCTCGCCGTCGATCAGTCCCAACATGTCCAGCAGCATCCGGCAGTCCTCGGCGCCGGTAGCCGATCTCGCGACCGACAGCCGAGCCCGATCCACCTGCTCGGCGGTGACTCGATGCGGGTCCTGCCCACGCTGCATGGGCACGGTTGCCCTGCTCAGTTCCGCTCCGGTCTCCAGACCGAGGTCGTAGGTGCTCGACAGACGGCTCATTCGCCCCTCCTGAACTTCGCTTGACGTATCCAGGTCCTCACCGCTCGCCGCAACCTATCTACCGTTCATCGACAGCGCAGCCTCCCTCTGGGTGATAGCAGGGGGTTAACCTTCGCCAGCCGGTGTCGAACTCTGGCCGCTCGGCGCGCGGCCAACGGTCCCTAGCCCACCCCGTCGCCGCCCACCCGAGCCAAGGCGACCCCACCTCCGCCGCTCGACAACGCCCCATCACCCCGCTAGCGCAGCTCGGCTCCCGGCGCTCTGTGTCGTGAGCTCGACAGCACGGACGTCCCAAGCGGCTTGGGTTCAGGGAGTCCACGCAACACCGTTGGTTGGTGGGGTCGACGGTAGTGGTTATTGGTGGGTGGTGAGCAAGGTCAGACCGAGTGGCTGGTCTTGTGATGCCCGCGTGTCGGGGCGGGGCAGGCTGGGCCTGCCCGCGTCTCCTGTCCGAGGGGTCGCAGAGGCTCAGGGGTCCAGGGCGCGCCGAAGGCGCGTCGCGCGCAGCGCGATGCGCAGCACCCTGGAGGTCTGAGGGGCGGCCCCGTATCCTTCGCGGGCATCACAAGACCAGCGGCGGCGAAGCCGCCTCCGTTGTCTTGGCCCGGGCCCGGCAGGGCTGGTGAGCCGGGGGGTGGTGCGGGGTGGCTAGCTGGCCAGCAGCCGCGCCAGGGTCTGCGCGGGGGTGTCCCAGTTGAGGGTTTTGCGGGGGCGGGTGTTGAGTTCGTCTGCGACCGCGGCCAGGTGCGCAGCGGTGTGCACGGACAGGTCGGTGCCTTTGGGGAAGTACTGGCGCAGGCAATACGCCCGGCGCTGGCGGCCTTGCGCGACCGACACAGCCACCTGCGGCCGGCCGACTGGACGACAAGTACGTACCGGCAGCGCCACCAGACTCTTCCACACGGCGCGTACCTGGGCCGTGGCGTGGCCCATCTGCGTCTTCCTGCGGCATCAATCGCGGATCCACGCTCTGTGGCCGGTGTCAACTACGTGCGAGCCGCGTTCGACATCCTGGACACCTACCAGTTCGCGAGCGCCTGGATTGTCGACCTTCGCGGCAACGCCGGGGGAACCGTGCATCCCATGCTCGCATCTATCGGCCCGCTGCTGGGTCCGGTGACTTTCCTATCTTACCAGCGCCGCTCGGGCTGGGGAGCACAATTCACTTATCAGCCCGGGCGGCTGTTGAACAACGGCGTGCCCACGATGGACTTTCCCAGCAGCCCAGAAGATAGCTCAGGTGTGCCGGTAGCAGTGGTGCACGACGAGCGGACCGCGAGCGCCGCGGAAGGCGTGGCCGTCGCATTCCGCGGACGTCAGCGAACCCGAACCTTCGGTAGCGCTACCGCTGGAGTGCCAACCGGCAACGTGCTGCGTATGCTGGCCGACGGATCAATGGTGGCGATCACCGTATCAGTGGCCGTGGACAGGAAAGGCCGACGGTACTCAACAGCATTAGCTCCCCAGGAACAGATTGCCACTGACCCGATCCACAACGCACGCAGCTGGCTGACCACCGTGGTGTGACGAGTAGGGGCCGTTACTCCACCGCGCGTAGCATCCTGACGTCGTGTCCATGGACGACCTGGCCTCTTTCCGAACGTCGCCCGAGGCCTACGACCTCCACGTCGGACGCTATGGGCCGGCCTTGGCCGCCGCCCTCGTCGAGCGAGCCGGGGTGGCTGCCGGCGCCCGGGTGCTCGACGTGGGGTGCGGGCCGGGCGCGCTCACCTTGGCCCTTTCCCGCGCAGTCGGGGAGCCGACGCTGGTGGCGGCGGTCGATCCTTCCGACGGCTACGCCCGCGCCTGCCGGGTACGGGTGCCGGGGGCTGATGTCCGGGTGGGGACAGCGGAGGCGCTCCCGTTCGAGGCTGCCACGTTCGACGCCGTCTTCGCCCAGCTGGTTGTGAATTTCATGGTCGATGCCGCCGACGGCGTCGCCGAGATGCGCCGGGTGGCGCGCCCGGGCGCCGTGGTGGTGGCGACCGTGTGGGACTACGCCGGACAGATGCGACTGTTGCGTGCCTTCTGGGACGCCGCCATCGACGTGGAGGGCGAACCGGCACGCGCTCTCGACGAGGGCCGGCGAATGCCGTTTTGCTCCCCTGGAGAGCTAGGCCGACTGTGGCAGGACGCTGGTCTGGTGGAGGTGGAGGTGGGCCCGGTGGTGGTGAGCGCCACCTACCGGGACTTTGCCGACCTGTGGGCCCCATTGGAGCTCGGCGTGGCTCCGTCGGGTGCGTTCTGCGTATCGCTACCGCCGGTGCGGCGTGCAGCGCTACGGCACCGGTTCGCCGAGCTCCTGGGCTCGCCCGATGGGCCCTTCCCACTGCAGGCCCGGGCGTGGGCGGTGCTGGGGCGGGCGTGAGGCGACTGCCGTGCCAGCCGTTACTCGGTCGGAGGGCTCCCGGCGTCGGCTGCGTGAGGGTTGCCGATCCACACCGTCTTGGCGTTGCAGAATTCACGAATACCGAGGTCTGACAGCTCACGCCCGTAGCCGGAGTTTTTCACCCCGCCGAACGGCAGCTGGGGGTACGAGGTGGTCATTCCGTTAATGAAGACCTGACCAGCCTCCAGCTCGTCGATGAACCTGGCTTGTTCGGCGCGGTCGCCGGTCCATGCGTTGGACGCCAGCCCGAAGGCGGTGTCGTTGGCTAGGCGGATCGCCGCGTCGATGTCCGGCACCGCATAGAGTTGGGCAACCGGACCGAACACCTCTTCGCGGTACATTCGCATGTCCGGTGTCACCCCGGTGATCACGGTGGGCGGGTAGAACCAGCCTGGGTGATCCGGCCGCTGGCCGCCGCATAGCGCCTGGGCGCCCTTACCGACGGCGTCATTCACCACTTCTTCGACATCCCGCAGACCCTGTTCGGTCGCGAGCGGCCCGACGTCGGTCCGCTCGTCGGTGGGGTCTCCGACAACGAGCGACGACATGTTCTCGACGAAACGCCGCTGGAACTCCTCAGCAGCATCGGCATGGACGATGAACCGTTTCGCGGCGATGCAGCTCTGCCCGTTGTTCTGGCAGCGCGCGGTAGTTGCGACCGCGGCGGCACGCGTCAAGTCGGCGGAGGGCATGACGACGAAGGGGTCGCTGCCGCCGAGCTCCAGCACGGTCTTCTTGATTTCACGGCCGGCGATCTCTGCGACGGATCGCCCAGCGCCCTCGCTGCCGGTCAAGGTCGCGGCCACCACCCTTGTGTCGGTGAGCACCTTTTCGATGGCGTCGGAACCGATGAGCAAGGTCTGGAAGACGTCCTGCGGGAAACCGGCCTCAAGGAACACATCCTGAAGCCGTAACGCGGTTTGCGGCACGTTGGATGCATGCTTGAGCAGTCCGACGTTGCCCGCCATGAGGGCAGGTGCGGCAAACCGGATTACCTGCCATAACGGGAAGTTCCACGGCATGATAGCCAGCACCGGGCCGAGCGGCTGCCAGTGGGTATATGCTTTGGCGGCGGATACCGACTCCGGGTCGGCTGGTTCGTCAGCAAGAAAACGCTCCGCGTTCTCGGCGTAGAACCTCGCACCGGCAGCACATTTCGCTATCTCAGCCTTGGCGGCTTTCAGTGTCTTGCCCATTTCCAGGGTCACCAGCTCGGCGATGTCCTCAGTTTTGGCTTCCAGGATGCCGGCAGCCGCGTGCATCCACTCAGCACGCTGGGCGAAGGTGGTTTTCCGGTAGCTATGAAAGGCGGCCGCTGCCCTGGCGATCCGCGCGTCGATCTCCCGGTCGGTCAAAGCCTCGAAGGTACGCAGCGTCTCACCGGTCGCGGGGTTGGTCGTCGTGATTGCCATCCGGTCGTTCACCTCACCGTTCGTCGGGCACGTGCCGCGTGTTCAGCCGTGTCATCCGGGTTCCCCCGACGTCTTCGGATGAACCCTCCGGCTCACCCGGTCGCTGCGCCACAGCGCCGCAGCCACCCCCAGACGGGTTAATTTCGGTCATGATGTGAGTCTGCGCGTGGTTCGAGGGTAGCCAATACCGACCGGCACACCGTGTGCCGGATGTCGAGAGGAGACATCGTGGGTCTCGGTGACAAGATCGGCGAGTTGGCACGGAAGGCCCAGGAAATGGCCGCCAACCACCCGGACAAGGTCGAGCAGGGCATCGAGAAGGCGGAAGGCTACGCCGATCAGAGGACCGGCGGCAAGCACTCCGATCTGATCGACAAGGGCGGTGAGCAGCTGAAGCGCCGCCTCGGCGAGCAGGGTCCGCCGCCGGAGTAGACGTCGGTGGGCCTGCTTATCTGGTGAGAACGGTGCGGTGGGTTTGGCGTAGCAGCAGGGCGAGGCTGATGAACCCGATGATGAGGTAGCCGTACCAGATGCCGACCGCATCCCAGAACGTATGGAAGATCACCACGAGAACGAAGGTGCCGATCACGGCGGCCAGCCCGCGTGGTCTCCACCGTTGGGCATGGGCCCACCACAGCGCCGCAGCGGCTAGACCGGTCCAGGCGGCGTGCCCAGCCGGGCTGAGGATGCCACGCAGCAACAACAGCCCCTCGGCGTCGGACAGGTTTCCCCCGCTGGCCAGCAGGGTCACAAATCCGTAGCCCAAGGTCTCCAGCACGGCAAAACCCATCCCTACCGCCACTCCGATGAGTAGCCCGTCGGCAGGGTTGCGCCGGTACCGCGTGAAGCTCAGCATCGCGACCGGTACCAGGAGTTTGGTCGCTTCTTCGATCAGCGCGATGTACACCGTCGGCAGATCACCCAGCCGTCGCATGGTGTCGAACTCCAGCACGCTGGCGGCTGAGGATCCCAGCACGCCACCCAGCAGCGCGCAGCTCAACAGAACGCTCAGCGGCAGGTCATAGGCCGGGTTTCGACCGTCGATGTAAACCACGAAGGTCACCGGAATCAGCAGTGCCCCGAGCACGAGCAGCGAGGGCACCAATGTTGGATTACCGGTGATCACCAGAGCCTGCTGGACAGCGATGAACATCCCAACGCCCACCAGCAGCACCGGCAGCCATGCCCAGCGCCGCGTTGCAGTCACACGGGTCCGGTTGCTCGTGTCCATCTCATCCCGCTGGGTGGTCATGACCACCTTCCCCCCTTGGCCCACCGTACGAATCCGACATGCCGACGGTGGGTTACGCCGACAACGACCGCGGGGCCATACCCTGCTCCGGTGAACACTCTGTCCCGGGACTCCGGGTGATGGCACCGGTGACGCGGCGGCGCCGAATGGTGAGGGTCTGGATGACCGCGCTGGGTCTACTGCTGCTCGTCGGCGGTTGCACGAGCCAGAGCCCCTCGGCTGGCCAGAACCTTCCAGCTAGTCAGAATCCAGGGTCCGGCCAGAGCCCGTCAAGCCCGAATGCGGAGCCGGCTCCGAACCAAAGCGGGCCGCCCGACTGCCGCCGCACGGTCACCCGCGCCGACGACGTCCCGGCGGCCCTGAATGCTGCCTCCCCCGGGACCACGGTGTGCTTCACCGGCCACGACCTCGCCGACACCGACGTGACGATGAACCGTCCGGGCTCCGCGGACGCGCCGGTAAGACTCTTCGCCGACGGCGCCACCGTGCGCAGCATCCACGTCTCGGCAGACCACGTCATCATCGAGGGTTTCACGGTCGTCGGCGGCGACGGTCTCTTCGCCAACGGCACCGACCTGGCCATCCGGCACAACACCGTCCAAGACACCCAGCGAAGTGGGATCACCTGCAATCCGTGCGAGAACTCGATCATCGAGGACAACACGGTGCACCATGTCGCCACCGCCGGAATCTGGATCAGCGGGCGCCAGATCGCGGTTCGAAACAATACCGTGAGTGGGACAGTGGCCCGCGACAATGGCGACGCAGACGGAATGCGTTTTTTCGGCAATGGTCACCGAATCACTGACAACACCATCACAGACATCTCCGCCACCGGCTACGCGAACCCGCCGCACCCCGACTGTTTCCAAACCTACGACAGCAACGGCCCACCCACCTACGACGTCGTGATCGCGCATAATACCTGCCGAAACGTCGATGCGCAGTGTCTGATCGCCACCGGCGACCAGAGTGGCAACCACGCCGCCCCGACCAGCGGCCCATCCATCAGCTTCATCGGCAATACCTGCGCGTCCAACGGTGCCCAAGCCGTGAACATACGCCGTTGGCCCAACGTCGAGCTCCGTGACAACAAAATCTCCGGGCCCAACATCACCCGCGGAATCATCATCATCGACGACTCGAACGGCTGCGTTGTGGTCGGCAACACCACAGCCGACGGCAAACCCACCGTCGACATCGATAACTCGTCCCGGCAAGGTTCCCAAGTCGAACACAACAGTCCCAGCTGAGCGTTTAGCTCAACCCTTGCCAGCGCCGCATTCGCACCAGCCCTCATGTTCCCGAACTGCACAGCAGTGCTGTCCAAGGTCGGCCGAGCGACTCCGCTGTGGAGTTCGGGAGGCTGAGAGCACTCAGGCGATACGTGCAGGCTCGTGGGTATACCAGCGAATAGGGTGTGTTGTGGCCTTCGACGTGGACCGTGCCCGGCGCGATACCCCAGGGGTAAGTCGGGTGGCGCACCTGAACAACGCTGGGGCGGCGCTACCGCCGGCGCAGGTCACCGAAGCGGTCATCGCCCATCTACGTCGGGAAGCCGAGTTCGGCGGGTATGAGGCCGCTGATGCGGCCGCCGAGCACACCGAGGCGACGTACACCGCGATCGCTCGGTTGATCGGCTGCGAGGCCGACGAGGTCGCGGTTGTGGAGAATGCGACCCGGGCCTGGGATATGGCCTTCTACGCCATGTCGTTCAAGCCGGGCGAACGCATCCTCACCGCCCACGCTGAGTACGCCAGCAATGTCATCGCCTTCCTCCAGGTCGCGCGCCGCACCGGCGCGGTCGTGGAAGTCGTCGACGATGACGAGCATGGCCAGCTCAGCGTCGCCGACCTGCGCCGCCGCGTTGGTGGTGGCGGCGGCGAGGTCAAGCTCATCGCGATCACCCACGTGCCGACCCAAGGTGGGTTGGTCAACCCCGCTGAACAGGTCGGCGCGGTCGCCCGGGAGGCCGGGATACCGTTCCTGCTCGACGCCTGCCAGTCAGTGGGCCAGCTGCCCGTCGACGTCGATCGCATCGGCGCTGACCTGCTCTCCGCGACCGGACGTAAGTTCCTGCGCGGTCCACGCGGCACCGGCTTTCTCTACGTGCGTCGCGCGCTTCTCGACCAGCTAGAGCCGCCCTTTCTTGACATGCACGCCGCCACGTGGACCGCTCCGGAGCGTTACGAGATCCGCCCAGACGCGCGGCGCTTCGAGAGCTGGGAGACCAACTACGCCACCAAGATCGGTCTGGGGGTCGCCATCGACTATGCGCTGTCCTGGGGACTCGATGCCATCGAAGCACGCGTCACGGCGTTGGCCGAAAGGCTGCGAAAGCGGCTGACAGCCCTCGACGGGGTGCACGTGCACGATCAGGGCCTGCGCCGCTGTGCGATCGTCACGTTCACCGTCGACGGGGTCCCAGCACGGGCTGTGCGGCGCCGCCTTGCCGAGTCGGGGGTGAACACCAGCGTTTCCGTCGCCAGCTCGGCCCGCCTGGATCTGCCGCGCCGTGGCCTGTCCGAACTGGTCCGCGCCTCGGTGCACTACTACAACACCGACGACGAGCTGGACCGGCTGGTCAACGCACTCCCCCGGCCTACCACGCCCGACTTACGGAACGGAAAGTGAGCTGTCTTCGTCGGGGACCTGCGGCAGCCGCTCGAGGAGCTGCTGGACAGCGATCGGCACGGTGAAACCGGTGGGTCCGACGCTGACGCAGGACCAACGGCCATCGCTGACCACCGGCACGCCGGCGTTGGCCATGCTTTCCACGAGGTCGCCGGACAGGTAGCTGTAGCGGGCATCCCAGACCCGTTGACGGTCGGTCTGGTCGAGGGTGTCCCACCATTGATGGGCGAGATTCAGGGAATTGCTCATTGCGAAATTGCCTTTCTGAGTTCGTGGTCTTTGTTTACCGGCAGGCCCCATTGAGCGGTGCAGACGGCTATCTCACCGAAACGTCGGGACTCGCGCATTCTTAGTCAGGGCACGGCCGCGTCATTGCACGCCGTTTCCCGCGGCCGCAATCGGCCGGGCTTGAGGGTTTTACTGCTGAGGTGGCCTACCGAGCAGCGAGGCCATCGCCGCCGGTGACGGTCGTGTCGAAAAGCCGTTGGGCAAGTTGACGTTGAGTGGCAACGAGTTCCTCGACGACCTGACGCTGAGCCTCAAGCAGCTTCTCGAACGGGTCGTGGGCGAGCGAGACCATCGTCGCGCCTGCGGGCGAGCTCAGCGCGGTGGAGCCGAGCTTGCGGGCCAGATCGGCCCAGACCTGCAGCGATCTCAGTGACGTGTCTTGACCTTGACGCACAAGCTGGACCATCGAGTCCTGCACCCGTTGGGTGGTCGGGTCTGCGGCGACCGGCTCAGCGGTCATGTCCGCGGCAGCCTGCAACGGCCCGGGGTCCCGGTCGTCACGAGCGTCGGCGGCCCGTCGATGGACTTTGATCTGAGTGGACATGCTGTGGCTCCAAGGGTCTCAAGGATGCTGGCTTTGCCGTCCACGTACCACCGTCCTCACCGTCTGCGAAGCGCGCAACCGCCGGCACGATAAATCGAGGTAACGATCTGTGTTGACCACCGAGTGCACCGAGATGGCAATCAGCCGATGCGGTGAATCGCCGATGCCAGCCACTGCGGGATCGCCGGCCCGGATACCTCGCAAACGGACTCCAGCGCGGTCAGGGTCGGATGCCCGGCCGCGAGCAGGGCACTGTCGGTGCCCGCCGCCGGCGGAGCCTGCGTCTCGACCTGCGCGAGGTGCAGACCACCGTCGTCCACCCGGTCGACGGTGGTCTGCACGGTGCCGAACTCCGCGAGTGCGGCGTAGCGCATCTCGCCCAGCGCCTCGGCTGGCCGGTCTGGGATGTTGAGCGTGAGCACGGTGCCGTGCGGAGCACCAGCCAGCAATTCCAGGACGTCCGGCAACAGGTGCCCGACGGTGGACCAGTGCGGCGCGCCGGCTGGGTGCCAGCCGACGTCGAGCGACACGGCCAGCCCATACAAACCGTTCAACCCGGCGGTCAGCGCCGCTCCTACGGTGCCGGAATGCAGGATCGCGCGTCCCACGTTCGCTCCGCGGTTGACCCCCGCCAGGACCAGCTCCGGTGCCGGGTCCAACCAGCCGCGGATCGCCGCGCGCACGATGTACGCCGGCTGGGCATCCACAGCGTAGGCCTCGACGCCGAGGAGATCGGCCAGCTGCCGTGGCTCGATCAGCGTCTGACCCTGCCGGGTCGCCGCGATGATTCCGGCGCTGGCCCCGCTGGACTGCCGCGCGGGAGCGGCCACCACGACCTCGAGGCCGGCCGCAACCGCTGCCGCAGCCAGCGCAACGAGGCCCGGCGAGTCGATGCCGTCGTCGTTGGTCACCAGGGCCTTGCGTCGGGCTAGCAAAGTCATCCTCCATCCCGGTGCTTTCGGGTAGCCGCATTACCCGGTTGTGCGATCCACCGCGTAGGCGACGATGTCGGCCAGCTGTCCGCCGGTGCGGTAGATCCGCCGTTGCGCGTGTGCCCCGTTGCCGCGGCTGAGCACGGTGCCGACCAGTTCTTCGACAACCTCGAGATCGCCGTAGTCGTCCAGCACCGGGCGGAGGTGGTCCACGAGTGCACTGATCACCTGTGCTGCCGGCGCCGGCCGGCCGGCCGGATTGACGAGATCACCGTCGAGGCCGGAGCGGGCGGCTCGCCAGCTCGCCAGCCGCAGCAGCTCGGTACGAATTGGCGCCGCGGGAACGCCGGCTCGCCAGGACCGCGCAGCGGTGTCGACCAGGGCTCTGACCAAGCCGGCCATCAGCACGGCATCGTCGGCGTCGAGGCACACGTCGGCAACGCGCACTTCCACCGTCGGGTGCTGGCGGGACAGCCGCGCGTCGAAATAGACCATCCCCAGATCGAGTATCGTCCGAGACGCGATCATCGCCCGCGTGGTGGCGTGATAGGTCTCGGCGGAGCCGAACAGCCCGGTCGGCCCCGCCGACGGCCAGCGGCCCCAGACCTGCGACCGGAAGCTGGCGTAGCCGCTGTCGTGTCCCTGCCAGAACGGCGAGTTCGCGCTCAGGGCGAGCAAGCAGGGCAGCCATCCGCGGATTCGGTCCAGCACCGCCACCCCCTCCGGCTCAGAGTCGATCTCAACGTGCACGTGGCAGCCACAGGTGAGTTGTTCCTCCGCGGTCAGGCCGAATTCATCCACCATCCGCTGGTAACGAGGCGACGAGCTGATCGACGGTTCGGTCGCAAGCGGCGAGCTGGCCAGTGCGGCGATCCGAGCGCCCTTGCCCTCGGCGGCCTCGTTCGCCGCACGCCGCCACCGCCGCACTTCCGCTGAGAGTTCGTCCAGCGAGGTGCACGGCCGGGTGTTGGTCTCGAGCTGCTGACGGGTCAGCTCGGAGGTGAGGGCTTGCTCATCAACCGGTTGCCCGCCGTCGTTCGCCTTGCGCAGCACCGCTGCGGCCAACGCCAGCGCGCGGCCACTGTCCGGGTCGACCAGCAGCAGCTCCTCCTCCACCCCCACACTGCGCAGCACCCCGTGATCGTGCCACTACGAGCGGGCGCCGACGCCGGTGCCTAGCGACATGCCGGCACCATCGCGCAGGCCGCCCAAGCGCGCTGAACCCAGACCGCCCGGGGCGAGTATGTTAAGCAGCGAGATTACAAGCGTGCTAGCGCGGCGCTGACCAGGGAGGCGACGATGGGCGAGTTAAGCCCGTGGCATCTGTTGATCGTGGCAGCGGTCTTCATGCTGCTGTTCGGTGCCAACAAGTTGCCGAATATGGCCCGTTCGGTGGGGCAGTCGATGCGGATCTTCAAGGCAGAAACCCGCGCCTTGTCCGGCGAGAAGGAGCCCGAGCAACTACCTCGGACGCCGGGCTCATCGGCGGCTGCCACGGCGTTCCAGCACCAGTCTCAGCAGCCACCACCGCACCAGAACCCGCAGCCTCAAGACTCACAAGCGCACCAGCCGCCGTCTGATTAGCCGCCGTCTGCATCAGGCTCTTCCTGCGGCAAGTCGAAGACGTAACCGACCCCGCGCACCGTCCGGATACGCGTCGGCCGGTCCACGTCACTCTCGATCTTCGTGCGAATCCGACGAATGTGCACCTCCAGGTAGTTGCGGGCATCTGTTCGATCCGGACCCCATGCGTTGTCCAGTAACTCACGCCGGGTGACGACCCGACCGGCGTTGTCCATCAGCTGCCGCAGGATGACGAACTCCTTGTGTGGCAGGTGAACCGCCGCGCCCCGGACGAGGAGCCGGTGCCCGTCGAGCTGCAGCTCTATATCCCCGATTCTCAGAATCCGCAGCAAACCGAGAGTCTGGGGATCGACCGGCAAGTAACGGTAAGCCTGCGGTGTGTTCGTCCGCCCCCAGCTCTCGATCGATGACATCAGCCGAACCGCCCCGAGATATAGTCTTCAGTGGCTTTCTCTGTCGGGTTGGAGAAGATCTTCTCCGTGTCATCGAGCTCCACGAGGCGGCCCGGCTTGTCGGCTGCCGGTAGGTTGAAGAATCCGGTCCGGTCAGATACCCGAGCAGCCTGCTGCATGTTGTGCGTCACGATGACGATGGTGTAATCCTGCTTCAATTTCCCAATCAGGTCTTCGATCGCGAGGGTGGAGATCGGATCCAATGCCGAGCACGGCTCATCCATCAGCAGAACGTCCGGTTGCACCGCAATGGCGCGCGCGATGCACAGCCGCTGCTGCTGACCGCCCGACAGGCTGCCGCCGGGCTTGCCGAGCCTGTCCTTCACCTCATTCCACAAGTTGGCGCCGCGCAGGGAACGCTCAGTCACCTCATTCAACTGAGCCTTGTTGTTCACTCGCTGCAGTTTGAGGCCGGCGACGACGTTGTCTCGGATGGACATCGTCGGAAACGGGTTCGGTCGCTGGAACACCATGCCTACCGCGCGACGCACTTCGACCGGATCAACACCTGGCCGGTAGATGTCCTCCCCATCGAGCTCTACCCGGCCCTCGACCCGCGCCCCTGGGATGACCTCGTGCATTCGATTGATCGTGCGCAACACCGTGGATTTGCCGCAGCCGGAGGGACCGATGAACGCGGTAACGGCGCGTGGCGGCACTGACAGATTCACCCCCTGCACAGCATGAAACTTGCCGTAATAGATGTCGACATCTTTCATCTGAACATTCTTGGCCATGACAGGTCCAATTTTTAGGGGTTAGCTGCGGACACTCGCGAGGCGGGCAAGCACTCGGGCGACGACGTTGAGGATCAAGACGATCAGAATCAGCACCAAGGCCGCCGCCCAGGCCCGGTTGATTGCCGTCTCATTAGGCAAACCTGCCTCACCGAATACGAACAGTGGCAACGAAGCCTGCGCTCCGGAAAATGGATTGAAGTTGAGCGCCGGGTTGCCGAATACTGTGACCAACAGCGGCGCCGTCTCCCCCGTGACCCGGGCAATAGCGAGCATCACCCCAGTCACGATTCCGGCCAGAGCTGAGGGCAACACGATTCGTACCACGGTCACCCACTTTTGTATCCCCAGCGCATAGCTACCCTCCCGGAGACTGTCCGGGACGATCTTCAACATCTCCTCAGCCGACCGGACCACGGTGGGTAACATCAAGACCGTCAGCGCCATGGAGCCAGCGAAACCGGAAAAACTCTGTCCCAACGCAAGGATCCACAACGCGAAGATGAACAGCCCGGCAACGATCGAGGGAAGGCCGGTCATCACGTCGACGAAGAAGCTCACGAACCGGCCGAACCGCCCGGAACTGTATTCAACGAGGTAGATCGCAACAAGGAGGCCGAACGGGACCGCCATGAGCGTGGCCAAGCCGACCTGCTCTAGTGTGCCGATAATTGCCTGGTATATGCCACCATTCGCGTCCTGCTCGGCGACGCCACGCATCGTGTGGGTGAGAAATGATCCGCTGAGAACGGCCGTGCCCTTGGCGATCGTGAAGCCCAGCACCGCGACCAGCGGCAAAACGGCGGCACAAGAACACGCCACCACGATGCTGGTCACCAATCTGTCCTTGGCCCTGCGTCGGCCTTCGACCAGCGCCGACACGGTCGTCTGCGCTACCACGTAGAGTACTGCCGCGACCAGCAGAAACGCGACCCGGCCCTGCATCGGTGTGGCAGCGAACAGCACCACGGTCACCGTGATAGCGCCAGCCGCGATCGCAGCGTGTGACCAGCCCGACAGCCGCGCTCGAATCAGCGCTGAGCTCCCCGTCGACGCCATACCGACCATCGTCATGACGCACCTCCGCGATCATTTTTGCCGACGATCGCTCGCGCGCCAAAATTGACGATCAGCGTGATGATGAATAGCACCAAGCCCGACGCGATCAACGCGCCCCGGCCTATCTCACCAGCCTCCCCATAGCGAGTGGCGATATTAGCCGCGATAGTGTTACCCCCGGGTTCGAGTATGTGGAGGCTGATCTCGTAGTTGGCCGACAGCACAAGCGCTACCGCGATCGTCTCACCTATTGCCCGACCGAACCCGAGCACCGTCCCACTGATAATGCCCGAGCGCCCGTATGGGAGGACCGCGGTGCGGACCATCTCCCATTTTGTCGCGCCGATGGCCCACGCCGCTTCAATTTGATCGCGCGGTGTCTGAATAAACACTTCACGGGAGATAGCGGAAATGATCGGGATCGCCATCACCGCGAGCACTATGGAGGCGGCGAAAATCGATTTTCCGTAGGTACCGTTGGAGGAAAAGAGCGGAATGAATCCCAGATAGTGATTCAAGAACGTCGATGGTGCAATGATGTTGGGGACTAGGTAGGTCAAGCCCCATAATCCGAAGACAACGCTCGGAACGGCTGCCAACAAGTCGACTACATAGGCCAGCGGGCGGGCTAGCCACCGTGGCGCATAGTGGCTGGTGGCGAGCGCAACACCGACGGCCACTGGCACGCTGATCAGCAACGCTAACAGCGATGTCAACACACTACCGAAAGCTAGGGCCGCGATACCGAAGGATGATGGTGTACCGTCGGGCGCCCATTTCAACGTAGTGAGGAAGCTCGTGGTGTCCGCATTAAGCGCGGGGACCGCTTGCAGCACGAGAAACACCGCGATAGCGGCCATGATGACCAGCAGCGCAGCGCCGGATCCTTGGGCCAGCATCCGGAAGATTGCATCACCACGCCGGCGAGTCCGCCGGTCTAAATTCCCGCCGGGTGGCGTGCTCGACATTGGCGGTTGCCTCACCAGCGACGACGAGTGATGTCCACCGGTGTCCGGAACATTCCCGGACGGCGCCGTCGAGACCGCCGCGCATTCTGGTTCGTCCATGCTAGATCCTCATATCCGGGAACTTCTGAGTGTGCGCAATCGATAACCGCCCTCTTCCATTCCGGTGTGGCCCAACAAATAACCGCGGCACTAGCCGAGAGATCCGACTGTCTGCCGTACCTGTTGCTGCAGGCTGTCCGGCAACGGTATGGATCCCTGGCTTGGAAGCTCCTGTTGACCAGCCGGGCTGGCCGCGTAACCCAAAAAGTTCTTGAGCAACGGCAGCTTATCTGCAGCATTGCCCTTCGAACACACTATTTCGTAGGTCACGAGCAGGTTCGGGTAGGCGGTCGCATCGGTAGTAGCGTAATCGAACTGGAGCTTCAGGTCACCACCAGTACCAGGAACCTTGGCTTTGGACAGGAAGTTGACCGCATTGTCCTGGGTAAGCGCGATGAACTTGCCCTCGGCATTGCCGACCGCCGCGTAGGGTATCTGGCTCTGCGTCGCAAATGAAAGCTCGAAGTATCCGATACCACCCGGTGTGGACTTCACCCCCTGCGCAACGCCCTGGCTACCCTTGGCTCCTTGCCCACCCGGTGCGGTCCAGTTCTTGTTGGTACCGAACGTCCAGTCCGTCTTAGCGTCGTTCGCCAGGTAGTTGGTGAAGTTGTAGGTGGTGCCAGAACCATCAGATCGGTGGAAAGCCTGAATCCCCAGCGATGGAAGCTGCGTACCAGGATTGTCCTGCGCGATCGCCGCATCATTCCAGTTCGTGATCTTTCCAGCAAAGATTTTGGCCAAGTTGCTCGCCGAGAGGTTCAGCGTTTTCATGACTCCGGGGACGTTGTAACCGATAGCGATCGGTCCACCGACCATCGGTATATTGACTGCGGGCCCATTTTTACAGCGTGCGTCCGCCGCTTGCTGTTC
Source organism: Pseudonocardiaceae bacterium (assembly GCA_036279835.1). GTDB lineage: Bacteria > Actinomycetota > Actinomycetes > Mycobacteriales > Pseudonocardiaceae. The sequence goes on from DASUII010000142.1 coordinate 15,851, forward strand.
CTTGCCCTCGGCCAGCGGGAAGTCGGATCCCGCAAAGTCTATCTTTCCGTCAGTGAACTGTTGAACACCCTGTCCAGAACCCCCGCCGGCGTAGTTTATGTTGGCGGCAGAACATTTGTTGAGATAGTCCTTGATCCACTGTGCAATGGCGTTCTGCTGGGCCGTGGATCCGGCGGCAGTCAACGATCCGGGACTGCAGGTGATGGCCACCGCGCCGCCAGGGTTGGTCGACGGCGCGCCAACGCCGCCGCCGGTGTCCGAGCCGCACGCGGTGACTAGCAATCCCGACCCAGCCAGCAAGCCAAGTACAGCTCGATGTCGCTGGAGTTTCACGAGACCTCCGTAGGTGGGAGCAAGTTGGGCGACCGCAGCCGTCGGGCTGCACACGCAATTTATGCAACTTGGGTCCCAGTACAGGTAGACCTCAGCTAGTCACAAAGTGAACAACACATGAACCTTCACTCAGATGAGCTTCGAGGATCGCCCACTTGGCGGCATGCCAGGTGGGCGGATCAACAATACGTGATCGAACGGTTCCCCTGCAGATCCTCGACGGCGCACGGCTGGGGCCGCGCGCCGTGGTCTGAGGGGCCGTTAGGCACCGGTGTTGCGCCGGACACTGGGTCGTCAGAACGCTGGACGGTCAGAACCAGTACCGAAGACAAGCTCCTTCAGACTCTGAGTCCCCGAGCTCGGCTTGCCCTCCCTGTCGAGTTGCGCCCGCCACGCAGCGCGGAGGTCTTCGCTCACGCCGGCCGACTGGGACAGCGGCGAGCTTGGATCCAAGCCCTGGAAACCGCAATTCACCTCGACGTTCATACAGTGCTGGTCAGTGCACTCCCTGATGTCTGTGTCGGTGTGCGCTTCTTCGCTCCAGCGCGTCCAACCGCCGAAACCACCACTCATCGCGCCGCCCGGCGCATTGTCCGACTGAGATGCCTTCTCATGCTCCATTGCCTTCTTGTATTCGTGGCTCATATCTGGCATTCTAACAGGTTCAGCCGCAGAGGGCTGGTCGTCGCAGTGCGGGCTCCGAACGCACGGACACTTGCGATGACAACTGCGATGACAACGCCGGACAGGCCGCGCTCGCAGACACGGCACCTGAAATCTCGGCGGCGCACCCCCTTGAGGTGTGCCCTGTGAGGTGTACCCCGAGAGCGAACCGTTGATCGCACACCGTTAGGTAACCGCCATTTGGACGCGCGGAATGCCGCCAAGAGGCTGACGCGATACCGAATCGCATGGCCTAGCGTAATGCTCTTCGGAAGTGGAGCCCTGAGCGCGGAACCTCCTGCGGTGCACTCGCCACTTCATCTGTCGTGAAGGTAGGCGATGACGCAGATGATGGGAACCGACGCGCTCCGCACTCAACTCACCGGCCGGGTGATCGAGAGTTCCGACTTCGACTATGACACAGCCCGCTCGGTCTGGAACGGTGGCATCGATCGCCGTCCCGCGGTCATCGCCCGATGCACCGGCCCATCCGATGTCGCGGCGGCCATCGCCTTCGGACGCGAACGTGGGGTGCACATCTCGGTGCGGGGTGGTGCGCATGGCTCCTGGGAAGCCGCGCACTCCGAGGGCGGCTTGGTGATCGACCTCAGCGATGTCCGCGCGGTATCAGTGGACCCCGGCAGCCGGCGGGCGTGGTGTAGTGGCGGTGCCACCATCGGTGACGTCGACGCAGCCACTGCCCGGCACGGTCTCGCCGTCACCGGCGGAACGATCAGCCACACTGGGCTTGGCGGCTTGGCCCTGGGCGGCGGGATCGGCTGGCTGGTCCACAAGGCCGGGTTGACCGTGGATAACCTGCTGTCCGCGGAGCTGGTCACCGCCGAAGGGCGCACTCTGTGCGTCTCCGCCGATGAGCATCATGATCTGTTCTGGGCGCTGCGGGGTGGTGGCGGCAATTTCGGTGTTGTCACCGGCTTCGAGTTCCGGCTGCATGAGATCGGTCCGCTGGTCTATCTCGGCATGTTCTTCTGGACGCCCGAACACGGCACTGAAGCACTTCGCATCGGCCGGGAGGTGGCGGCGTCGCTGCCCCGTAATGCCGGGCTCGTTATGGCCGCCGGTATACCCGCACCGGCCGCGCCCTTCGTCCCTGCTGCGCACCACGGGACACCCGGGTACGGGCTGATGATCGCTGGATTCGGATCCGCGCTGGAGCATCATCGGCTGATCGCACCGATCAGGGAAGCACTACCGCCGCTGTTCGAGTTCGTGACCCCGCTGCCGTACGTCGAGCTGCAGAAAATCCTGGACGAGACTGCACCGTGGGGTGTTCACGCCTACGAGAAAGGCCTTTACCTGCGGGAGCTGAGCGAGGACGCGATCTCGATCCTCAGCGAGAACATACCGCGAAAGAGCTCACCGATGTCGTTCACCACGATCTTCTCGTTGGGCGGCGCATTCGCCGACGTCGGTGAGCAGGAAACCGCATTCGGTGGCAGCCGAGCGACCCGGTTCATGGTCAACGTGGCGGCTATCGCTCCGGACGCTGAGTTGCTGGCGACCGATCGGGCCTGGGCCCGAGCGCTGTGGCAGGCACTTGTCCCGCATGCCAGCGACTCGGGCGGCTACATCAACGTCATGGCCGACTATGATCAGGACCGGGTGCAAGCCGCCTACGGTCCGACGAAATACCAGCGGTTAGCTGGGATCAAGGCTCGCTACGACCCGGACAACATCTTTCGTATGAATGCGAACATCAAGCCGGCATCGTAGCCGAGATACCCGCCAGGACACATCGAGCCGGGGTAGATTTCAATCCATGGTGGAGGTGCTGTATACCGACCGGCTCCGGCTACGCGACTGGTCGGCCACTGACACGCAGGCAGCGCTGAAAATCTACGGCCACGACGACGTCAGCCGGTGGCTGCACGACATCGACCGCATCCCCGATGAGGCCACCATGCACTTGGTGCTGCAACGCTGGGACGCCGAACGCAGCGACATGACGCCCGGAACTGGCCGATGGGCGGTGACTCTGCGCGACAGCGGCACGTTGGTCGGCGGGATCAGTCTGCTGCCGATGCCCGTGCCCGAGGCCGACGTCGAGATCGGTTACCAGCTGGCGCGGGAGTATTGGGGCCGCGGTTATATCACCGAGGCCGCGTGGGCGGTGGCGCACTGGGCCTTCCAGCATTCATTGGTCGAGTTGTTTGCATTAGTCGACCAGGACAACTCACGGGCGGCGGCTACCGCGCGGCGAATCGGGATGGAGTGGGTCGGCGAGAGTGCTAAGTACCACGGGACACATCTGCAGGTGTTCCGGCTGCGACCCGACGACCTCGCCCGGGCTTGTCAGACGGCGGGTCAGAAGTAGACCCGGGTGACCCAATCCGCCACGCAACCCGGCTTTGCGTTGCCCTCGATCTGCAGCGTGGCGCGCACCACTAGCTGCAGACCGCCGGTCACCTCGGTTGCCTCCGCGAGCGCGACCTCGGCGCGCACGCTGGACCCGACCGGCACCGGAGCGGGGAAACGCACCTTGTTCAGCCCGTAGTTGATGACCATTGTGGTGCCCTCGACCCGGTAGGTCTGGTCGATCAGATGCGGCAACAGCGACAGGGTGAGAAACCCATGCGCGATAGTGGCACCAAAGGGGCCTGCGGCGGCGCGCTGCGGATCGATATGGATCCATTGGTGATCCTCGGTCGCGTCAGCGAACGCATTGACGCGCTGCTGTTCGACGGTCATCCAGTCACTCACGCCCAGCTGTTCACCAGCCGCGGCGCGCAACTCGTCAGCTCCGGTGAAAACCCTCATCGTCGATCACTCTCCTGCCTTGGAGTTGTTGCCGGTCTTTGACAAGTCGTTGCCACACCGGCCAGCTCGATCCGGGATACCGGTTCCAGCTGGCCGCTAGGACCGCTCCTTTCGAAGACGAGCTCGGCACTGCGATCCGCAAACGTCAGCGCGGCCACCGCGTTGCCGAAGATCGGACTGCGCAGCAGTCGCCAGGACACCGTCGGATCCGCTACGCCGACGCGGCGCACCACGCTACGGACCGCCGCGGCCAGCGGACCCCACCAGGCAACCCGCAACGCCACAGTGGCATACCACGGGACGCGATGATGCACCGGCGAGGACACCAGTTGGTAAACGGGCGAGCCCTCGACATCGGCACGTGCAACGTAGCTGTGGTGCACGTCGCCGGAGAGCACGCTGATCGTCGCAGGCGCACGGGGGCCGGCCGCGACCCGCCGCAGCAGCGCGGCGAGCCGGTGGAAGGAGTCCTCGAACGCCGCCCAGTGCTCCAGGTCGAGCGCCTGCCGGATGCGCTCGCCCAGTGCGCTGCCGCGCGCGCAAGCCACCGCATTGGCTGACTGCACGTCATGGATCGCCGGCGCCAGCAGCCACGGCAGCGAGCTGCCGATCAGCAGATGTACCGCCTGGTGGGCGTCTTCGCTGACCGCACGCTCCGCCCAGGCGAACTCGTCATCGTCGAGAATCGCGCGCCGACCCTCGGCCAATCTGCGGCCGCTGCGAGTGTCCAACACGACCAGTCGCACCCCGTCGATATCCCAGCGAAAGCTCCACCAGATCGATCCGGGGTCACCGTCACAGGCGTCGGCCATCTTCTGTAGCGCTGGCCATGCGTCCCCGCTGGCGTCCTGGACGGCGCGCCAGTTCGGGTCGGCGAGGCGCTGCTGCGGGGACAGGTTGCCGATGTGTTGATACACCCAGTAGGAGGCCAGTGCGCCACGGATTCGTTCGGGCCACCAGGGTTGGGTGGTGATCCGGTCCCGCCACGCCGCCGAGGTGTTCCAGTCGTCCCGGACATCGTGGTCATCGAAGATCATCGCGGTGGGTACCGTGGACATTAGCCACCGGAGCGGGGGATCCGTCCAGCTTTCCAGGTACAGCGCGACGTACTCGGTGAAGTCCGCCATCTCGTACCCAGGCGGGACAGTGGTGTCGCGGCGCGAGTCCATCCAGCGCCGGGTCTGCGGGGTCGGGTCGTCGGCGTAGACCTGATCACCGAGCAGCAGCAGCGCATCCGGCCAGTCCCGCGGCGCCATCGTGGCCATCCGGACGGCGTAAAGGTCCAGCGCATCCGGACCCACGGCGGCCGCGGATCTGGGGTCATCGGGCTTGGCGCGCCGGCAGGAACAGAACACCACCCGCACCGGACTCTCGCCTTCGCTGGCACCTCGTCTAGTACGGATCCGGCTGTCCGGCCACGGCGAGGCCGGCGGCGGCCACGCCAACTGCTCGTCGAGGTGCACCTGGTATGTCGTGACCGAACCCGGCGCCAATCCGCTGATCTCCACCAGCGCGTAGTGCTGCTCGCGCACGGTGAACGTCGATGCTCGGCAGCCCAGGACCTCGACCTGCGCCGGCCGAGACGTCTGCACCCACACTGTCGCGGTCGTCGTACCGACGTGCCGCAGCACCGGGCCGAGCAGCAACCGAGCTCGTGAGTGGGATTGAGTGCTATAACACTGTTTCGCACTCACGAGCGGAGCAAGTGGCCGTTGGTGCGACGGACCAGATGGGCGAGATCGGGCACCTCCACCACGTGGCGACCAGCCGCGCGGAGAAGTTCGGCGCCCTGGCAGTCGACGAACAGATCGGGCTCACGCCACGCGAAGACGATCCGCGAGATCGAGGTGGCCAGAATCAGCTCAGTGCAGCTGTGCGGCCGGGAGGCGCGGATGCTGCAGGGTTCGAGCGAGCTGTAGATGGTGGCTCCGTCCAGGCGGCGGTCATCGGGTGCGAGCTTGCCGAGCGCAGCCTCCTCGGCATGCTCGCGGGGATCGACCTCGCGCGAGTACCCCGTAGCGAGCACCGCACCGTGTGCGTCGACGATCACCGCGCCCACCGAGAACGCTGTTGTCGACGGTGGACAACGTTGCGCGAGCTCAATCGCGCGCTGCAGATACTCGCAGTCCTGGTCGGTGGTGGGTTCGCTCATCAGACGCCTGCGACGAAATAGCAGAATAGGACGACATCGCGAAATTGCCCAGTCAGCGCAGCCCGGGCGAATTGCGTTGGAACCAACAATAATTGCATCGACGCGCGCTCTCGACGCACGATCATACTTTCTTCCATCGTCGAATTTACCTGTATCACAAGGAGGCAGGACTATCGATGATCGTGGATTGGGTGGCCGCGCCGCGGCGGAAACGGGGGGCTGTACCGCCGCGGCGCGGCGCCGCCGGGCCGAGGGGCGAGTCCGGCGGGGGCTTCTCCGGGTTTGTGAGCCCAGCAAACATCTGCAAATCGAGGACTTCGATCGGACCACTCCAACCGCTCTGGCCCATGATATCCCTTTCGTGCCTGCGCCGCCCAAACATCACCTGAACGACGCAGATTGAGCGCCGGCCGAGTGCGCCAATTCACCGAGACAACGACATACGGGCGGGACGGCTCGGCCCGCAACGCTCAGCGAGTGATCGTGATGGCCAGCATCGGACAAGCCAGGCCTCCTTGCTCGGCTTGCGACTCCAGATCGCGGGGGACCTCCGAGTTGTTGATCAGGCAGTTGCCACCCTCATCCAAGTCGTAGATCTCGGGCGCGACGGCGTTGCACTGCCCGTGGCCTTCGCACATGGTCAGATCGACCTCAACGCGCACTGCGTCCTCCTCGGCTGGCGGTTCGACGGTGGGACTCGACTTTATTTGGCCGGAGCAACCAGGGCTATCCGCGCAGGGCCGAGCCGCCGACGCCCTCGGTGGGCTCCCCGCGATACTAGGCAATCCGGGTGCACTTGCGCCGTGACGCGATCACCGACGGTGACAGACTCCGGATACTGGACCGGACGTCGACGGCTACCCAGGTCGCATCGATGCCATACCTAGGCCGCTGACCTCGTAATATGCTCGTCACACGAGCGCCGCTCGATCGTTGCACCAATCCGAATGATCACCTCACACCATCGCGATGCCAGGGTGAGGGGGGTTTAAGTCCGCGTGCGAAGTCCGGTAGACAGTGCACAGCGGCGTCACGGCGTTTCGACCGAGTCGTTATGCACGGCAGGTGCGCCTCGGTCGGGTCGGGGAGCGACGAGGAGGTAGGTAGTGGATCGTCGGGTGCGACGAGCGGTGTTGGAGCGGTTGGCGGCCGTGGAGGAAATCGCCGCCCGGGCGGGCGCGACACTGTCGGCGCCGTTGGCGCGCAGGCACATCCAGACCATCACCGACGGGTGGCGGGAGCTGCTCGTGCAACACCAGCCGGACCCCACTGGCCGCTGCCCGGTCTGCTCAGGGTGGCTGCGCCGCCGCCGCTGGCCCTGCGATGTGTGGGTCACCGCGCACCGTCACCTCATCGGCGATGGCTCGGAGCCGCTCGAACGGCCCGCGAAGAATTCCAATCCCTTCTGCCGACCACGCCAAGTGCTAGTGGTCCCGCGTCAGCTCGAGGCGGCGGTTGCCGAGCAGACCGTGGCGCGCAAGGGCACCGTGCACAACCCAGGTGGCAGAGCCTCCATCCGTCAAGTTTGATCCACTGGCCGGCACCGGAGTTCCACGACCCACCCGCGGTCAGGGCAGCCACCTAACCTGGCAATCGTGCCCGAGCAGATCCCTGCGAAGCGGGTCGGCTGGATCCGCCGGCTCGCGACAGCCTGCTGGCGCCACCCGAAGGTCGCCGTAGCGGCACTGCTCGCCTCCAGCATCGGGGTCGGCATGGAGGCCATCACTCCGCTGCTCACCCGGTTGGCGGTGGACGACGCGGTCGCGCATACCACCGCGCGATTGGGCGCCCTGGTCGCCGCGCTCGTCGGGGCGGCGCTGCTGCAGTGCGCAACCGCCTTCGTACGCCGCTACCTCGGTGGGCGGCTGTCTCTGGACGTGCAGCACGACCTGCGCAACGCCGTGTTCCGGGCGGTGCAGAAGCTCGACGGCGCCAAGCAGGACAGCCTGCGCACCGGCCAGGTCGTCTCGCGGGCCATCTCCGACCTGCAACTGGTGCAGGGCCTGCTGTCAGTGGTCCCGCTGACGGCGGGTGTGCTGGTACTGCTCGCCGTCGCGTTGGGCGCGATGCTGTGGCTGTCCCCGCTGCTCACGCTGATCGCGCTGGTCGTGGTGCCGGCTGCCGGGCTGGTCACCACCCGGACCCGGCGCACGCTGTTTCCGGCGACCTGGTCGGCTCAGCAGCGCGCGGCCGACATCGCCGAGCATGTCGAGGAGACCGTCACCGGCGTGCGAGTGGTGAAGGGCTTCGGCCAGGAGGCCCGGGCGGTTTCCCGGCTCGAGGACCGGGCTCGGGTGCTGTTCGCCGAACGGATGCGCTCAGCCCGGCTCAACGCGACCTTCGCCCCGACGCTGGCCGCCTTGCCCTCGCTGGGTCAGGTGGGGGTGTTCGCTCTAGGCGGCCTGCTGGCGCTGCGAGGGAACATCAGCTTGGGAACCTTCGTGGCCTTCGCCGCCTACCTGGCGCTGCTTGTCGGACCGGCTCGGTTGATCGCCAGCCTGGTGGTCCTCGCGCAGCTGGCCCGAGCCGGTGTGGAGCGGGTCTACGAGCTGATCGACTCTCAACCCGACGTGACCGACGCACCGGACGCGATCGATGTGCCCGACGGCCCGCTGGCGGTACAGCTGGACGCGGTGCACTTCGGCTACGCCCGCAGCGAACCAGTGCTCGACGGGATGACCCTGCTCATCGAGCCGGGCGAGACGCTAGCCCTGGTAGGGACGCCCGGCTCGGGCAAGTCCACCGTCTCACTGCTGCTGGCCCGGTTCTACGAGGCGCAACAAGGCGCTATCCGGGTCGGACCGCTCGATCAGCTCGTCGACGTGCGGCGGCTACGGTTGGCGTCGCTGCGCCGGGCACTGGGGATGGTGTTCGAGGAGGCGTTCCTGTTCTCCGACACGGTGCGAGCCAACATCGCCTACGGATGCCCAGATGCCACCGACGAGCAGGTGTACCGGGCGGCGCGCGCCGCCGCGGCGCACGAGTTCATCTCCGCGCTGCCGCAGGGCTACGACACCCCGGTCGGCGAGCGGGGACTGACCCTGTCCGGCGGCCAACGTCAGCGGATCGCGCTGGCCAGAGCACTGCTGTCAGACCCGCGGATACTCGTGCTCGA
>DASUII010000143.1:0-12492 GCA_036279835.1 Pseudonocardiaceae bacterium
GCCGCACGGCGATCCGCCGGATCTGGTCGATCCAGCGAGTAAGCTGCCGCCGATCGATCTCGACGGCTTGGCGCCTGCCGGATCCCGGTTGCAGCTCCTCGCGCTGGGCCCGGAGGGATTCGCGCACTGGTTGCGGGCCGCAACCAGAGTCGGTGTCACGGAAACCACATTCCGAGACGCCCACCAGTCCCTGCTGGCGACCCGGGTGCGCACTAAGGACCTGCTCGCCGTGGCGCCCTACGTCGCGCGGATGACCCCGCAACTGCTGTCGCTGGAGTGCTGGGGCGGCGCGACCTACGACGTGGCGCTGCGCTTCCTCGCCGAGGACCCGTGGGAGCGGCTGGCCGCGCTGCGCGAGGCGGTGCCCAACCTGTGCCTGCAGATGCTGTTGCGCGGGCGCAACACGGTCGGCTACACGCCGTACCCGACCGAGGTGACCGCCGCGTTCATCGAGCAGGCCGTCCAGACCGGGCTGGACATCTTCCGGATCTTCGACGCGCTCAACGACGTGTCCCAGATGCGCCCAGCGATCGACGCGGTGCGCGAAACCGGCCGGGCCGTCGCCGAGGTAGCGCTGTGCTACACCGCCGACCTGACCAACCCCGCGGAGACGCTGTACACCCTGGACTACTACCTGCGGCTGGCCGAGCAGATCGTCGCGGCCGGCGCGCACGTGCTGGCGATCAAGGACATGGCCGGCCTGCTGCGCCCCCCAGCGGCCCGGACGCTGGTGTCCGCGCTGCGCAGCCGGTTCGACCTCCCGGTGCACCTGCACACCCACGACACCCCCGGAGGGCAGCTCGCCACCCTCCTCGCGGCGATCGACGCAGGGGTGGACGCGGTAGACGCAGCAGCAGCGTCGATGGCTGGCACCACCTCGCAGCCGTCGCTGTCCGCGCTGGTCGCGGCGACTGATCACACCGAGCGCAGCACCGGGTTGGACCTGCAGGCGGTCTGCGACCTGGAGCCGTACTGGGAGTTGGTGCGCAAGGTTTACGCGCCCTTCGAGTCCGGTCTGGCCTCGCCCACCGGGCGGGTCTACCACCACGAGATTCCCGGGGGCCAGCTGTCCAACCTGCGTCAGCAGGCCGCGGCGCTGGGTCTGGCTGACCGTTTCGAGCAGATCGAGGAGGCCTATGCGGCGGCGGACCGGATGCTCGGGCGGCTGGTGAAGGTCACTCCGTCGTCGAAGGTCGTGGGGGATCTCGCGTTGCATTTGGTCGGCGCCGGTGTCGAGCCGAAGGACTTCGAGGCCGACCCCGCCCGGTTCGACATTCCCGACTCGGTGATCGGCTTCCTGCACGGCGAGCTGGGTGTTCCGCCGGGCGGATGGCCCGAGCCGCTGCGCAGCAAAGCGCTGGTGGGCCGCAGTGGTCCGCGCGGTGTGGCGGAGCTGTCCGCGCACGACCTCCAGGGGCTCAACGAAGACCGGGCGCGGACCCTGAACCGGCTGCTGTTCGCCGGTCCGACGGCGGAGTTCGAGGAACATCGGGAGACCTACGGGGACACCTCGGTACTGCCCAGCAAGGAGTTCTTCTACGGGCTGCGACCCGGCGAGGAGTACGCCGTGGACCTCGATCCGGGGGTACGGCTGCTCATCCAGCTACAGGCGATCGGTGACGTCGACGAACGCGGCATGCGCACTGTGATGTGCACCCTTAACGGCCAGCTGCGCCCACTGCAGGTGCGGGATCGCTCCGTCGACTCGAAGGTCCCCGTCGCGGAGAAGGCCGACCGATCCAACAGCAACCAGGTCGCGGCGCCGTTCGCCGGCGTGGTCACTCTCAAGGTGTCTGAAGGAGACCCGGTGACCGCTGGCCAGCCGGTGGCCACCATCGAGGCGATGAAAATGGAAGCCGGGATCACCGCCCCGAAGAGCGCCACCGTAGCCCGCCTAGCAATCAAGCCCCTACAGCAGGTGGAGGGCGGCGACCTGATCCTAGAGCTGGGCTGATGTGCACACCGCGATTCGGCTCCGAATGGCGGTGCCGGGCACTCGCTGGACCGCCATTCGGAGCCGAATTGCGGTGTCGGGGTACCTCATGCGGCTCGTTGGCGGAACTCGATTGAGAGGGCTTCCCGTTTCGAGGCAGCCTCTCGCCTTGCTGTCTGCAGCTCGTGCAACTGTCGGTACAGCGACAGCTGCGCTGCTGCTTGACGCTTAGCTCGCGCTTCGAGGCGCCATTGGCTGAGTCTCCAGCCGATAACCACACCTGAGAACACCAACGCCGACGCCACCAGGGCGATCAACCCAGAAGTCATCTCTACTCCCTTGTCTCGGGCGGCGGCCCCGGCCAGGACGCCGGATCTGCCGTTGGTAGCAGACAGTTACCCGAGTTCACTCAGGGCTAAACCCCGGTTCGGAGCAAGTCAGCTTGCCGGGACACCCGGCAGTGTTCGCACCCGCGCCTGCAGCACGCCGTTTACGACGCGGGACTCGAAGCCAGGTACCGGTGCGGTCGCCGGACCGTGCACCACCACGCCGTCGCGGAGGCGGAACACGCTCGCGTGCCATGGGCAGGTGATGCACACCTCCCCGCCGACCTCGGACAGCTCGCCCTCGTGCAGCGGTGCGGACAGGTGCGGACAGCGGTTGGAGAGCACTGTGACGTCGGAGATGATCCCGCCGCGGCGCAACACGAATACCGGCACGTCGCCGGCCAGCTTGCGCACCGGCCGACCCAGCGGAAATTCGTCGAGCGGCCCGAGTGCCTGCCAGTCGCCCGGGCCGATGTGTGGTATCTCCTCGCCGTGGTTGGCGCCGGTAGCCTGCCGGTAGCCCAGGTGGCCGCCCAGCGCCGCCCCCACGCCACTCAAGATGCCCCCGACCACGGACAGCACTTGACCAGCGTTTCGGTTGCCGCGGCGACGCACCAGTGCAGTGGCGAAGCAGGCCAGCGCGGTCGCGTTGACCGCGGCGTGCACGAGCCCGACCCGTTGCTGGTCCTCGTGGCTGTCAGACCAATCCGCCCATCCCGCGGCGACCGCAGGCACGCTGCTGACCAGCCCGACCGCGATCAGGCCGGACGACTCGAGACGTCGGCCGCCGACCGCGTCGATCAGCGACGCGGACGTGAACGAGCCGAGCGCGAGCTGCGCCAGAGCCGGATGTAGCGGATGCCCCAGCCACACCCCGTGCAGCGCGTCCTTCAGCGTCCGGTTGCGCAGCAGCCGTTGCACGACGCCGCGTATCGCCGTCGCCGGCCGGTCCAACGCCTCGGCCCGTTCGAGCCGGACGATGTCATCGAAGGGCCTCATGCACCCAGGGTATGCACACAGTGACAAAAGTAAACTCCGGCGCTGCGCTCGTCCGGTGTAAACCGCCACCATCCTGCAAAATGGTCTAGTGGCAGGTCAGCGCGGGTCTGAGCGGGTCGAGCTGGTTGCGGCCCGGTTCGCCGATCTCGTGCAGTCAGATCAGCTGGCAGTGCCGCTGCCTGGTCGGGGTAGCACTGAGCAGCGGTGGCGCGTGTTGGCCGAGCTGGCGGCAGATGATCTCGATTTGGCTCGCCTGGCTGAGGCCCACCTCGACGCACTGGCCATCCTGGCCGAACTACATGGACCCTTGCCACTGCCGAAACAGCGGTGGGCGGTATGGGCGGCCGAGCCGCCCAACGGCCGGGTGCAAGCCGAGCGCGACCCCGCTGGCCGATGGCGACTGACCGGGACCAAGTGGTGGTGCTCGGGGGCCCATGCCTGCACCCATGCCCTGGTCACCGCGCACGCCGTCGACGGCGGCCGGTTGTTTGCGGTGGATCTTTCCAAGTCTGGGGTACGTCCGGGACGGGGCGGCTGGAAAGGGTTAGGGATGGCCGGTAGTGACACCGAGAACGTGGAGTTCGACGCGGTACCGGCGGCGGCGATCGGCGCCCCGAGGGCGTACTTGGACCGGCTCGGTTTCTGGCATGGCGCGGTCGGCGTGGCGGCCTGCTGGTACGGCGGTGCGGTGGCGATCGGGCGACCGCTGTGGGAGGCAGCCCGCGGCGGCGGGCTCGATCCGCACGCCCGAGCGCATCTGGGCGCGGTCGACACCGCGTTGACCGCGGCCGGCTCGGTACTGCGGGAAGCTGCCGCCGCCGCCGACCACGGGCCTGACCCGGCAACCAGCGACCCCCGGAGCATGCAGCGGGCGCAGCGTCGCGCGCTGCGCGTACGGGCGGTAGTGGAAGCTGCCGCCACCCAGACCATCGCGCGGGTCGGCCGCGCGCTGGGACCGCGACCGCTGGTCACCGACGCCGCGCACAGCCGTCGAATCGCCGATTTGACCGTCTACCTACGGCAAAGCCACGCCGAACGCGACCTTGCCGCGCTGGGGGATCTCACCGCCGGGGCGGACAGCTGGCAGTCGTGGTGAGGCTGATCGAGGGCCTCGGCACCCCAGAGTCAAGCTGGCAGGCCTGGCCCGGGTTGGCCGCTCTGGAGCTCTTCGACCTGTACCCATTGCCGGCCAGCGCTGTGGTCGTCGCCCCGCATCCCGACGACGAAGTGCTCGGGGTAGGTGGCACCCTAGCGCTGCTGCACACCGCTGGGGTGAGCCTGCGCGTCGTCGCTGTCAGCGACGGCGAGGCCAGTCACCCGCACAGCCGCACCGTCACCCCGACCCAGCTGGCTGAGATCCGACGCGCCGAGCAGCACGTCGCCCTGGGCCGGCTCGGCCTGGGTCGCTGCGAGGTCCGCCGCTGCGGTCTGCCTGACGGCCACCTGGACCGCCATGAAGACAAGCTGGCCGACACCATCAGCCAGCTGCTCGACGAACACACCTGGTGTCTCGTCACCTGGGCCCACGACGGGCACCCTGATCACGAAGTCGCCGGGCGGGCCGCCGCGACTGCCACCGGCCGCACCGGAGCCCAGCTGCTCTCGTTCCCGGTGTGGACCTGGCACTGGGCCCAGCCGGCAGACCCGAGAGTGCCGTGGTCCACCGCTCGCCGGGTGCCGTTACCCCCCATGATCGCCCACGTGAAACGGCAGGCGGTCCGCGCGTTCGCCAGCCAGCTTGAGCCACTGTCGACCCGGCCCGGCGACGAGACGATCCTCGGGCAGCACGTGCTGGACCGGCTCACGCGGGACTACGAGGTGATCCTGCTGTGAGCGGCAGCCTGCCGGGCGAGTACTTCGACGCCCTCTACGCCACCGCGACCGACCCGTGGGGGTTTGCCAGCCGATGGTACGAACAACGCAAGTACGCCTGCGCGCTTGCGGCGCTGCCCCGTGCGCGTTACCGCTACGGCTACGAGCCGGGCTGCTCGATCGGGGTGTTCACCGAGCACCTCGCGGCTCGCTGCGATCGGCTGCTGGCCACCGATCTGGCGCAGGCACCACTGCGCGCCGCCCGCGACCGGCTAGCGCGACTGCCTCATGTCGAGATCGAGCGCCGAGCGGTGCCCTCGGACTGGCCACCGGGCAGCTTCGATCTGCTCGTGATCAGCGAGCTCGGCTACTACCTGGACCCGGTCGACCTGCAACGGCTGTGGGCCGCCGCCACCGACGCCCTCGAACCGGGCGGCACCCTGCTGGCCGTGCATTGGCGCCATCCCGTGGCGGACTACCCCCAGACCGGGGATGACGTCCACGCCGCCCTGGCCGCTGTGCCGGGTCTGGGCCGGCTGGTCGAGCACGTGGAAGAGGACTTCCGGCTTGAGGTGTACCTCCGCACACCCCCCGCGGTGCGCTCGGTCGCCGCGCAGACGGGCCTGCGGTGAGCCCTTCGGCTCGCCGGTTCACCCGGGTCGGGGTCGTGGTGCCCGCGCACAACGAGGAAGTGCTTCTTCCCCGATGTCTCGCAGCGCTTCGATCCGCCGCGGTCGCGGTCAACTTGCCGGTCAACCTGCTGGTGGTTCTCGATACCTGCACCGACCGCACCGCCGATACCGTCGGTGACGCCGCGGTCCTCGCGGTGTGGGAGCGAAACGTCGGCACCGCCCGCCGGGCCGGTTTCGCTGCACTGCTCGACGAGCACGGTGCCGATCGAGTCTGGTTGGCGAGCACCGACGCTGACACCCAGGTGCCGAGAGGTTGGTTAGTAGACCAGTTGGCCCACGCCCACCACGGTGCCGACGCCGTGGCTGGCATGGTCACCGTGGCGAACTGGAGTGAACACTCCCACAGCACCGCTGAGCGGTTCCAGCGACTTCATCACCGCATCGTCGGGCATCCCCACGTGCATGGGGCCAACCTGGGTGTGTCCGCCCGCGCCTACCTCGCCGTCGACGGGTTTCCCGCGCTGCCCGCCCACGAGGACGTCGCTCTGATCACCGCGTTGAAACGCACCGGGCACCGGGTCCTGCACACCGCCGACCCGCCGGTGATCACCAGCGCCCGCCGGCACGCCCGCGCCACCGCCGGCTTCGCCGACTTCCTCATCGCGCTCGCCGATCCCGACCCAGTCGGCTGACCGCCCGTGCGCCCGCATTCAGCAGGCTTTTTGAGCCCTGTTAACCCCGCTGGCCCGCTGAATGCGGCGTGGAGTGCGCGGCGAGCTGGGAATTCGGCGCTAATCGACGCTCCTAAGCGATCAACGGTGAACGCGAGAAGTCCAGTAGTCGACGAGGGGATTGCGCCAAAGAGAACTATTACAGATCGTAGTGTAATGGCAACAACATCACCCATACAGGTGGACGACTACGCTCGATCGAGCTAGTATAACTACGAACAGTGTGCATCTTTTTCGCTGTCGCCCCGGAACGGCTCCTTGACCAAGTAATGGGTCAGTCGGCTACAGCATTCCGCGAGGGCTGTGAAAGGTGCGCCTGTTCGACAATTTTTCCTGTCCCCGTCCAAGCTCACACCTCGTGGGCGCGAGAGGATGACAAAAGTGGGAGCTATAATCCAGACGCTGACGTTAGCGACCATCCTACTTATCATAGGATTGGTCTGCACGCTCATCGGGGTGGCCGGTCTGATCTGGAGAGCTGGGTATGTCAGACGACGGGTAGAAAAAGCGGAGAGCGTAGTGATATCAGACGAACTCGAAAATGCTACCCGTCGCCAATCAGCCGCCTGAGCAATTCTAGTTCCCCGACGGGTCGGTGCAGATCAATGCCCAGGGGCGGTCGTCGACGCGGGTCATGACGAGGGTGGCGCGTTTGGTACCCCGGAGCTTGAGTTGGCGATGCAGGTCATCGACGTCGCCGGCCAAGCCGCGGCGGCGGATGTCCACCGAGCCGATATCGAGGGCTCGCAGCCGGGGTTTCAGTGCCTTCTGCTCCCAGGGCCCGGAATCGAGCACCCGCAGCATGCGCGCGAACGGTGTGTGCTGCGGTTGGTCGCTGGACAGGAACGCGATCTGGGAATCGATCTTCCACGCTCCGAGGCTGCGCGCCAGGTCTTCTACAAGGCCGGCGCGGGTGACGGCAGGGTTCGGGTCGAGCAGGAACTCTCCTGGATCCCGGTGCTCCACCTCGTCACCGGGTAGCGGTAGCAGCACGTGACCTTCCGGCAGGATTGTGGCGCGGCTGGTGCCAGTCGCCAAGGCTGGTGACCACAATGCGGCCTCCTTCAGATCGCGCCGATCGGCGATGAACTCCGCCTCCCAGCCGGAAGGAACGGCATCCCGGGCGATCCCTGGGGCCGCCTTAATCCCGACAGCTTCGACTCGTTCCGCCAGGCTGGTCGACCACGACAGCGGTGGCTCGCTGTCCCCGGTGCGCATCCGGTGACCGCGCGCACGTCGGGCCGGGTCGACGAACACGGCATCAACGCTGGTCAGATCCACATCGCGGACGTCGGCGTGCACGACGGTCACCCCGTCACCCACCCCGTAGGCATCGGCATTGAGCGTCGCCATCCGCAGGTGCAGGGCGTCACGATCGACCGCGACGACCTCCCGGCCCGCTGCCAGCGCGATGAGGTCCCCACCGATACCACAACACAGATCCGCTACCCGCGAGGCGGCAGCGAAGCGGGCCGCTCGGTGCCGCGCAATGACCTCTGCGGTTGCCTGCTCCAGGCCGGCCCGGGTGAAGTACATCTGCTGAGCCCGGGTGAACTTGGTGTGGGCGCGGCGGCGTAGCTCGTGCTGACCTAGGGCTGCGGTGACCAGCTCCGTCGGGTAGTCGCGGCGCAGCAGTGCACCGACCCGCAGCTCTGTCTCCGGTGTCACGTCCAACCACGCCAGCCGATCCAGCAACTCCCGGCCGGTCGGTGAGACCAGCGCCTCCAACTGCGAAGGGACCTGTTCAGGGCCGCTCATCGAGGGATTCTGCTGTCAGCCGGGCTGGGCGAGCTTTCCTGCGAGGACGTCGGAGAGCAGGACTGGCAGATTAGGCGGCAGGAGTCTGTCCGTGCAGGCGGCGAGGTCGGGTTCACGCCACCTATGGTGGCCGAGAAGTACCCGCTTTCTCGTTGACGGGTGCGCATGGGTTGCAGGGTGGGCTCGGTGTTGGTGATGCGGGTGATTCACGACGGTGGTGCTCCCACCGCGGTGATCATGCTGGACGGACCGCGAGAGCGCGCTACTCACGCCCGAGTCGTGGCCTCGCCCGCGAAAGCTTGACTCACGGTCCCAGACGTGGGGTCCGAGCCGGTCGGCGGCATCATGGGCACTGTGGTGCGGATCGTGGCGGGAGTGGCGGGGGGGCGGCGGCTGGCTGTGCCGCCGCACGGCACCAGGCCAACCTCAGACCGGGTGCGGGAAGCGGTGTTCAGCGCGCTTGCGGCACGTCGGGACCTCGAAGGGGCCCGGGTACTCGACCTCTACGCCGGATCCGGCGCGCTGGGGTTGGAGGCGCTGTCCCGCGGAGCGGTGCACGTCCGCTTCGTGGAATCCGATCAGCATGCCGCCGCGGTGCTGCGCCGCAACGTCGAGGCGCTCGGGCTGCCCGGTGCGCAGGTGACGGCCGCGGATGTGCCTGCGGTGTTGCGGGGCAGCCCGGGACAGCCCTACGACCTGGTACTCGCCGACCCCCCGTACGCACTCGACGACTGCGCGCTGGACAAGGTGTTGAGCGCCCTGGCCGGCGGCGCCTGGTTGGCACCGGCCGCCCTGCTCGTGGTGGAACGCCCAGCCAAGGCGCTGCCGCCAACCTGGCCGGATAATGTGTTTGCGCTCACTCATCGGCGGTATGGAGACACCGCGGTGTACTACGGTTGCGCGCCATGAGGCGCGCCGTCTGTCCCGGCTCCTATGATCCCGCCACCAATGGGCACCTCGACATCATTGAGCGGGCCGCGAGCCAATTCGACGAGGTCGTCGTCGCAGTCTTGATCAACAAGACCAAGAACTGCCTTTTCGAGGTCTCCGACCGGATGGCGATGCTCAAGGAGATCACCGAGCACCTGCCCAACATCCGCATTGATTCCTGGCACGGCCTGCTCGTGGACTATTGCACGGTCAACGGGATCGCCACGATCGTCAAGGGGCTGCGGGCGGTCAGTGATTTCGACTACGAGTTGCAGATGGCCCAGTTGAACTACCAGCTGTCCGGCGTGGACACGATGTTGTTGCCGAGCAAACCGCACTACAGCTACCTGTCCAGCTCAGTGGTCAAAGAGGTTGCTACCTACGGCGGTGACGTCGGCCACCTGTTGCCGGCCACGGTGCACCAGCGCCTGATCAACCGGCTCGCCGAACGGCGCTGAGCGCGGGACACGCCGACCAGTCGCGCGCTCCCGTATTCGAGCTGCCTGAGCGTTCACACTGTCACCTGTGGATGGTGACCGCGAGGAGGGGCCGGTGTACCGGGTTTTCGAAGCACTTGACGAGCTCGTGACCACTCTCGAAGAAGCTCGTGGTGTGCCGATGACCTCAAGCTGCGTGGTACCCCGTGGGGACGTGCTGGAACTGCTCGACGACATTCGCGATGCGATTCCCGCGGAGCTTGATGACGCTCAGGACGTGTTGGATCATCGCGACGAACTGGTGGAGACCGCGCGGCAGGACTCGCAGCGCCAGCGCGATGACGCTCGCGCTGAGGCCGACAAGATGGTCACCGAGGCCCGCGACGAGGCTGCGCGCATGGTCGCCGAGGCCCGTACCAGCGCCGAGTCGCTGGTAGCCGACGCGCAAGCCGAAGCTGAGCGCATGGCGACCACAGGACGGCGGGAGTATCAGGAGCTCACCGGGCGCGCCGAGGCCGAGGCGGAACGGATGACCGCGGCCGGGCGGACGGCCTACGAGCGGGCTGTCGCCGACGGCCGAGCCGAGCAGGCCCGGCTGGTCGAGCAAACCCAGGTGGTGCAAGCGGCCCGGGCTGAGGCCAAGCGAATTCACGACGAGGTGAGCGCCGAGGTACACCGGCTGCGCTCGGAATGCGACGCCTACGTCGAAGGCACCCTCGCGGAGTTCGAGGATCTACTCAACCGCACCTTGCGCGCCGTCGGGCGCGGCCGCGTCCATCACAGTGGACCGGTGGCCGCAGGGGTGGGCGAGTACCCACGGTGAGCGTGGCGGGCTCGGTGTCGCGGCATCGTCGGTTCCGGCCAGGGCCTACCCTGGGAACCCTGATGCCTCGCAAGACCGCTGCCGCCCGACCCGACCCGACCGCTGCCTGGGTGATCGACACCCGTGAGCTGGGCAGGCGTCCCGGGTCGATGCGTTCCTACCACCGTGATGTCCCGATATCGGTCGGGATCGGGCTGGACGTAATCGGGATCCCCGCGGGAGACCAGGTGTCCCTGGACGTGCGGCTCGAGTCGGTCATGGAAGGAGTGCTGGTAACGGGCACGGCATCGGCGCCGGTCACCGGTCAGTGCGCCCGGTGCCTGGATCCGCTGGTCGATCGGCTCGAGGTGGAGCTGGTCGAACTGTTCGCCTACCCCGACACGGCGACCGACGAGACTACGGATCCTGACGAGGTCAGCCGGGTCATCGACGACCTCGTCGACCTCGAGCCGGTCGTTCGTGATGCGATGCTACTGGCTTTGCCGCAGGCGCCCTTGTGCAGCGAGAACTGCCTCGGCCTGTGCCCGGAATGTGGCGGTAAGCGGGCGGAACTCGGTACGGATCACCGGCATGAGAGAATGGACTCGCGCTAGACCGTCCAGAGACAAAACTAAGCAACGGTTGCGCGGAAGCGAACAGGAGAACGAGTAACGTGGCTGTCCCCAAGCGCAGGATGTCGCGGTCCAACACCCACTCGAGGCGGTCCCAGTGGAAGGCCACCGCACCGACTCTGGCGGCGTGTTCGAACCGGGCCTGCCGGCAGCCTAAGCCGCCGCACACGGTCTGCCCGCACTGCGGGAAGTACGACGGTCGCCAGATCGTCCGGCCTGCCTGACGCCGGACGCGACGAACCATTGGGAAATCGGTCTCCGCGGGATCACCCGTCGGATCTGACCCCGCTACTCAGCGCGCTCGGCGTTGATCTCGACCCCGAGCTGCTGACTCTCGCCCTCACTCACCGCTCGTATGCCTACGAAAGCGGTGGGTTGGAACCCAACGAGCGGCTGGAGTTCCTCGGCGACGCGGTGCTCGGTGTGGTCGTCACCGACCACTTGTTTCGCACCCACCCCGATCTACCCGAAGGGCAACTCGCCAAGCTGCGGGCCAGCGTGGTGAACATGCATGCGCTGGCTGGGGTGGCTCGCGGGCTGGCGACCAACGGCCTGGGTGAATACGTCTTACTGGGTCGGGGCGAGGAGCTCACCGGGGGCCGACACAAGTCCAGCATTCTGGCCGATACCACCGAGGCACTCATCGGTGCAGTGTACTTACAGCACGGCATGGACGTCGCCCGCACTGTGGTGCACCGGCTGTTCGACCAGCTCATGGTGATGGCTCCGCTGCTGGGCGCCGGGCTGGACTGGAAGACCAGCCTCCAGGAGCTCACCGCCAGCCGCGAGCTGGGGGTGCCCGAGTACCGGATCACCGAGGACGGGCCCGACCACCTCAAGGAGTTCACCGCGACCGCCGTGATCGCCGGCGTGGACCGGGGGACCGGGCAGGGCCGGACCAAGAAAGAAGCCGAGCAGCGGGCCGCCGAGACCGCCTGGCGCTCGCTGTCCGAGCTGGCCAGCGGAAAAGCTCCGCCGGCGGGGTAGCGCAGCATGCCGGAGCTGCCCGAGGTCGAGGTCGTCCGGCTGGGCCTCGCCGAACACCTCACCGGGCGCACGGTGGCTGCCGTCGAGGTGCGCCACCCCCGCTCAGTACGTCGCCACCTTGCCGGAGAGCTGGACTTCGCCGCCCGGCTGGCTGGTCGGCAGATCCGCGGTGTGCGGCGTCGCGGCAAGTACCTCTGGCTGGACCTGGGTGATGAGCAGGCGTTGCTGGCCCATCTCGGGATGAGTGGCCAGATGCGCATCCAGCCACCCGGCTCAGCTGACGAGACGCACCTACGGGTGCGACTGCAATTCATCGACGGCGGCCCTGAGCTGCGCTTTGTCGACCAGCGCACGTTCGGTGGACTGTCTGTGGAGGACGTGGTCGACGGCCTGCCCATCCCGGTCGCGCACATCGCGCGGGACCCGATGGATCCGTGTTTCGATGCTGATGCGGTGATCGCCGGGATCCGGCAACGGCGCACGGCGCTGAAACGTGCGCTGCTGGACCAGACG
>DASUII010000144.1:0-9482 GCA_036279835.1 Pseudonocardiaceae bacterium
GATCGGTAGCGCCGCCTGCAACCAGCGGTCCTCGCCAGTGACCTGGTGCAGTGCGAGCAGACCCTCGATCAGCCAGGCGTGGTCGGCAAGCACCCCGGCGGCCTGACCCACCGCGCCGTCTCGGGAACTGCGCCGCAGCCGACCATTGACCATATGCGTGCCCAGCATGAGCTCCGCCGCTGCCGCCGCCGCCGAAATCCACTCCGGACGATCCAACACGCCGCCGGCCTCAGCCAGGGTGGTGATCGCCATCCCGTTCCACTCGGTGACCACCTTGTCGTCCCGGCCGGGCTGCAGGCGCTCGGCCCGGGCAGCGAGCAGCGCGGTGCGTACCCGCTCCCAGCGCTCGGCGTCCTCGGGCTCGGTGGGCATTTGCAACACCGACGCACCATGCTCGAAAGTCCCGGCCTGAGTCACCACCAGCAGCTCCGCCGCCCACTGGCCGTCAGCTGACCCGAGTACCTCGATGAGCTGCTCCGGCGTCCACACATAGGTGGCGCCCTCCACGCCAGCGGTATCGGCGTCCAGCGACGCCGCGAAACCACCCTGCGCGGTGCCCAACCCGTCGAGCAGGAAGGTCGCGGTCTGCTCGGCCACCCGTCGGGCACTCGCCGATCCGGTCAGCCGGGCCAAGTGGGTGTAGGCACGCAGCAGCAGGGCGTTGTCGTAGAGCATCTTCTCGAAATGCGGCACCACCCACGCGGCGTCGACGCAGTAGCGCGCGAACCCACCGGCGAGCTGGTCATACATCCCGCCGCGGGCCATCGCCTCACAGCTGCGCTCGGCCATCGACAGGGCACGCTTGGAGCCGGTCCGCTCGTGGTGCCGGAGCAAGAACTCCATCAGCATCGACGGCGGGAACTTAGGCGCACCACCGAACCCGCCGTGCTGGTAGTCGAACTCTGCAGCCAGCTTTTCGACCGCGGTGGTCAGCACCTCATCGTCGACTGCGGACTCGGTCAACGGCGTGGCCCGTTCGGCGAGCTGCTTGGCGATGCGCCTGGCCGCATCCCGGACCGCGTCACCTCGGTTGGCCCAGGCCTCGCGCACGGCGATGAGCAGCTCGGGGAAGCCGGGCAAGCCGTGTCGAGGAGACGGCGGAAAGTAGGTGCCACAGTGGAACGGCTCCCCGGTGGGGGTGAGGAAGCAGGTCATCGGCCAGCCACCGTGGCCGGTGATGGCCTGGGTCGCCTCCATGTAGACGGCGTCGACGTCGGGGCGTTCTTCCCGGTCCACCTTGATGTTGACGAAGTTGGCGTTCATTACCGCTGCGATGTCCGCGTTCTCGAAGGACTCATGCGCCATCACGTGGCACCAGTGGCAGGCGGCGTAGCCGATGGACAGCAGTACCGGGACCCGACGCCGGGCCGCCTCCGCGAACGCCTCCTCGCACCACGGCCACCAGTCAACCGGGTTGGTGGCATGTTGCAGTAAATACGGGCTGGTGGAGCTCGCGAGCCGGTTCGCCATGTGGGTATCCTCCCTGGCCCGCCAGCAGCGCGGAACCGTTACTCCTTACGAGGTGGAGTACCGGGATCGTTGTCGAAAGACTTCGGGACCCGGCGCAGGTGCTTGTTCATCGAACGCACCAGCAACGCCACAGCCAGGAAGAATAGCAGCAGCACCACCAGCCCTAGTGGCGCGGCCTTGCCGAAATCCTCGCCCTGCCCCCCTGGGTCAGGGCCCGGCTTAGGTGGTGGCGCGAGCACCCCGAATCCGGTTACGACCGAGAAGCCTGGCGGCAACAGCAATTGCGTCATATGTGCACCCGCTCTCGAACCCCGGAGAACAGGTCGTCCTCAGGCAGCGTGGTGTCGACCAGACTACGGGCCAGCTCGTACTCTTCGGTCGGCCACAGCTCAGCCAGCACCGCATGCGACAGAGCGAACCACCGGCTCGCCGGGTCGATCTGGGTCGCGTGCGCGCGGAGCGCGTCGTCGCGCACCGGGAAGTATTCGGCGCACTGCACCTGGGTGGTGACCCGCTCCATAATGTCGGGAATCGATGGGTCCCACTTCGCCAGCCACTCGCCGTAGGGCGATTCCGAGCCGGCCGCGAGCAGCGCGTCATGCATCAATTGCATCCGTTTGCGGGAGAAGCCGTGGGTGTAGTAAAGCTTCAACGGCTGCCACGGCGCCCCGGCGTCGGGGAACCGCTCCGGATCGCCTGCGGCGTCAAACGCAGCAACTGATATCTCGTGGCAACGGATATGGTCGGGGTGCGGATAGCCACCCTTCTCGTCGTAGGTCACCACGACGTGCGGCCGGAACTCGCGAAACAACCGGACCAGATCCCCGGTCGGAGCCTCCAGCGGCACCGTCGCGAAGCATCCGTCCGGCAGCGGCGGCTTCGGATCGCCCTCGGGCAGCCCGGAGTCGACATACCCCAGCCAACGATGCCGCACACCCAGAATCTGCGCTGCCCGAGCCATCTCCTGGCGGCGGACCACGCTCATCTGCGCCGGATGCGCTGCCAGATCGGCTGGCTCGAACGACGGGTTGAGGATGCTGCCGCGTTCTCCTCCGGTGCAGCTGACCACCATCACATCGTGACCCTCGGCGACGTATCGGGCCATCGTCGCGGCGCCTTTGCTCGACTCGTCGTCGGGATGCGCATGCACCGCCACCATTCGCAGCTGCTCAGCCATGGACGCCTGCTCATCCCTCCTCCACCGCCGGTTGGGCGGGCTGCCCAAGCGGTGGGACTATTCGAACCATTGTTCCTGCCGGACCCGCAGAGCCATCCGGTGGGCCGTCGGAGTAGGTACCGCGTGGTACCCATCGGGAGGTACAACACCGTGACCGCTGGCCAGCTTCCCGAGGGCCGCTACGGACCACGGGTCGGCAGCCGCCGCCGTTGGGCGGTGCCGGTGGGACTGCTACTCGCGGTGCTGGCCGGCCTGGCAATCGCGGTGATCGGTTACCGCAACCTCGGCACCACGCCGATCCGGACCGAGACGCTGGGCTTCACCCTGCTGACCGGCAACGCCGTGCAACTCCGGCTGACCGTGATCCGCGACGATCCCTCCCGACCTGCGGTGTGCATCGTCCGAGCCCGTTCGCGAGACGGCGAGGAGACTGGCCGCAAGGAGCTATACGTGCCGCCCGCCGCCGGTCCGATCGCGCTGACCACGGTGGTGCACACCTCGCGGCCACCGGTCACCGCAGAGGTCTACGGGTGCTCGTTCCAGGTGCCCGACTACCTCAATCCAGCTCCGAAGTACTGACTTAAGCACCCGCTGAGCAGGCACGATTCATATCCCGTCACCCATAAGGCTGAGGCCAAACCGGACACGTCGTGTTACCGTGGAAGGTGCGCACGGCCCCGGGGCAGGGCCGTGTTTTTCCGTTCCGGCCGCTGGCTGCCATGCCAGCGGTTCGGTTCGGTCCGCCCCGCGGTAGCGGACGTCGGATCAGGAGGAGTAGTGATGACTGTGAGCGATACCCAGGTAGCCTGGCTGACCCAGGAAGCCTATAACCGGCTCAAGCAGGAACTCGACGAGTTGGTTGCGAACCGCCCAGTCATTGCCGCAAAGATCAACGACGCTCGCGAGGAGGGCGATCTCAAGGAGAACGGCGGTTACCACGCCGCCCGGGAAGAGCAGGCCCAGCTCGAGGCGCGGATCCGTCAGCTGCAGGAACTGCTTCGGGTGGCCAAAGTCGGCGAGGCCCCGGCCGAGTCCGGGATCGCTGCACCCGGAATGGTCGTCACGGTTCGCTATCAAGGCGACGACGAGATCGAGACCTTCCTGCTCGGCTCACTGGAGGAAGTCGCAGCCGGGGACCTGGAGGTCTACTCACCCAACTCCCCGCTGGGCAAGGCGATCATCGGCGCCCACGAGGGCGAGGACCGGCACTACGAGCTGCCCAATGGCGGTTTGATGACTGTCGCTGTCGTCAAGGCCGAACCCTTCCGGCGCTGAGCACCCCAAACCGAGCTCAGCGCGTGACGTGGTAGCCGGCGGCGTCCAGATCGGCGACCAGCTCCGCGCAGTGTTGTGCGCCCCGGGTCTCCAGGCTCAGCGCGACTACCGCATCACCGACCGCGAGGCTGCCGGCGATGCGGGAATGTGCGACGTCGACGACGTTGGCGCCGGAGTCACCGATCCGGGCCAACAATCTGGCGAGCTCGCCAGGCCGGTCGGGCACCGTCACCCGCAGGGCGAGGAACCGCCCGCCGGCGCTGAGGCCGTGCCGGATGAGGTGCATCAGCAGCAGCGGGTCGACGTTGCCCCCGGACAGCACGGCGCAGACTGGTCCGGGGAAACGCACGGACGGTTGCAGCAGTGCTGCGACGGCGGCGGCACCGGCCGGCTCGACGAGCATTTTGGTCCGCTCGAGGCACAACAGGACCGCCTGGGACAGCGCCTCCTCGCCCACCGTCAGCACCTCGTCGACCAGGGCTGACACCTGGGCGAAGCTCACCGGACCCACTTCGGAGACCGCGATGCCGTCGGCCATCGTGTGCTGGCGTCGCAGCCGCACCGGCGCGCCAGCGGCCAGCGAGGAGGGCCAGACAGCGGCTCCCTCGGCTTGCACACCGATCACTCTGACGTCCGGTTTGACGCCCTTGACCGCGGCGGCGATCCCCCCGACCAGCCCACCTCCGCCGGTGGGCACCAGTACGGTCGCCACGTCGGGCAGCTGCTCGAGCAGTTCCAGTCCTACCGTGCCTTGGCCGGCGATCACGTCGGGATGGTCGAACGGGTGGATGAACACCGCCCCGGTGTCTTGTGCGAACGCGCGCGCGGCCGCCAGCGATTCTTCGACGACGTCGCCGACGAGGTGCACCTGCGCACCGTATCCCCGGGTCGCGGCGACCTTGGGCAGCGCCGCGGTCACCGGCATGTAGACCGTTGCGGTGGCGCCCAACATCGCTGCTGCCAACGCCACACCCTGCCCGTGGTTGCCCGCACTGGCGGCGACCACGCCTCGGGCCCGCTCGGCGGCGGACAACGCATGAATCCGGACGTAAGCGCCGCGGATCTTAAACGATCCGGTGCGCTGCAGGTTCTCGCATTTGAAATGGACCGGTACCGCGCAGCGCTGCTCGAGCACCGCGCAGTACTGCACCGGTGTGCGCCGGACGACACCGTGCAGGGTCTCTCGCGCGACTCTGATCTTCTCGAGGCCGACCAACTCCATAGTTGAAGATCCTGCCAGCCGGGGAGGGTCGGATCGGCAACGGCGTGACAGCTGCGCAGGCGGCGCAACGCCGGGGTAAGGTCGAGAGCAAATCTTGGGAGGTGGGATGGCCCGCCGCTGGATGCCGGTCGTGGCTACGGTTGGGGTCGCCGTACTGCTCGCTGGCGCCGCGGTCTTCACCGCCGAGCGGGCAGGTTGCGCCGAGCCGGGCAGTTACGTGCCGGTACCCGGTGGCGTACAACTCATCGGCGGATGCCTCAACAACTCCGACCTCCCCGTAGCCCCCCCGCCGTCGAAGCAAACCCCACCCCCACATAGCCGCCTAGGCGACTAGGGGAAGCCCCGGTATGGAGACATATCGGGGTATGTGGGGCTCTTTTTAGCCCGATATGTCTCCATATCGGGCTCGGGCTACCCGAGTGCGGTGAGGATGTCGTCGACTAGGTCTTCGGCGTCTTCGATGCCTACTGACAGGCGGATCAGGTTGGCGGGTACCTCGAGCTGGGTTCCGATGGTGGAAGCGTGCGTCATACGGCCGGGGTGCTCGATGAGCGACTCCACCCCGCCTAGCGACTCGGCCAGGGTGAACACCCGGGTTCGGGCGCAGACAGCCAACGCCGCCGAAACGCCACCGTCGACGGTGAATGAGACGATCCCGCCGAACCGGCGCATCTGCTTGGCGGCAATCTCGTGGCCACGGTGGGTGGCCAAACCGGGATAGCGCAGACCGGTGACGGCCGGGTGCGCCTGCAGCGCCGCGACGACACGCTCGGCGTTGTCGCAGTGTCGCTCCATCCGCACCGCCAGGGTCTTGATTCCCCGCAGGGTCAGCCATGCGTCGAAAGGACCAGGCACCGCACCGGCACCGTTTTGCAGGAAAGCCACCTGCTCGTCCAACTCGGCGTCATCGGTGATCAGCGCGCCGCCGATGACATCGGAATGTCCGCCGAGGTACTTGGTGGTCGAGTGCAGCACCACATCCGCGCCGAGCGCCAGTGGCGTCTGCAGGTAAGGCGTGGCGAACGTGTTGTCCACCACCAGCCGGGCATCCGCGTCGTGCGCGACGACGGCCAGCGCCGCGATGTCAGCGACGTTGAGCAGCGGATTGGTCGGAGTCTCGCACCACACCAACCGGGTGTTCGGGCGCATCGCGGACCGCACGGCGTCGAGATCGGACTGCCCGACGGCGGTGTACTCGATCCCCCAGTGCCGGAACACCTTGTCGATCAGGCGAAACGTGCCGCCGTAAGCGTCGTCGGGGATGACGATGTGGTCACCCGGGCGGCAGGTCGCTCGCAGCAGCACGTCAGTGGCTGCCATGCCGGACGCGAACGCACGCCCGTGCAGGCTTACCTCCAACGCCGCCAAGCAGGTTTCCAATGCGGTGCGGGTGGGGTTGGCGGTGCGGGCGTACTCGTACCCCTCGCGTAGCCCACCGACGCCGTCCTGGACGAAGGTGGAGCTGCTGTGAATCGGTACGATCACTGATCCGGTATGCGGGTCGGGGTCTTGACCAGCATGGATCGCACGGGTGGCGAAGCCTGTCACCTCGCCAGCCTACGGTGTTGTGCTGCCGGTGCGATCTTCGGTTGTCGCGTCTGCCACGGTTGGCGAATCGACCCGGATCACCACCGTGTTGGAGATCTTGTCCGCGAAAGTCTGGCGCTTGTCGTCCCACAGCGGCCACAGGAATCCGATACCGAACTCCACACCGTGGCAGATCTGGCGCGCCATGGCGCTGCCGAACCCGACCGGCTGACCGGTCTCGATCGCGACCAGCTTCGTGCGCGCCACCCGGCGGCCGAGGCTTCGCCCCGTGGTGCCCTGCAGATAGCCCGAGTTCCAGATCCCGAAACCCAGCAACCCCAGGTAACCGACTGCGCCGAGTACCAGGGGCCACGTCGGGCTGCCGAGCGCTACACCGAGGGAAATCAAAAGGTTCAGCACGATCACTGGAGCCACGTAGTCGATCAAACAACTGATCACCCTGGCGCCGAAACCCGCCAGCGGTTCCGCCGTGCCAACGGCCGGCAACGCACCGCCGGCCTGCCCGTCGGCATCGGTCTGGCGTACCTGGGTCAGCGCCGCCAGGTCTGGCAATCGCACCGGTTCTGTCAATTGGGCAGAATGCAGCAATCGTCCGAACTGCGGGGGCGGTACTGATTGCACGAGTCGTCCGAATTGGGGTGCTGGCGGCTGCGGCGACTGCCCATGTAACGGCGGCCATGTCGCCGGAGGCGACGGAGCCGACGGAGGTGCCGGCAGCGCCATCAATGCGGGCTGGTCGTCGGCCGAGTGAGCGGGCTGGGAAGTCGACTGAATCTGCTGAGAAGTCGGCTGGGCGCTTGTCACTGCGGCTTCAACCCCCTCATTAGGACAGCCTGGCGCACGCGCGCGCGGCCACGTTAGCGGATCCGCCCCGGCGCCTCTCACCGCCCAGCCAGAAAACCCAGTACATCTTGACGAGTCACCACGCCGGCAGGTTTGCCGTCGATCAAAACCATGGCGCCGTCGGCGTTGGCCAATGCCCGCATCAAAGACCCGATCGACTCTCCGGCCCCGATCGTCGGAAGTGGTGCTGCCATGTGCGCCTCGATCCGGTCGGCGAGTTGCGCATCACCAGCGAACAGCGCCTGCAGCAGGGTGCGCTCGCTGACCGCGCCGATCACCTCGGCCGCCATGACCGGCGGCTCGGCGGCCACCACGGGCAGCTGAGAGACGCCGAACTCGCGCAGAATCATCACCGCCTCGGCAACCGTTTCGTTCGGATGCGTGTGCACCAGCTTGGGCAAGGCACCGTCCTTGCCGACCAGCACATCGGCGACCGTCGCGCCGGAGGAGTCCGGGGGCAGGAAACCGTAGGTGGCCATCCAGGCGTCATTGAAGACCTTGCCCAGATAACCGCGCCCGCCATCAGGCAGCAACACCACCACCACTGACTCGGGATCGGCCCGAGCCGCCACCCGCAGCGCGCCCACCACGGCCATCCCGCAGGATCCGCCAAGCAGTAACCCTTCCTCGCGGGCCAGCCGCCGGGTCATGGTGAACGAGTCGGCGTCGGAGACCGGGATGACCTCATCGCAGATGGCGCGGTCATAACAGCGGGGCCAGAAGTCCTCCCCGACCCCTTCCACGAGATAGGGCCGACCGCTGCCGCCCGAGTACACCGAGCCCTCCGGATCGATACCGACCACCCGCACCTGTCCATCGCTGACCTCTTTGAGGTAGCGCCCGGTTCCGGAGATCGTCCCGCCGGTGCCGATGCCAGTCACAAAATGGGTGATCCGCCCCTCGGTTTGGGCCCAGAGTTCGGGACCGGTGCCGTGGTAATGGCTGGCCGGGTTCTCCGGGTTGGAGTACTGGTCGGGCTTCCAGGCACCGTCGATCTCCGTGGCCAATCGATCAGACACCGAGTAGTAGGAGTCGGGGTGGGCGGCAAGGACGGCAGTGGGACACACCACCACCTCAGCACCGTAGGCTTTGAGCACGTCAAGCTTGTCCTGGCCAACCTTGTCGGGACAGACGAACAGGCAGCGGTATCCCTTGCGTTGGGCAACCAGCGCGAGCCCCACACCAGTGTTGCCTGAGGTGGGCTCCACGATCGTGCCCCCCGGTCGCAGCGCACCTGATCGTTCCGCCGCTTCCACCATCCGCAGCGCGATCCGATCCTTCACGCTGCCGCCGGGATTGAAGTACTCGACCTTCGCCAAGACCAGCGGTGCGACCTCCCGGGTCACCGCGTTCAGCCGGACCAGCGGGGTATTGCCGACCAGATCGATGATGTGCTCGGCGTACTGCACCGGGTTCTCCTGGCAGGGGTAGGCGGATATCGGTCGTGCACGCGCGCTCCCGAGCTTCGAGGCGTATATCAAGAGTATGGGGGTCACTCTGCGCAGCGCGGCGTCGAGGGAGGTCTTCAGCGATGCAACATCTGCTTCGGACGATGGCCGTCGTGGCAGGCGCTACCGGCGCCACGCTCGGTGCGGCCTACGGAATGCTCAACCAACAGGGCCGGCGGGCCCGCCGCCACATCGTGATCCCGGGCTGGTTGCCCTTCCGGGCAGACGGGGTGTACCTGCCGGACGGGACCGGTCCGCATGCCCCGTCGGATCCTGATATCGCCATGCTCGCCTCGGCGGAAGGCCACTCCCCCCTGCTGCGATTGGCGATGCTGGGTGACTCGTTGGCGGCCGGCCTCGGCGTAGATCAGGCCGAGCAGCTTCCCGGCGTAGTGCTGGCCCGTGGGCTAGCCGACGACTCTGGTCGACCGGTCCAGCTGGACACCCTGGCGATCTGCGGCTGCACCAGCCGTCGGCTCGCCGGGCAGGTCGACGCCGC
>DASUII010000145.1:0-2580 GCA_036279835.1 Pseudonocardiaceae bacterium
GGCAGGCAGCCAAGTACCGAGTAGGCGGCCTCGAAGGCCCGTTCGTGCAGATACGTCCACTCCCACCAGGGCCGGCCCGCCGCGGCGGACTTGGTGAGGATCTTGTCGTCGATGTCGGTGACGTTGCGCACCAGAAGCACGTCGTGGCCGGTGGCGATCAACCAGCGCCGCAGCACGTCGTAGTTCAGCGCCGACCGCACGTGCCCGATGTGCGGGACGCCCTGCACGGTGGCACCACAGACGTAGATCGACGCCGTGCGGGGTCGCAACGGGACGAACTCCCGCTGGCTGCGGGTCGCGGTGTCGTAAAGCTGCAAGGTCACTCGGGTAATGGTACGAGCAGCACCGTTGCCACCGCTGCGACACCCTCACCGCGGCCGGTCAACCCGAGGCCGTCAGTCGTCGTACCGGACACCGAGATCGGGCCGCCCAGAGCGTCGGACAGCACTCGCTGTGCCTCGGCGCGGCGAGTGCTCACCCGCGGCGCGTTGCCGATCACCTGGACGGCGCCGTTTCCCACTGTCCAGCCCTGCACTGCCAACCTGCGGCGCACCTCGGTGAGCAGATCAGCGCCGTGCGCCCCGGCCCAGCGCTGCTCATCGGTGCCGAACACCGCACCCACGTCACCCAGTCCAGCAGCCGACAGCGCAGCGTCGCACAACGCGTGCGCGGCGACGTCACCGTCGGAGTGTCCGGCGCAACCGGGCACTCCCGGCCAGCGCAGCCCGGCGATCCAGCAGTCCCTGCCGGGTTGCACCGGGTGCACGTCGGTGCCGATCCCCACCCTCATCCCGGGCCAGCGGCTTTCCCGCCGGCCAGCAGTTCAGCAACCACGAGATCGAACGGAGTGGTGATCTTGAAAGCGTGCGGATGACCGGGCAGCGTGGTCACCGGCATGCCCAGCGCCTCGACGAGCCCGGCGTCGTCGGTCACCGGCCCGGACGGTAGCTGGTGGGCCCGGCGTAGCAGGGCCCCAGCGAAGCCCTGGGGGGTCTGCACAACCCGCAGGGCCGCCCGATCCAGAGTGCCCACGACGCAGCCGTCGGAGTCCACTTCTTTGATCGTGTCGACCACCGTCAAGACCGGCACCACGGCCTGGTGCCCAGCCAATACCGCTTCCGCCACCGCCTGGATCACACTGACCGGCGCGAGGCAGCGGGCGGCGTCGTGCACCAACACCACTTCGGCGTCAGGCACGGTGCACAGGGCCGCCCGCACCGAGTCGCAGCGGTGCGCGCCACCGATGACAATCCGCACCTGGTCGCCCGCCTCTGCGACGGCGGTGCGGGCCTGGTCCTGGTGTTGCTCACCGACCGCAACGACGACGACCTCGATACAACCGGACGCCAACAGACGTTGCACACAGTGCCAGAGCAGCGGACGGCCAAGCAGCGGCACGAATGCCTTCGGCATCCCAGCCGCCAACCGCACACCTTGCCCCGCCGCAGGCACCAGTGCCACGACCGCAGGGGTCGAGGCACTGGTCGGTGACGTCGTCAGGGCGCTTGACGCGGGAAGCAGCGGCTCAGGAGGCGGCCGCGAGAACCTCGTCGAGTAACACCTCGGCGTTGTCCTCGTTCGTGCCCTCGGCGAGCGCGAGCTCGCTGACCAGAATCTGGCGAGCCTTCGCAAGCATGCGCTTCTCGCCAGCCGACAGGCCCCGATCGCGCTCGCGACGCCAGAGATCCCGGACCACTTCCGCCACCTTGTTGACATCGCCAGAGGCGAGCTTCTCCAAGTTGGCCTTGTACCGCCGCGACCAGTTCGTCGGCTCCTCTGTGTGAGGAGCACGCAGCACCTCGAAAACCCGATCGAGACCCTCTTGACCGACTACGTCCCGGACGCCGACGAACTCGGCGTTGGCAGCAGGAACACGGACGGTAAGATCACCCTGAGCGACCTTCAAGACGAGATACTGCTTCTCCTCGCCTTTGATCACTCGAGTTTCAATGGCCTCGATGAGAGCGGCACCGTGATGCGGGTAGACGACGGTCTCTCCGACCTTAAAAACCATGTGTCCTCTGCCCCTTTCGCTGCACCCAGGTTACCACGTCTGCAAATCGCGGCGCGGGGGGCGGGTCGGCTACTTAGAGCGTCATCGCAGGTCAGAGGATCCGGCCACGGGTCCAGACCAGGCAACTCCGTGCTGCGCAGCTCACGGTCACTCCACTGTGGACCGCTTCGGCAGCCCGGCTGCGCCGAGGTGGCGCACCGTCCACAGCGGTGGGTCCGATACGCTTCGATGATGCGGGTCCCCCTCATCATCGCGGCTCGCGTCGTGGCCTGCTGTGCCGCCGCGCTGGCGCTGGTTGGCTGCGGTGCCGGCCAGATCACCCAGACCGATAACCAGGTTGCCGCCGTCGACGGGGTCTTCGGCAACGTCGGAAACTCCATCGCGCTGCGCGACGTGCTGCTGCCCTACCCGCCGAGCCCGACGGGCACCTACCCCGCCGGGTCGACCGTGCCGGTGGTGCTCACCATCATCAACCAAGGTGATCAACCCGATGAGCTGGTCGCCGTGACCAGCCCGACCGGCCAGGCGCAGGTGCTCGGCGCGACCCAGATCGCTCCCGGCACGAC
>DASUII010000146.1:0-2404 GCA_036279835.1 Pseudonocardiaceae bacterium
GCGCAGGGCGCACGCCACCATCGTCGATCACCTGATCCCGCCGATGGCCCGGGCCGACACCTACGGCGACCTCGCCCGGCTCGAGCAGCTGCTCGACGAGTACGCCACCATGGCGGCGCTGGACCCCGACAAGCTGCCCACGCTGCGCGGGCAGATCTGGACGCTGATCCAGAGCGCCCAGCTGCACCATGATCTGGGCGCGGACACCCCGCCGGGTGACGAGGCCTTCGACGACTTCGTGCTGCACCTCGACGGGTACCTGTGCGAAATCAAGGACGTGCAGATCCGCGACGGCCTGCACGTGCTTGGTCGCGCCCCCGAGGGCAATGAGCTGGTGAATGACGTACTGGCGGTGCTGCGAGCGCGCCAGGTGTTCGGCTCGGGACAGCCGCTGCCGGGGTTGCGCGCGGCCATCGCGGCGTGCATCGGCCTGGACGACGAGCAGGGATCGCTCGCCGACGTCGACCGTCTGGAGGGGCTGGCTCGCAGGCTGGTGCAGGGCACCCTGGCGGCTGACTGGGACCCGGCGAAGGTGCCCACTGTGGTCGCTGAGGTGTTGGGGGAACCGGATGCCGGGGTGGTGTCAGTACTGCGGTTCGCGTGTACCGAGCTGATCCCCCGTCTGGCCGGCACCCCGGCCGAGATCACCAATGTGCTGCGGGCCCTGGACGGCCGGTTCATCGAGCCGGGGCCCTCGGGTTCCCCGACCCGTGGTCTGGTCTCGGTGCTCCCGACCGGTCGCAACTTCTACTCAGTGGATCCGAAGTCGATCCCGACCCGCAACGCCTTCGACGTGGGCACAGCGCTGGCCGACTCATTACTGCAGCGCCATCGCGCCGACACCGGTGACTGGCCTGCCTCAGTGGGTCTGACCATCTGGGGCACCAGCGCCATGCGTACCCAAGGCGATGACATCGCCGAGGTGCTGGCGCTTCTGGGTGTGCGCCCGGTGTGGGACGACGCCTCCCGCCGGGTCACCGGCCTGGAGGTGGTCGGGCTCGATGAACTCGGCAGGCCCCGCATCGACGTGGTGCTGCGCATCTCCGGCTTCTTCCGGGATGCCTTCCCGCATGTGGTCGCGTTGCTCGACGACGCGATCGGCACCGTCGCGAGGCTCGACGAGCCGGCGGCGCGCAACTTCGTCGCCGCGCATTACCGGGCTGACCTCGCGGCGCATGGCGACGGCCGGCGGGCCCGCACCCGGATCTTCGGTTCCAAGCCGGGCGCATACGGCGCGGGCCTGCTGCCGTTGATCGACAGCCGGCAGTGGCGTACTGACGCCGACCTCGCCGAGGTCTACGCCACCTGGGGTGGTTACGCCTACGGGCGAGGGCTCGACGGTGCCGCGGCGCGGGGCGATATGGAGCACGTTTTCCGGCGCATCACGGTGGCCGCCAAGAACGTCGACACCCGGGAACATGACATCGCCGATTCCGACGACTACTTCCAGTATCACGGCGGAATGGTCGCGATGGTGCGCTCGTTGACCGGGAGCAATCCGGCGGCATATGTCGGTGACTCCGCGATACCGCACGCGGTGAAGACCCGTTCACTGGCCGAGGAGACCCGCCGGGTCTTTCGCTCCCGGGTGGTCAACCCGCAGTGGATCGCCGCCATGCAACGACACGGCTACAAGGGCGCCTTCGAGTTGGCCGCCACCGTCGACTATCTGTTCGGCTTCGACGCCACCGCAGGCGTGGTCGAGGACTGGATGTATCACCAGCTCGCCGAGTCCTATGTCTTCGATTCCGGCGTGCAGCAGTTCCTGCGGAAGTCCAATCCGTGGGCTCTGCGGGGAATGACCGAGCGGCTGCTCGAGGCCGCTGACCGGGGCCTGTGGGCCCAACCCGATCCGGCCGATCTCGACGCGCTGCGGGCGGTCTACCTCGACCTCGAGGGTGATCTGGAGGGGCCGTGATTATTCACTGCCCATTGGCGCTGAAATGCATGAAATCGACCGGCGCCGACCATCGCCCACCCCATTTCCAGCCGGCCGACTCGAATGCGGTCACCGCCACGCCGCCGTCGAGCACCATGCCCGAGCGCGCCCAGTCCCGGTTGAGATAAGACGATGCCAGCTCGGGCAACACGAGATCGCCTTTCACTGAGGGGTTGTCGAACGGGTTGAGGTCGATGGCCAACCCGTAGGCGTTGGCCGACCACTGGGTCTGACCAGGGGTTTGGTGACAGACAAAGGCGTTGGTGTTGTTGCCGTCCCCGGTCGGCGGCATCTTCAGCTCGGCTTCGGTCGTGATCCGCATCTCCTCGATGGGAAAGCCGGCAGCGTAGAGCCGCTTGAAGACACCCACCACGGTCTGCGCGACATCGGCGTTTACCAGCATTTCGCCGGTATGCGCGTGGGCGTCAAATCCGCGGAAAGACATGGTGAGATAACGCAGTTGCT
>DASUII010000147.1:0-2869 GCA_036279835.1 Pseudonocardiaceae bacterium
CCAGGACAAGCGCCGACGCATCGAGCACGTAGTCGTTCACCGCCGGTCCGCGGCCAGGTCAGCCAGGATGGACTCGTGGGTAGGGCCGGGCGTCTGGCTGGCCGCCCGCGCGGCCTCCATGGCCATCAGCACCTCCTCGGTGGTGGGATTACCAGCGAAGTCGATCAGCCAGTCACGCATGTACGACTGGATGGATCGCCCAGCCGTGCGGGCACGCTTGCGGATCACCTCGTAGGCATCCTCAGGGATCTCGCGTATCTGAATCGTCGCCATAGCGCAAGTCTAGCGCTGCAGCGCGATGAGTGGACGTGGTACTGCCGCTGGCAGCAGGCTGTCTGTTCTGCGGCTCCCGAACTGCACAGCAGCGTCGGAGGGCTGAGGTTAGAGCGCTGCTGGAGTTCGGGAACGCCAGAGGGGATCACGACAGCAGATGGGCGAAGACCACGATGTTGTCTACGTAGTTGCCGGTTGACCTGTCGAAGCTTCCGCCGCAGGTGATCAGACGCAGGGCGGCGAAATCAGTGTCACCGTAAACGGTGTGCGTGGGGAATGAGTGCTTGGAAAAGGACGCAACGGAGTCGACCTGAAAGGTCGCGGTGGTGCCGTCGACGCGGCCAACCTCGATCTGTTGCCCAGCCTTGAGGGCGCCCAGTCTGAAGAACACCGACGGCCCCTCCTTGGCGGAGTCGATGTGCCCGATGATCACCGACGGACCAATCTCGCCCGGGGTGGGCGAGTAGCGGTACCAAGCAGCCTGGTTGTAGTGCGGTCCCGGTTGCGGGACTTCCATGGTGTGATCGGGGTTCAGCCCGACACTGGTGACCGGGGAGGACACCTTGATCGCCGGGATGTGGATAGAGGTAGGTGTTGATGCCGGCAACACGGGGGTCGTCAGTGGCGCGGCCCGCAGTGATGGGGCGGTTGGCTGTGCACTCTGCGGGTCGGCAGCCGACGACGGTTGCGGCGCAACCTCCTGATGATCCAGCGCGTAGCCCACCATCGAGGCTCCCCCGAGCCCCAGCACAACCGTGAACGTCGCTGCGACCAGCTGACGGCGCCGTCGGCTGGTACTACCCGCCGTCACCCCCTGGCCGTTGGATGATCGCATCGCTACGTTCTCCCGTCGAGTGGGGTTCCTCTCACGCAGGAGATGGTCCTGGGTCCCCGGATCGACGCCGCGGCCCAGGACCGGTGGTGAACACTATGGTGTTACCTCGTCGAACTCGAAGACGTCTCTCGCCGACGGACGGCGTAGGCAGCGGCTCCCGCGGCAACCAGCAACGCAGCCGCGCCGGCGCCAAGCAGCCCACCGTGCTCGACGCCGGAGGTGCCTCCGCCGCCTGCGGCCACGCCACCGGAAGGCGCTTGCGCTTGTCCCTGTCCGGGAAGCGCCACAACGATCGTGGCGATACCGACCGTCGTTCCGCCCTTAAGGGCGTCGGTGCCGAACGCCTTGTTGAGCGCGGCTGCCGCACCGTCAGACAGTTTGACCGTCGTACCCTGGAGCGTAGCCGTATTGGCCTGGGCGTTGGTGGTGATCGGCTGCAGAGTTGATCCGTCGAGATCGAACAATGTGGTGCTGTCGGCCAGGACATTGCCGTTAGCCAGCACCTTGCCGGTCAGCGTCGCCGGGTTGCCAGGATCGATGACGAAGTTCTCCAGCGTCACCACAGTATTACCCTTGGTCAGCTTCAGCCCGCTGCCCTCGTGCATCAAGATGCCCTGCACGTAGGGGTTGACCTCGCCCGGCTTGTAGACGGTGATGTGGCCACCGGTGATCGGGAACGTGGCGACGCCATTGTTCACCGTGGCCTTGCCCGACGGGGATGGCGCCACGTTGAGGGACTGCAGCGCCGAGACGAACCCGGAATCAAGGGCTACTGATGTGGAGACGCCCGTCACGTTGGGAATCGAGGCCACCGGCGCAGGCGCTTGTGGACCAGCTATTGCGACGCCGCTGCTCAAGAAAACCATCCCGACCGCAACCACCCCCGTGGCCAGGAGTCCCGCAGCTCGTCGTGCAATTCTACCCATTCGAAAGCTCCTCGAGTGACCTGGCCGGCTGCTTGTTGCCAGCGCTGTGCTAAGACCTGTATCCGGCGGCTGGTCCTGGAAAACCTGCTCGTCACTAGCTGGTGGCCATCTGTGACGCAGACCACACCCAATCGTCACAGATGGGTAAGTCAGGAAGAACCGGACAAACCTTCCACCTTACGCGGCGGTGCAGCCGCCACCGCTACAGGCACAGCCGGCGCAGCCACCGGTCGGCGGTGGGACAGCGCTGGCTACCCGGTGGCCCAGCAACCCACCGGCGAGCAGGAGCCCGACCGCGCCGGCGCCGGTCACCGAAACGATCACTGCCAGCGCCGCACCGCCCGCGCTGAGGGCCAGGGCGCCACCAGCGGCGCAGACCGCTCCTGCCGCGACAACGGTCGGGGCGGCCACCCGGTTGGCCGCACTGAATGCGGCATCTGAACGCAGCGTTGCGGCGGTGCGGATGCCGGCGAACCGGTTGCGTGGCAACCGCCGCTGCCAACCGAGTAGCCCGACGGTGAACAGTGCCGCGGCGGCAGTGAGCAGCACCACCGCGAGCAGTCTGGACGCAGACACGGCGGCCAGGATACCGGCGGCGCAAGCTCGGGGTTACCGGTCCACGTCGCCGCGGATGAATGCCTCGACGGCGGCGTAGGCGTCGGAGTCGGAGTACTGCTCGGGGGGTGATTTCATAAAATACGCTGACGCCGAGGTGATCGGGCCGCCGATACCCCGGTCCAGCGCGATTTTCGCCGCGCGGATCGCGTCGATGATCACGCCGGCGGAGTTGGGTGAGTCCCAGACTTCGAGCTTGTATTCCATGCTCAGCGGCACA
>DASUII010000148.1:0-52390 GCA_036279835.1 Pseudonocardiaceae bacterium
GGCGTCGATGACCGATGACGAGGAGACCGCGGGGCTGCTGGCGTTGATGCTGCTGCACCACGCTCGGCGACCGGCGCGGACCCGGCGCGACGGCAGCCTGGTCCCCCTGGCCGAGCAGGACCGCTCCCGCTGGAACACCTCGCTCATCGCCGAGGGCGTCGCAGTCCTGCAGACAGCGCTGGGTCGCGACCGACTCGGTGAGTTCCAAGCACAGGCCGCTATCGCCGCCCTGCACGCCGACGCGCCGCGCGCCGAGGAGACCGACTGGGTGCAGATCGTCGGCTGGTACGACGATCTGCTCCGGCTCACCAAGAGCCCGATCGTGCAGCTCAACCGAGCCATCGCGATCGGCGAGGCCGACGGCCCCGTGGCCGGCCTCGCGGCCTTGGCCACGGTGGACCCTGGCCTGCCCCGCCACACCGCCGCCTCGGCGTACCTCCACGAGAAGGCGGGCGACCTTCTGACCGCGGCACGGTTGTACGCCGACGCCGCGCGGTCTGCCCCCAACCTCGCCGAACGTCACCACCTCACCCGGCAGGCAGCGCGGATCAGTCAAGCGCTGCGTCCGCAATGACGACCGCCGTCCGCGGCCACATCGCCGCGGTCGTGGACCCCCGCGATCGATGGCGCGTTTTCTGGCGCAGCGGTTGGAGCCGGCCTGGCGTCCTGATGAGTGGAATCCGGACACCCTGATCTTCACCGGCGACCCGGACAATCCGAAGACTTTCTCGTCTATCTGTGCGCCGACCCCGAATGCAGGAACCCAACGGAGTCCGGAACACGAGTTCGCCGCGCAAGGGTTACCGCTGATCCGCTCGCACGAGTTCACCCTCGCCGGCTGCAGCGCAACGGTCGCTGGCACGATCCGATAAGCGACATTATGACAAATCAGCCGCGCATGGCTGACGATCAACATCGCTACCCTCGCCCGGCGAAATGCAACCTCCGACCCGCCATTGAGGACCAGTGGGGAGCCGGCGGTCTCATCGATCTCCTCGGTGAAGGCGGATGGCAGGGTGTCGCCCCCGAAGCACACGCCGCAGCGGCCGCGTATCGGGCGTTCGCCGATGATGTCCCTGCCGCGCTTGGCCACTGCGCCCGCGGCCGAGAGCTGATCGATATCGGCTTCGCCGACGACGTCCGCACCGCCCCCCAGTTCGACAGTGGCAGGGCGGTCCCACTCCTGAGAGACGGCGCGTTCATCCCCGCCCGATCTCACTGCGCGGCCCGCTGTGCGCGCGTCGTCGCGAGTACCCGGGCGGCCACTGGGAGCCGCTCGGTGTGATGACTGTCGAGAAGCTATTCGGGGCACGATTCCGGATGTGTGCGGCGAGCTTCCAGCCGAGATTCATTGCATCCTGCATGCCGAGATTGACGCCCTGGCCGTCGATGGGTGAGTGAATGTGCTCGGCGTCGCCGGCGAACAGAACTCGGCCGCACCGAAAGGCGCTCACCTGCCGGGTCGCGTCGCTGAACCGACGGCATCACCCCAGTGTTTTCAATTGGGTCTCAGCGCCGTGAACGGCGGTCGACGGCCGGATCACCTCATCCGCGGTCACCGGAGCGTGGCGGGGCAGCGTTTACTGCTCCGCGCCCCCGAGCGGACCACCTCGATGGCCACCCGGCCAGTACCAGCTCACCGGCCAGTATCAGCCCGGTCGGACCTACGCCGACCACGCTCGCTCCGGCCGCTGGGAACCCTCGCGACGTGGTCACACTCGAAGGATAAGACCTGTGGATGCAGCCGATGCACGCCGTTGGTGCCGCTATCCAGCGGGTCGCAGGATGAGATAATCTGCACTCCACAGCAGCTTCATCGGGTGTTTTGGTCAGCTGAAAATGTTGCGAAAAATCGCC
Organism: Pseudonocardiaceae bacterium; assembly: GCA_036279835.1. Lineage (GTDB taxonomy): Bacteria > Actinomycetota > Actinomycetes > Mycobacteriales > Pseudonocardiaceae. Next base: position 1,858 of record DASUII010000148.1, read on the forward strand.
CTGATCGCGACGATACTAAATGAGCTCGGGCGAAGCAGCTAATGCGTGATGACACAGAGGGTAGGCCTGGCCTCACCGTTGCTCGTAGGTACTAAGCGTCTAGCACCTACGTCACCGTTGCGGTTGGCTACGTATTCGAAAAACGACTCCCGGCTACGTAGCCAACCGGGAAGATTTACGTGCGGCTACTGATTGCCCGTGGCGGTACACCTGGGCAGGGTATGGGAAGCCGAATCGGGAATGCCACCGATGCGGTGCGTTTCCCGGCTAGTACCGGGACGACTTTCCTAGGAGGATTTCATGTCTGACGCAGTGGGTTTTGTGGAGATCGACGGGCAGTCTGTGGAGCTGCTGCCGGCCCGCACCGTGATGTCGATGTTCAGCGCCGGTGGCGTGGGTGGCGGCCGTGGCGGCAACGGCGGCGTGGGCGGCGCGGGCGGCGTAGGCCGCGGTGGCCTCGGTATCAACGCCCTGAACATCAACGCGTTTGGTGACCAAACCAACAGTGCTGGTGACGGCACCGGCGGCGCGGGCGGCAGCGCCGCTGGCGGTGCCGGCGGGTCTGTGTCCGGCTGACAAGTCGCGGCGGTGCCGTTGGATGACGACGTACGGTGCCGTTGGCCAGGGAGGGGTGGTTTCGACGCGGCCACCTCTCCCGTCATCATCAGATTACGGAGAGTATCGGCAGGAGGCGATTGCAATGTGCGATTGTCAGTGTCTCCGGTCGGGCTCTGAAGTCGAGGGACATACGCATCAACCCTACTAAAAATGATGGTGGCCACAGCCTGAGGAGCGCTGGCAGGCTCGCTAAGGTCCCGGCAATCCAACTGAAGCTGCACCGGGCGAGCGCCGGGTGCTCACCCGAAGCCCTGGAGTTGTTTTCATGATGCAAGTCTCGTCTCATCATCTGGAAGCGCTTCGCACGGTGCTGGCCGGGAAAGTGATCACGGCAGAGGATGCCGACTATGACACCGCGCGCATACAGTGGAATAACGACATCGATCGCAATCCGTTAGCAATCGCTCGCTGCGCGTCGCCGGCCGACATCGCGGCTGCGCTGACCTTCGCCCGGGAACAACAACTTGAAATCTCGGTTCGCGGCGGGGGCCATGCCTTCTCCGGGACCGGTGTTTGTGATGACGGACTGATGATCGACCTCAGCGCGATGCGCCAGGTCTCGATCAGTCCTGACGCTCGGCTGGCCCGGGTGGGCGGCGGTGCCACCGTGGCAGAGCTGGACGCGGCAACCCAGGTGCATGGGCTCGCGGTACCCACCGGAGTAATCAGCCACACTGGTGTCGGTGGCCTGACACTCGGTGGCGGCATCGGATGGCTGACCCACAAGGCGGGATTGACCATCGACAACCTGGTCTCAGCAGAGGTAGTGCTCGCTGACGGCCGCTGCGTGCATACCTCCCTTAACGAACACGCGGATCTGTTCTGGGCGCTACGCGGCGGGGGCGGCAACTTCGGCGTCGTCACGACTTTCGAGTACCAGCTGCTCCCGGTCGGACCAGAGGTGCACCTGGGATTGTTTTTCTGGGGGATGGATCAGGGCGAGCAGGTGCTGCGGTTGGCCCGCGACGTCGTCCCGAACTTGCCCGGCGAGGCCGGCGCTCAGATCGCGATCGGGCTCAACGCCCCGCCCGCACCGTTCGTACCTCCGCAATACCACTTCACCCCCGGCTATCTGCTCATCATCGTCGGGTTTTCCTCCGCGGAGGACCACGCCCGCATCGTCGCGCCGATTCGTGACGCGCTTCCGCCGCTGTTCGAGCTCGTCACCCCGATCCCGTATGTGGCATTGCAGCGAACGCTCGACGAGACTGCGCCGTGGGGACTCCTCGGCTATCAGGAAGTGATCTACCTCGACGAGCTGACTGACGACGTGATCGCGCGGATCGTGACTCAGCTGCCGGCAAAGCGTTCGCCAATGAGCTTCTGCCTGATTTTCCGGCTGGACGGAGCATATTCAGCGGTCAGCGACGAGCAGACGGCCTTCGGCGGTCGACGCTCGCCGCGATATGTCGTCAACATCGCCGGCATCGGGGCCAGCCCCGCGGTCTTGAACGCTGACCGGGCCTGGGTCCGGTCGTTGTGGAGCGCGTTGCGGCCCTTCGCCCGAGACTCCGGTGGCTACGTGAACTCGATGACGGAAAACGACGACGACCGGGTGCGGGCGTCTTACGGCCCGACCAAGTATGGGCGGCTGGCCCGGATCAAGGCCAAGTATGACCCGGCCAACGTCTTTCACCTCAACGCCAACATCAAACCCGCCTGAACATCCGGGCGTAAGCCCGTCGAGCAGATGACCTCCAGCGGCGATCCTGCCGAATCCGACGGCTGCCGGGCGACGGTACGCTTGGCACCGGGGCGCGGCGCTGCATCGCATCTGGAGGAGATCGGCCGTGACTGACCTGGCCCGCACGCCACCCCGCGGACTGCGCACCCGCCTGTTGGTCACAGTGCTCGTGTTGGGCGTAATGTGCGTCGCTGCCGTCGTGCTGCCGGTACCCAGCCCATTACAAGTGCGTGACTGGTCGCAGTCGGTCGGCATCGCGGCGCCATTGCTGTTCCTGCTCGGACACACCCTGGCCACGGTGGCGCCGGTCCCCCGTACGGTGTTCACCCTCGCTGCCGGGCTGCTCTTCGGACCGGTGCTGGGGGTAGGCCTCTCGCTGGTGGCGACGGTGCTGTCCGCGGTGCTGGCCTTCGGCCTCGTCCGCCGGTTGGCTCGCGGATTTGTCTTGCCTCATCTGGATCACAAGGTGCTGCGGGCGGTCGATGCCCGGTTGCGCCATCGAGGCTGGCTTGCGGTGGCGTCACTGAGGTTGATCCCGGCAGTGCCCTTCTCGGTGCTCAATTACTGCAGCGCGCTGTCGCCGATCCGGTTCCCGCATTATCTGGCCGGTACCGTGGGCGTCCTGCCGGGCACGGTAGCGGTGGTGGTGCTCGGCGACGCAGTCACTGGAACCACCTCGCCGGCCTTGCTCGCGGTTTCGCTGACCGGCGCGGCGATCGGAATGATTGGACTGATCGTCGAGGCCCGCTCCCCCATCTCAGTCACCCAGGCGAAGGCTGCACCATGAGCAGCCCCGCGGACCTCACGGCCGTCCAGCTCGTCGCCGCGTACCGCACGGGTGAGCTGTCTCCGGTCGAGGCCACCCAGGCCGTGTTAGATCGTGTCGATCAGCTCGACGGCCAGGTGCGCGCGTTTTGCTTCGTGGACGTCGACCGTGCGCTGCAGGACGCCAAGGCCTCCGAGCTGCGCTGGCACCAGGGCTTGCCGCAGGGTCTGGTCGATGGCGTGCCGACGTCGATCAAGGACGTGTATCTCACCCAGGGGTGGCCGACCCTGCGCGGTTCGAGGTTGGTCTCCCCGGGCCAGGAATGGCCGCTCGACAGTCCGCCTGTCGCCCGGTTACGCGAGCAGGGCGCGGTCCTGTTTGGCAAGACGACCACCTCCGAGCTGGCCTGGAAGTGCGTCACCGACAGCCCGCTGACCGGCGTGACGGTCAATCCCTGGGACACCAGCCGGACGTCGGGCGGGTCAAGCGGCGGTAGTGCGGTAGCGGTCGCTCTGGGTATGGGTCCGCTGTCGATGGGCACCGACGGCGGTGGTGCGGTCCGCATCCCAGCATCCTTCACCGCGACGGTGGCGATCAAGCCGACCTTTGGCCGGGTGCCGCACTGGCCGTCCAGCCCGTTGGGTACCTTGATCAGCCCCGGGCCGATGGCCCGCACAGTGGCCGATGCCGCGCTGCTGCTCGATGCGGTATCCGGCTACGATCCGCGAGATTGGTCCGCGCTACCACCTATCACTCGCCCGTACTCCAGCGTGCTCGGCAACGGTGCGCTGGGATTGCGGATCGCGGTGAGCCCGACGCTGGGCTACGTCGAGGTCGATTCGGACGTCGCCGATGCAGTGCAGGCCGCCGCCGGAGTGTTCCGCGACCTCGGCGCGGAGGTCGAGTTCGCCGATCCTGGTTTCGCTGACTGCGCGCGGGATTTCCAGGTGCTCTGGTTCACCGCCATGGCCAAGACGGTCGAGCGCCTGACGCCGCGCGAGCTTGATCTCATGGAGCCGACGCTGCAGGAGATCGTCACACAGGGCCAGCGCTGCTCCGCGCTGGACTACCTCAGTGCCACCGCGACCAGGATGGCGATGGGCGCCACGATGGGCACTTTCCACGAACGCTACGACCTGTTACTCACCCCGACGGTTCCGATCACGCCCTTCGTTGCGGGTGAGGAGGTGCCGATCGGGTGGCACTCGCAGCGGTGGACCAGCTGGACGCCGTTCACCTATCCGTTCAACATGACCCAGCAACCCGCCGCCAGCGTGCCATGCGGATGGACCAGCGCTGGACTGCCGATCGGATTGCAGGTGGTCGGGCCGCGCCACGCCGACGACCGGGTGCTCGCCGCATGCGCGGCCTACGAGCAGGTCGAGCCATGGGTCTACCAGCGGCCCCCGTTATTGCTCCGCTGACGGGTCATCCCCGGCCGAATCGGGTGGTCCGGTCGGGGACGACTGCGGACGGGGCACATGGTGCGCCGCGCCGGGTTGACCGCTGAACGCCGGCCGTACCGAGGGTCCCAGCGATGGGGTCGTCCCGACCTCCGGCCGCGGTACCTCCCTGCGCGCCACCTCCTCCGCGGCCCGCACCGCAGCCGCCACGTCCGGGTCGGTGGCGGTATCGAACCACCCGGCAACGGCCTCGTCGTCGTCCTCTGGCCGGCTGGCGGCCACGTATTCCCGGCTTGGTTCGTACCGGAAGACCCCGTCATCCCCCGGTGCTCCGAGCATCTTGGTGAATCCTTCGAGTGCCTTGCCGAAGTCGCTGGGCACGATCCAGACCTTGTTCGCATCGCCCTGGGCCATTTGCGGCAGCGTCTGCAGGTACTGATAGGCCAACAACTCCGGCGTTGGGCGACCCTCCTTGATCGCGGCGAACACCTTCTCGATCGCCTTGGCCTGACCCTGCGCCTGCAGATACCTCGCGGCCCGTTCGCCCTGGGCTCGCAAGATACGAGACTGCCGCTCAGCTTCCGCGGTGAGAATCGCGGCTTGTTTGGCACCCTCAGCGGAGAGGATCGAGGCCTGCTTCTGCCCCTCCGCGGTCTTGATCGCCGATTCGCGCTGGCCCTCGGCGGTGAGGATGGTGGCGCGCTTCTCCCGGTCTGCGCGCATCTGCTTCTCCATCGAGTCCTGGATGGACGGCGGTGGGTCGATAGCCTTGAGCTCGACGCGCCCTACCCGTATCCCCCACCGCCCGGTCGCCTCGTCGAGCACTCCGGACAGCTGGCCGTTGATGAAGTCCCGGGAGGTCAGGGTGTCTTCAAGACTCATCCCGCCGACGACGTTTCGCAGCGTGGTGGTGGCCAGCTGCTCGACTGCCGCGATGTAGTTGGAGATCTCGTACACCGCGTCCTTCGGGTTGGTCACCTGGAAGTAGACGACGGTGTCGATATCGACCGTCAGGTTGTCCTTGGTGATCACCGATTGCGGCGGGAAGGACACCACCTGCTCCCGCAGATCGATCCGGTCCCGGATCCGGTCGATGAACGGCACCAGGAAGTTCAGCCCGGGGGTGAACGTGCCGCGGTAGCGGCCGAGCCGCTCGACGACCGCTGCGGACGCCTGCGGGATCACCACCACGGATTTGACCACGGTGGCGACGATCGCCAGCACGATCACCACTATCACCACGAGCAGCGCAACACTCATGAAAGCTCCCCCAAAACGACGGCAGTGGCCCCGGAGATGGACATCACCGTCACCGTGTGGCCTGGCTCGATTACCTCGGTTTCGTCGAACGCCCGCGCGGACCAGAACTCCCCGCGCAACTTGATCTTGCCGCCGCGCGCGTCAACGGTGCTCACCACAATCGCTCTATCGCCGATCAATGCGTCGACGTTAGTCGGCACGTGGGCGGTGTGCAGCCGGCGCTTGAGCACCGGGCGGCCCAGGGTGATCAGGGCCACCGAGGTGCCGGCGAAAGCGGCGACCTCAGGCAAGGGCCCAGCGCCTAGCGCCGCGAACCCTGCGGCCACCAGCGCCCCCGCCCCGAACATGATCAGCACGAAGCCACTGGTCAGTACCTCGGCAGCGATCAGCAGCAGCCCTGCAACGAGCCACACGACAGCGGCCATGTGACCATCTTGACAGATCTTCGGGCTGGATTCTGCGGTGATCGTGATCTCGTTTTGCTACCCGGCCGTGACGAAGTCGATGAGCTGCTCGACGGCACCCAGCAGCGCCGGCTCAAGATCACGAAAGCTGTCCACGGCGCCCAGTACCCGCGCCCATCCCTGCGCTGGGTCCGCGAACCCGGCCCCGTCCACCCAACCCAGCGCCTGGCACACGCCGTCCTTCCACGGGACCCCGCGCGGCACGTCCGGCCAGCTTGGGATGTCCAGCGTCGCGGGTCGCACCGCCTGCCAGACATCGACATAGGGGTGCCCGGTCACCAGCACGTGCGGCGAGCGCACCGCCGCCACGAGCCGGCTTTCCTTGCTACCGGCGACCAGATGATCGACCAGCACGCCGAGCCGCCGGTCTGGGGCGGGATCGAACTTCGCGACCCGGTCGGCCAGGTAGTCCACACCGTCGAGTGGCTCCACGGCCACACCGTCCACCCGCAGATCGTGGCCCCAGACCCGTTCCACGAGCTCTGCGTCGTGCTTGCCCTCCACCCAGATCCGGCTGGCCCGGGCTGTCCGGGCCCGTGTCCTTGCCACCCGGACCGACCCGGACGCCGACCGGACCGCGCCCGCGGTGGGCTGCGGCACGGGACGGACCAGCGTGACCGGATCGCCGTCGACCAGGAAAGCGGCACGCCGAAGGGGAAAGGACCGGACCACACCCCGGGCGTCCTGAAGTTCCACCGCGTCACCCTCGCAATGGAGCACCGCGCCGCAGAACCCGCTCGCGGCATCCTCCACCACCACACCCGCCTCGGCGGGCAGTTGCGGCACCTCGCGGCGCCGGCGTGGTTGGTGCAGCACGTCTGGTCCGTAGCGTGCGCTACGACCCGGTGAGCTGCTCGGTAGGTAACGGGAGCGCATGGGTTCGACGGTAACCGGGGGTCTGAATTCCGCAGCGCAGCCACGCCGGATGTGCATAGTGCGAGTCCGCGTTCTACGCTCCTACTCCGTGCCATGCCCCAGCGCGACATTCACCGTGTGGGCCTCGGCCTGGCTGCACGGCTGCGCCGCCCCTGACGCTGTGATCGACGGCCTGCACACCTGGGCCGGTTTGCACGAGGTGGTGGCGGTCGACGAGGCCACCGCACGGCAGCTTGATCTGCCGGCACCCGATGAAGTCCCGACCTCTGTGGTGGGTCTGCTGGCCACGGCCCGACGGGCTGGGGCCGGTGTGGGCCGGTTGTTGTTGCCGGTGCCCGGTGACGTCCGAGGGCTGCCGCCGCAGGGACCGCTCGCGGCGGCGGCGCTGCGCAGCGGTGAGGTCGCCGTCTTCCCTGGCGCGGAACTGGCGGCGGTGCCGAATGCGGTCGCCGAGGGGGTGCTTCGCTGGACGGTGTTCGCCAGTGGCCCGCTGCCCCCCGCTCCTGAACCTGAACTGCCGGATGCCGAGCATGGTCTGCGCGGCGCGGTCCGCCAGGCGGCGACGACACTGGTGGAGCTCGACCTGGCCCGGCACCGCCCCGGCGTGCGCGCCGAGATCGCCGAGGCTCTGGAGCTCCGGGTCCGCCCGCCCTGGCCCGAAGGCACCCCGCCCCGCGCGCTACGGGTGCTCGAGCAGGCCGACGAGGTGGAGGCGATCCTGCGCGCCGCGGACACCGACAACCTCGGCGGTGCACTGTCCGCGTCGGTGGCGGCGGCCCGTTCCGCCGCGCTGCGCCCCCTGTTCACCGCCGTACGCGAAGCCCGCCGCTCCGCGGTGGCTGAAGCAGTCCGAGCCCTCACCCCCCGCGCCGGCCGCCGCTAAGCGGTCCTCCTTAAGCGCGTGGTTGAAGCAGAGGGCGGGTTGCCTAATCGCCTTGGTCGCATTTCAAGATCGCCAGTAGTGAGCAGTAACCATGCAGGATCGCACGGCCATCGCTCAGTGTCACCGATCATGGCAGGTTGTTGGGGCACGAGACCGAAAACTGAGTCCCACCGGCGACCACGCTAAGTAGGCAACGGCCTCCAGACTGCACTAATCGCGTATTGCAGACATGTAGTTGCCACATTGGCAAGGACATTCCGAAAGCTACCGCAGCGCGTCACAACAGCCTGCCGCGCAGGGCGTGCCGTTGGTGCCTTGACCGGCTGCCGGGATCTGGGAGCACCGGCGGGCGGGTGCACCGTGTACCTGCTCGGCGATTAGCTCCACCACCATGCCTGCGAAGCGGGGGTCGGTGCCCGGGGTGGCGGCGCGCACGAAAGTCATCCCGAGCGTGGCTGCCCGTTGCCGAGCCTCGTGATCGAGGTCCCACACCACCTCGAGGTGGTCGGAGATGAATCCAATCGGCGCCACCACGACGCCGGGCACTCCAGCGGCATGCAGCGCGTCGAGATGGTCGACCACGTCCGGTTCGAGCCAGGGCACTTGAGGCGGCCCGGAACGGGACTGCCAGACCACGTCTTGAGAGTCCACCCCGGCAGCCGCGGCGACCAGCCGCGCGGCCTCGGCGACCTGCTCGGAGTAGCGGTGACCACCCTGCGCAGCAAGCCCGGCGGCAGCGTCCGCGGCCAGTGGTACCGAGTGCGCAGTGAACACCACCCGGGCGTCAGCGCCACCCTGGTCACGGGCGGCGCGGAGCGCGTCGGCGCACGCTGCGATGAACAGCGGATGATCGAAGAACTGCCTCAGCTTGATCAGATCGGGAGCCCCAGGACCGACGGCGTGCCGGGCTCGGGCGATGTCCTCGTGGTACTGCCGACAACCCGAGTACCCGCCCCACGCCGAGGTGGTGAATACCGCTGCGCGGCGCACACCGTCGGCGGCCATCGCGGCGACGGTGTCCTCCACCATCGGATGCCAGTTGCGGTTGCCGAAGTACACCGGCAGGTCAAGCCCCGCCCTGGCGAGCGCGTGCTCGATTGCGATGATCAGGGTGCGGTTGCACCGGTTGATCGGTGACACTCCCCCGAAATGCAGGTAGTGCTGCGCTACCTTCGCCAAGCGCTGCGGTGGGACACCCCGGCCGCGAGTGACGTTCTCCAGGAACGGCCGTACCTCGTCCGGTCCCTCGGGGCCCCCGAAGGAAAGCACCAACAGCGCGTCGGTCAACGCCGAGACACCTAGACGCCGATCGCGTGGAAGCCGCCGTCGGCCCACACCATCGAGCCGGTGGTGGCAGGTAGCCAGTCGGACAGCAGTGCGCAGACCGTGCGCGCCACCGGGGTCGGATCGTCGACGTTCCAGCCCAGCGGAGCGCGACCGTTCCAGGCATTCTCGAACGCGGCGAAGCCGGGGATGGACTTCGCCGCCAAGGTGCGTACCGGGCCGGCCGCCACCAGGTTGACCCGGACACCGTGCGGGCCGAGGTCACGGGCGAGATAGCGGCACACCGACTCCAGCGCCGACTTCGCCACCCCCATCCAGTCATAGGCCGGCCAGGCCTGCCGGTTGTCGAAGTCCATCCCGACGATCGAGGAACCCGGGCCCAGCAGCGGCAGACACGCCATCGCCAGCGACTTGAACGAGTACGCGGAGACCTGCAACGCGGTGGCCACGTCTTCCCACGGCGCGTTGAGGAACTCGCCTCCCAGACATGACGCCGGGGCGAAGCCGATGGAGTGCAGCACTCCGTCCAGCCCGTCGACGTGCTCACCGAGTCGCTGCGCCAGTGAGTCCAACTGGCCCTGGTCGGCCACGTCGAGCTCCAGTACCGGCGCTGGCTGGGGCAGCCGCTGCGCGATCCGCTCTACCAGGCGCAACCGGCCGTATCCGGTGAGCACCACCTGGGCGCCTTGCTCCTGCGCCACCCGCGCCACATGAAAAGCGATCGAGGCGTCAGTGATCACGCCTGTGATCAGCAGTCGCTTGCCGTCGAGTAGACCCGCCATCTGTCCCCCTCCCCCGAACTCAATGACCCATTCCCAGGCCGCCGTCGACCGGCAACACCGCCCCGGTGATGTACCCGGCCGCGTCTGAAGCGAGGAAGGTGACGACCGCGGCGACCTCCTCCGGGGTAGCTTGGCGCCGCAGCGGGATCGAACGCAGAATCTCTTCCCGGCGCGCTTGGCTGACCTCCGCGGTCATCTCGGTGTCGACATAGCCCGGCGCGACGACGTTGGCGGTGATCGACCGGGATCCCAGCTCACGAGCGATGGATCGGGCGACGCCGATCAGCCCCGCTTTGCTGGCCGCATAGTTCACCTGGCCGGGCGCGCCGGACAGCGCCACCACCGAGGAGATGAACACCATCCGCCCCCACCGGGTCCGCAGCATGCTCTTGGCGGCGCGCTTGGCCACCCGGTACGCGCCGGTGAGGTTGGTGTCGAGGACCCGGGAGAACTGCTCCTCGGTCATCCGCAGCAGCAGGGTGTCGTCGGTGATCCCGGCATTGGAGACCAGCACTTCGATCGGCCCGTGCGCCTGCTCCGCCGTAGCGAATGCCGCCTCCACGGCGGCGCCGTCGGTGACGTCGCAGCGCACTCCGAGTACGTCGTCGGGCACACCAGACCCGCGGTGCGTCACGGCAACCCGATCGCCCTGCTTGGCGAACGCGTGAGCGATGGCCAGCCCGATACCACGGTTGCCCCCGGTGACAAGAACGGAACGGGGCATTTGCGCTCCTTTCGGTCGCGCTCGTGAGTGGCAAACAGTGCCATAACACTGTTTGCCACTCACGAGCAGCCCTCAGGGCAGTCGTTGCCCGATGGCTAAGGCGCCGGCGGCAGCGATTATCGCGGCCAGGGTGCCCGCGATCAGCCATGGCTTACTGGCGTCGGCTCGCTTGGTCTCATAGCCGATCTGCTCGCCCAGAGTGCTCACGACATCGCTGAGCTGCCCAGCGCTGGCAGCGTCGTAGAACTGACCGCCGGACAAGTCCGCGATCCGTCGGATCGAGTCGTCGTCGGCGGGCACCGGCTGGCGCTCGCCGTTGATTTCCACCTGACCGTACGCAGTGCCGAAGGAGATCGCCGAGATCGGGACCTTGGCTGCAGCCGCGGCGCGAGCTGCGGTGAACCCCCCGCGCGAGTCGTCGCCGTCCGGGGTCGGCACCGTCTGTTTGCCGTCGGTGAGCAGTACGATGCGCGCCGGTGGCGGTCCTTGGACATCTGGGACTACGGCGCCGAAGGCCTCGATCGAGGACAGCGCAGCGAAGATCGCCTCACCGGTGCCGGTTGCTTCGGCAAGCTTGAGGTTGTCGATGGCTCGCATCACCGAGACCCGCTCAGTGGTCGGCGACACCAGGACGGTGGCTGAACCGGCGAAGGACACCAGCCCGAGGTTCACCCCAGGGGTGAGGTCATGGGCGAACCTCTTCGCCTCGCGCTGTGCCGCGGCGATTCTGGTCGGTTCGATATCAGTAGCCCGCATGGACAGCGACACGTCGATCACCAACATGACAGTCGCCCGGTTGCGTGGCACCTTCTGCTCCGCGGTGGGGCCGGCCAACGCGACGGTGAACAGCACCAGGGCAGCGAGCAGCAGCGCCACCGGCAGGTGCCGGTACCAGCCCTGACGGTGCGGCGCGACCCGTTCGAGCATGGCGAGATTGGCAAAGCGCAACACCTGCCTACGCCGTCGGCGCTGCATCCACACATAGCCCGCCGCCAGCGCGGCGACCACCACCAGCAGCAGGAACCACAGCGGAGTGGTGAACCCGGTCAGGCTCACGCGCCACCGCCCGACCAGTGCCGCTTGCGGGTGACCGCGAAACGCACCATGTCGGAGACCCAGTCCGAGTCGGTGCGCAGCGTCAGCTGTCCAGCACCGCATCGCCGCAGCGTTGCGGCGACCTCGTCGCGATGTGCTGCTGCTGCCGCGGCGAATTCCCGGCGCAGCAGCGGTGTAGTCACGACCTCCTTCTGCCGCCCGGTCTCTGGATCCGCGAGCACGACAGTGCCCATGTCGGGCAGTTCGAGGTCCCGGGGGTCCAGGACTTCGATCGCGATCAGGTCGTGCCGGCCGGCCAACCCGCGCAGCGGCCGCTCCCAGTCGAACACGTCCCCAGATCGCGGACCGAGGAAATCCGAGATCACCGTGACCAGACCACGTCGACGCGGCGGGCGGCGCAGCTGCTCGAGCAGGCCGGCGAGATCGCCGCGGGTGCCTTCGGTGGCGCGCGGCACCTCGGCGATCCGGCGGATCATCCCGCGGGTGTGCGGCTGACCACCGCGGGCGGGTATCCGCAGCATCTCGGCGCCGGTGCTGACCACGGCGCCGACCCGGTTCCCACCACCCCGGGTCAGGTGCGCCACGGCGGCGCAGGCGGCCACCGCGAGCTCCCGCTTGTCACATTCCGCGGTGCCGAAGTCCAGGCTGGCCGACAGATCCACGGCCAGCCACGTTTCCAGCTCACGGTCTGCGACGGTGTCGCGGATATGCGGCTCGGTCGTGCGCGCGGTAACCGCCCAGTCCATCCGCCGGACGTCGTCGCCGGGCTGGTATCGCCTGGCTTCGCCCGGCTCGGTGCCCGGCCCGGGCACCAGGCCGAGGTGATTGCCCTGTAGCAGCCCGTCCAGCCGGCGCCGCACGGTGAGCTCCAACGCGCGTAGCCCGGCCTCCATGCGCCCCTCGCGTAGCGCTGGCGGCGCCCAATGGTGCCGCTGCCCCCACTCGCTGCGCGCCGTCATCGGGTCAGTCAGCTCGGGCCCGCGACCCCGGCGGGCGTTCCTGGGTCAGCGGCAACCGGGCCGGTGCCTTGCGGACGGGCGGACACCTGTGGCAGCGGCACGGTCTGCAGTACCCGGGTGACGATGTGTTCGACCGGCACACCATCGGCCAGCGCGTCGTAGGACAGCACCAGGCGGTGTCGTAGCACGTCGGCCGCTACGTCCACGACATCCTGCGGCAAGACGTAGTCCCGCCCGCGGATCAACGCCAACGCTCGGGCTGCCGCGACGATCCCCAGGCTGGCCCGGGGGGAGGCGCCGTAGGCGACCCAGCCGGCCACGTCGGACAGGCCGTGCTCAGCTGGCGTCCGAGTGGCGAGAACCAATCGCACCACATAGTCGACCAGGGCGTGATGCACGAACACCTGTGCGGCGACCTCTTGCAGCCGGATCAGCTCCGCAGGGTCCAGCACCTGGTTCGGCTCGGGAGGATGCACACCCATCCGGTAGATGATCTCGCGCTCCTCCTCCACCGTGGGGTATTCCACCTGGATCTTGAACAGGAACCGGTCGCGTTGCGCTTCGGGAAGCGGGTAGACGCCCTCGTTCTCGATGGGGTTCTGAGTGGCCAGCACGAGGAACGGCGTGGGCATCGGGTAGGTGGTGCCGCCGATGGACACGTGCCGTTCGGCCATCACCTCCAGCAACGCCGACTGCACCTTGGCCGGAGCGCGGTTGATCTCATCGGCGAGCACGAAGTTCGCCACCACCGGTCCCAGCTCAACGTCGAACTGCTCCCTGCCCTGCCGGTAGATCCGGGTGCCGAGGATGTCGGCGGGAACCAGGTCAGGAGTGAACTGGATGCGCGAGAACGAACCGCCCACTACCCGGGCGATGGTCTCCACAGCGAGGGTCTTGGCCACTCCCGGCACGCCCTCGAGTAGCAGGTGGCCCCGGGCCAGCAAGCCGACCAGCATCCGCTCGACCAAGCGATCTTGCCCTACGATCACCCGCTGGATCTCGAAGACCGTCCGCTCGATGAGCTGCGCGTCCCTGGCTGGGGTGGCTAGTCGGCCGGGATGGGCCGGCCGGTCGGACGCTGGCGGGGGGGCTCCGCCGTCAGCCTTACTCACGGGCTCCTCCTCGCACGGGTCCGACTGGGACACCAATCTGGGACACCAATCTGGGGCACCAATCTAACTGGGGCGCAAATCCGACTGCAGCAGATCCGCAGGGGTCCAGCCAGACCCAACCGCCGCACCGGTGTGGCGGCTGTGAAGATAGTCAGAGCACCCGGACGACGTAGGGCATGATACCGCTGTAGCGCACCGAGGTGACCCGGACCGCGGCTCCGGAATATGGTGCCTCAATCATCTGTTCGCCGCCGATATAGAGCGCCACATGGTGGATGTCACCGTCGGTGCTCCAGAAAAGCATATCGCCCGGGCGTTTCTGGGCCAGCGGTATTTTGCGGCCCGTGTTGTACTGAAAGCCAGTGTAGTGCGGTAGCGATCCACCGAGCGCGTGCGAGAACGCGTAGATCATCAGGCCGGAGCAGTCGAAACCTACCTTGCGGTAGTCGCCGTAGGTGTCCGCGACGCCGCCGTCGCGAACACCTACCGTTGGTCCGTCGGCGTTGCCGCCACCCCACGAATAGCGCACGCCGAGCTGAGCCATCGCCCGATTGATCACTGACTGGACGGCGCCGGTGGTAGACCGAGAGCTGCTGCCGGTGACCGCGGAACTTCTTTCGGCGGCGGCTGCTGCCGCGGCTGCCGCCGCAGCTGCCGCCGCCTGTTCGCGATCACGTTCCGCGCGCCACTCCTCGTAACGCTGCCGCTGCCCGCGCAGTCCCGCAACGGCGTTTTGCGCGTCGTAAAGCTGCCGCTCAAGATCGGTCTTGCGGTTCTGCAGGGCGGTGGATTTTGCGGATTGCGCTGCCTCGGTATCGATGGCGACCCGGTAGGCGGTGTCCAGCGCCGTTTTGGCGTCAGCGGCAGCTTGCTTGGCGGCCTGAGCTGCTGCCAGGGCTGCCCGGGTCTGCGAGTCCTTGTTCGCGGCATCGACGCGGGCTCGCCGCATGTTCTCCACCGCGTGCAGCTGAGCCCCTCCCACTGCATCCAGCAGCTCGGCCCTGGCGAGCAGGTCCTTCGGACTGGTCGAGCCGAGGAAGGCCGACAGTGAGCCGACGGTGTTGCCCTGACGAAAACTCGCGGCCGCGAACTGGTCGAGATCCTGATGCGCCACCGCGATCTGCGCCACCGCCGCATCGGCTTCGGCGCGGGCGCTGTCTGCTGCGAGGTTCGCCGCGGCCGCAGCGTTGTCCGCAGCCTGCAGGTTGATCAGCGCCTTATTGGCCTGCTCGTGCCGGAGCTCCACCTGCGATTGACTTGCCACCAGGTCGGCGTCCGCCTGGGCGACCTGGTTGGCTAATTGGCCTACCCGGGTCGCGGTCGCGTCGACGTGGCCCTGACTGGATTTGAGATCGTCATCGCTGGGATTGGGCGGAGGCGGCGGCAACGCTTGCCCTACGGCCGGATGTCCCACTAGCGCCAGCACCGTGAGTGTCACTGCGACAAACCCACGGCTGGCGAGGTGACGTCGAGTCCGGACGCTCACACCTCACTCCTTCCCCGGTGCCCTCGGCAGGCGCCAGTCCTCCCTGACGCGAGCAGATTTCGTCAAGTAGGCATGCGGATGCACTCTGCCACGACCACCTCATGAACACCAACAAGCCCATAGGTAACTTAGACAACATCAACCACATGGGCTACATGCGGAGGGGCCGTCACAGTAGGTGACGGGAGGGTCGATGGTGGGCCGGGGCCAAAGTCAGTTCACCTGGCGCTCCCGGCCCTCCCAATACTCCTGGCGCAGCTTGAACTTCTGGATCTTGCCGGTGGCGGTACGCGGAATGGCCTCGCGAAACTCCACCGACGTCGGTGCCTTGAAGCCGGCCAGCCGTTCCTTGCAGTAGGCGATCAGCTCCCGTTCGGTAACCTGCTGCCCCGCGGCGGCGACGACCAGCGCTTTGACGGTCTCACCCCAGCGCTCCGACGGAGCGCCGATCACCGCGACCTCGGCCACTGCCGGGTGACTGAACAGGCAGTCCTCCACCTCGATGGAAGAGACGTTCTCACCGCCGGTGATGATCACGTCCTTTTTCCGGTCGATGATGGACAAGTAGCCCTGGTCATCCACCAGCCCGCCATCGCCGGTGTGAAACCAGCCGTCCACGAGCACTTCGCTGCTGGCCTGCGGGCTATCCCAGTAGCCGGCCATCACGACATTGGAGCGGGCCAAGACCTCTCCGGACTCGGAGGTACGCAGTTGCACGCCCAGCGCCGGGGCACCGGCCCGGGACAGCCGGCGGGCGCGATCAGCGGCGGGCAGCTCATCGTCGGCGGGTCCGCTGCGGTTGAAGGTCAGCAATGGCGCAGTCTCAGACAGCCCGTAGAGCTGCATGAACTCCCAACCGAGTTCGTCGCCGACCCGTTGGATCAGCCTGGTGGGCGGTGGCGCACCCGCGCAGACCAGCCGCACCCGCCCTCGTCCCGGAATCTCGCCATCCCAGCTCGCGGCGGCGTCGAGCACTGCGTTCCACACCGCGGGAGCGCCACACATCAGCGTCACGTTGTGCTGGTCGATCCGTCGCAGGATTTCGGCGCCATCTATCCTGCGTTGCACGACCTGCTTGGTGCCCAACCCGACGAGGCCGAAGGGCATGCCCCAGCCGTTGCAATGGAACATCGGCAAGGTATGCAGGTAGACGTCACGTTCCCAGACACGGGTGTGCATGGCGAAGGTGACCGCGTTGATCCAGATGTTGCGATGGGTCAGCTGCACTCCCTTGGGCCGCGCGGTGGTGCCCGAGGTGTAGTTGATCGTCGCCGTGGCGTCCTCGTCAGGCTCGGCCCAAGGCTGCGGCTCGGTGTCGAAGCGCATCAGCTGCTCGTCGGTCTCGGTGCCGAGTACGAACCGGTGCGGCGCGGTCACCGCCTTGAGGCCATCGTCGAGTTCCGGGTCTACCAACAGCACCGACGAGCCGCTGTGCGAAACGATGTAGTCGACCTCTTCGGCGCGCAGCCGGAAGTTCACCGGCACGCAGATGCGGCCGCTGGCCGGGACCGCGTGCAATAGCTCGAGCATCCGAGTCGAGTTGTGGCTGACCACCGCCACCCGCTGCCCTGGACCCACCCCGAGCGCGTCAAGGCCGGCCTGCCAGGCGCGGACCCTGCTGCCCAGCTCCTGAAAGGTCGACGTGTGCACCGGTGACGCCGGTTGATCGGGATCGTCGATCACCGCGATCGACTGCGCGAACGCCGTCTCGCCGCGGGCCAGGAAGTCGGCGACGGTCAAAGGCACCCGCATGGTTGCCGCCTCCGGGGTGTTCTCGTTACGCAAGAGACCAAGCGTATGACGTATCACCATGGTGATTCGTGCGCATCACCTGATCGTTAAGACCGCGCCCACTGATCACGCCGGCGGATGCCCAGACGTAGAGTCACAGTGGAGGGCACCGGCCTAGCCCTCTCCCGAGGAGGTGTCAGTGACCTACGCAGCAGCCAGCGTCGACAGCTTCGGCACCCGTGGCACCCTGTCCGTCGGATCCGCCCGCTACGAGGTGTTCCGGTTGGCCGAGCTGGACCGGCGCCTCGGCACCCAGTGGCGCGCCCTGCCGTACAGCTTGAAGGTACTGCTGGAGAACCTGCTGCGCTGGGAATCAGGCACTGTCGGTGCATATGTCACGGCCGAACACATCGCGGCACTTGCAGGTTGGGACGCGCAAGCGCAGTCGTCCACTGAGATCCAGTTCACTCCGGCTCGGGTCATTATGCAGGATTTCACTGGGGTGCCCTGTCTGGTCGATCTGGCCACGATGCGCGAGGCGGTGACTGCTCTGGGTGGCGATCCGCACGCGGTCAATCCGCTGGCGCCGGCCGAGCTGGTCATCGATCACTCCGTGATTGCCGATGTGTTCGGCCGTCGCGATGCTTTCGAGCGCAACGTCGACTTGGAGTACCAGCGAAACTGGGAGCGCTACCAGTTCCTGCGCTGGGGTCAGGGTGCATTCGACGAGTTGAAGGTAGTCCCGCCGGGGACTGGAATCGTGCACCAAGTCAACATCGAGCATCTGGCCCGCACCGTGATGATCCGCAACGGCCAGGCATATCCGGACACCGTGGTGGGTACCGACAGCCACACCACGATGGTCAACGGGCTCGGCGTGCTGGGATGGGGCGTGGGCGGCATCGAGGCCGAGGCGGCGATGCTCGGCCAGCCGGTCTCGATGCTCATCCCGCAGGTGATCGGCTGCAAACTCACCGGATCCATCCCGCCGGGGGCAACCGCCACCGATGTCGTGCTCACCCTGACCGAGATGCTTCGCCGGCACGGCGTGGTCGGCAAGTTCGTGGAGTTCTACGGCGAAGGCGTGGCTGCGGTGCCGCTGGCCAACCGCGCCACCATCGGCAACATGAGCCCCGAGTTCGGTTCCACCTGCGCAATCTTCCCGATCGACCAGGAGACGCTGCGCTACCTGGCGCTGACCGGTCGCCCCGCCGAGCAGCTCTCGTTGGTAGAGGCCTACGCCAAGGAGCAGGACCTCTGGCACGACCCGCACCGCGAAGCCACCTACTCCGAGTATCTCGAGCTGGACCTGTCCACGGTGGTCCCGTCCATCGCCGGACCCAAACGCCCGCAGGATCGGATCTCGCTGTCGGAGGCGAAGTCGGCATTCCGGCAGGCGCTGGCCGGTTACGCCTGCGCCGCGGAGTCCGCGGTGGACCAGGCCGGCGTTGACTCCTTCCCTGCCAGCGACGCGCCCGCGGTGAGCAGCGGCAACGGTGCCGGTGCGCCGTGTCCGACGATCTCGGCTGCGGCCGCGGCGCAGGGCCGCCTCAGCTCCCCGACGCCAGTGCGGCCCGCCGAGGGCGATGGCTACGAGATCGACCACGGTGCAGTGGTGATCGCTTCGATCACCTCGTGCACCAACACGTCCAACCCATCGGTGATGATCGGCGCAGCGCTGCTGGCCCGCAACGCCGTCGAACGGGGTCTGACCGTCAAGCCATGGGTGAAGACGTCGATGGCGCCGGGCTCGCAGGTTGTCACGGACTACTACGAGAAGGCCGGTCTGTGGCCGTATCTGGAAAGACTTGGGTACTACCTGGTCGGCTACGGCTGCACCACCTGTATCGGCAACTCGGGTCCGCTGCTCGAAGAGGTCTCCCAAGCCGTCCGTGACGCCGACCTCGCGGTGGTCAGTGTGCTGTCCGGTAACCGCAACTTCGAGGGCCGGATCAATCCGGATGTCTCGATGAACTATCTCGCCTCACCGCCCTTGGTGATCGCCTATGCGCTGGCTGGAACGATGGATATCGACTTCGCCAGCGACCCGCTGGGGCACGACCGCGACGGCCAACCGGTTTATCTCACGGATATCTGGCCCGGGCCGGAAGAAATCCAGAAGGTGATCGAGTCCACGATCAGCCAGGAGATGTTCGCCAAGGACTACGCCGACGTCTTCGCCGGCGATGCTCGCTGGCAGTCACTCCCCACGCCGGAGGGCGAGACCTTCACCTGGGATCCGGAGTCGACCTACGTCCGCAAGCCCCCGTATTTCGAGGGAATGACCGCCCAAGCGCCGCCGGTGCGCGACATTTCGGCAGCGCGGGTGTTAGTGCTGCTCGGGGACTCGGTGACCACTGACCACATCTCACCCGCCGGGACCATCACGGCGGATTCCCCGGCCGGTCGCTACCTCGCCGAGCGAGGTGTGGAGCGTAAGAACTTCAACTCGTATGGATCCCGCCGCGGCAATCACGAGGTAATGATCCGCGGTACCTTCGCGAACATCCGGCTGCGCAACCTACTGCTCTACAACATCAGCGGTGGCTACACCCGAGACTTCACTACGAAATCCGATGGTGAGCAGCCGGTCTCCATTTACGACGCGGCTCAACATTACGCCGCCGATGGGATCCCGTTGCTGATCGTCGGGGGCAAGGAATACGGCTCGGGTTCCTCACGAGACTGGGCGGCAAAGGGCACTCGACTGCTCGGCGTGCAGGCGGTGCTGGCCGAATCCTTCGAGCGCATCCACCGCTCCAACCTGATCGGAATGGGCGTGCTGCCGTTGCAGTTCCCGGCCGGCGAATCGGTCTCGTCGCTGGGTCTCGACGGTACCGAAACCTTCGACATCTCCGGTGTCACCGCCCTGAACAACGGCTCCATCCCAGCAACGGTGCGCATCAAAGCCACCCGTGAAGATGCCGATCCGATTGATTTCGACGCGGTACTGCGCATCGACACCCCCGGTGAAGCCGAGTACTATCGCAACGGCGGCATTCTGCAATACGTATTACGCGATATGGCCCGCCGCGGCTAGCCGGGTGGACCATCATCCTTTGCCAGGCTGGTAGCTGCCCGGTACTGATCGAGCTGCGATGGCCAACCGGTTCCAGGTGTTGATGACAGTGGCGGCCCAGACGATCTGACCGACCTCTTTCTCATCGAACACGTGGCGAGCCTGCTCGTACACGTCGTCTGATACGTGGCCGTCGGTGATAAGGGTGATCGCCTCGGTCAGTGCCAGCGCGGCCCGCTCCCGCTCGGTGTAGAAGGGAGTTTCCCGCCAGGCGTTGAGGGCGTACAACCGCTGCTCGGTCTCACTCATCGCGCGGGCATGCTTGCTGTGCATGTCGATGCAGTACGCGCAACCATTGATCTGCGAGGCACGCATCTTGATTAGTTCGAGTAGCTGATGGTCCAGCCCACAGTTCTGCACGGCGGAGCTGAGCGCGGCCATCCGGCGGTACAGGTCCGCGGTGAGATCGGAGAGGGAGAAACGTGCTTCCATGCGCACGACGCTAACTCCCGAGCCGGCCAGGATCGAGCCTATAAGTACGTGAAGCGGGTCACGCGTACGGCCACCCGTCGGTGGGCATCCCTGGAGCAGAAGCGTTGGCGTCGACGAGAAGCTGAGGTCAGGTATGACTTATTGTCAGGTTGTGGTGATCACCGGGGCGAGCGCCCGGATCGCCCGCGCTACTGCCGCTGAGCAGCACGAGGGCATATCCGCCGGTGGCAATGGCGAGGATGGCGAAACTCGGTGGCAGCACCGGGACGGTGTAGCTGAGTGCGAGACCTGCCCACATCTCCCCTACCGCAAGACCGGCGGAGATGAGCAGTGCGAAGTACGGCCGAGTGGTGAGGCGTTGAGCGGTCCCGGCGGGTGCGGCGAGCAGGCCGAGCAGCAGCAGCGCACCGACGGCTTGGCTCGCCTCGGCGGCGGCGGCGCCGACCAAGGCGAGAAAGACATAGCCGAGCATGCGGACCGGAATACCTCGGGCGGCGGCAACGGCGTTGTCGATGCTGGCGAACAGCAGCGGCCGGGCAATGGTGACCATGCCAGCCGCGATGAGGGCGGCGACGACGACCGCGGTGATCGCCTCGGAGCGGTTCAAGCCGAAGATCGAGCCGAACAGGACGTTGACGCCGGCATTGCCGTTGCCGGCGCTGTTTTTGGTGGTGTACAGGGTCAGGAAGAACACGCCAAGGCCGAGGATCCAGGCGAACACATTGCCGATCACGACGTCGTCAGCCCGGCCCCGTCCGCCGAGGGCGCCGAGGGCGACGCCCACGCCAATGGTCGCCGCGAACAGGCCGAACCGCTCGTCGATGCCCAAAGCCAGCGCCGCCAGGGCACCCGTGAACGCCACATGGCTCAGCGCGTCGCCGGTGAAGACCTGGGTCCGCAGCACCATGAAGTAGCCGACCAGTCCGGCCGCCGCGGCGATGGCGGTACCGGCGAGCAGGGCGTTGACCAGGAATGACGGCCAGATCATCGCGCGATCCCGATTGGCATGGGGCTTGTGTCGGTGCTTGCGGTCCGCCACCGGGGCCGGGTATGGCGGACTGCCTGGGCGGCGACGAAGCCGGCGAAGGCGAAGCTGGTCACGAAGAACCCGACCGGAAATGGGGTGTAGTAGGCCACGCTCAGGCCGAGCCACGTGACGGCCAGCCCAATAGTGACTGTCAGGGCCAGGGCGCGGCCGGGTCGAGCGGTCAATGCCTGCGCGGTCGCCGCTGGCATCACCAGCAGGGCGAACACCAGCAGGGTCCCGGTGATCTGGCTGGCTTCGGCCGTCGCGGCACCGAGGAGCACCAGAAATGCCACCGACAGAGCACGCACCGGGACGTTGCGGGCAGTCGCCACGTCGGGATCGATCGAGGCGAAGGCCAGCGGGCGCCCGATCACTGCCAAGGCGGCAAGCGACAAAGCGGCGACGACTCCCAGGAGACTCACCTGGCCGGCGCTGATGCCCAGGAAGTTGCCGAATAGCAGCGAATTGATGCCGTTGAGGAATCCCTTGTAGAGGGCGACGAACAGAAACCCGCACGCTAAGGCGAAAGCCTGGACGGTTCCGGTGACCGCCGACTCCTCGGAGTAGCCACCAGGTCCGGCGCGCGGCAATGCTGCGATGACCAGGGCGCCGGCCAGGCAGAACGCGAAGTAGCCGTAGCTGGCAGCGACACCGATCAGGACCGCGCCGGCTGCGCCAGGAAAACCGATCAGCGACAGGGTATGGCCGGCGAAGCTCTGCCGACGCAACACCATGAACCAGCCCATCACCCCGGCCAGCACCGCGACGATGGAGCCGGCGCGAAAGGCGTTGACCATGAACGGGAACGACCACATCTGCTGCAGATCGATGATCGGGTTCCAGCTCGGACCCGCGGCGAGGATCACGGCTGCTGCCCGGCGTGATCCTCGCACCGTGCGGGGTGGCCGATGACGACCATCCGGCCGTCGGAGGCGGTGAGCACCTCGATCGGGGTGCCGAACAGCTGGGTCAGCGTCGGACCAGTGATCACGTCTCGGGGTGAACCGATCTTTGAACCGCCCGGAGCGAGATAGACCACGGTATCGAGATGAGACAAGATCGGGTTGACGTCGTGCGCCACCATGATCACAGCCACCCCTTGCGCACGGCTGATTGTCGCGATGAGGGCGGCCACGGCGGCCTGATTCGGCAGATCGAGGCTGTCCAGTGGCTCGTCGAGCAGCAGCAGATCGGGAGCGGGCGCCAGCGCCTGGGCGATCAACAGGCGTTGCTGCTCTCCCCCGGAGAGTTCTCCGACCGGGCGATCGGCGTACCCGCCGGCGCCGACGAGATCGATGACCTCCTCGACCCGCGCGGTGGCTGCACGCCGCGCCGTCGCGCCTGGCCACGGCCACCAGGCCGGCAGGGGAAGGCCCCACCGATGCCCGTCCAAGCCCAGCCGCACGATGTCGCGGCCGCGCACCCGCAGAGATGGGTCGAAGCTGCGGCGTTGGGGCAGGTATCCAATCCGCTCGTGGGCTCGTCCAGCAGAGCCGCCCAGCACCCGCACCTCGCCCTCGATCAGGGGTAGCGCCCCCAGAATGACCTGGACGAGGGTGGATTTGCCGACCCCGTTGGGTCCCAACACCGCAACGAACTCGCCGGCGGCAACAGTCAGATCCAGCCCACTCCACAGCCGCCGGCCGCCTCGCTCGACCGCCGCATCACGCAGGGCGATCACGGATGCGACCGGTCGCTGATCCTCCTTCCGTGGCGCGACGGTGTTGCTGGGTTGTCGATCCACATCGGAATCCAGCGAGTGGGCAGTCATCGGGCCGCTGCCTGCGACAACGCCCGATCGATGCCTTCGAGCTGGCCGACCTGCCAGTCCTGGAAGCTGGCGGTGGCCGGGACGAGTGTCTCAGTGACCTTTGCCACCGGGATGCCCTGGTCCTTCGCCGCGGTCACCAGAGCCGCCACGTCCGGGGTCGAGTTCTGGCTGTTGAACACGAAGACCTTGATCTGCTTGGCCTTGATCTGGTGATCCACCGTGATCTTGTCAGCCGCGGTCGGATCGGTGCCTTCGCTCACCGCGTCCAGGAACGGCTCCGGGGTGGCCATCTTCAACCCCAGGTCTTCCGCCAACGGGGTCACGATCGATTCCGAGGCGCCGATCGGGGTTCCACCGTACTTGCTCTTGATGCCGGCGATCAGCTGGTTATAGCGAGCCAGCCCCCGGGTCTCGTAGTCCTGTTTCTTCTGATCGAAATAGTTGGCGTCGGCCGGGTCGATCCTTTTGTAGTCGGCGGTGATCCGCTCGATCACCTGGTGTACGTCATCTGGGGAGTACCAGCGATGCGGGTTGCCGCCCTTCTTGATCCCCACCAGGTCCCCCACCGTCAACACCGACCGTGCCGGCACCGGATTCGCACTGATCAACTTGGCGACCCACGGGTCGTAACCGGCCCCGTTCTCGATCACGTACTGGGCGGTCGCCAGGGCTCGCCCGTCGGCCGGGGTCGGTTCATAATCGTGCGGATCAGCGTCCGGACTCGCAACGATGCTGCGCACGGCGACGTGCTCGCCACCCAGCTGCGTGGCGATGCTGCCCCAGAAATTCTCCGCCGCTACCACCGCGATTTTCGGGGGGCCGTCCGGCTGACCCGTGGGCCCGTGTGCGGCCGGCGTTCCGGTTGCACACCCTGCCAGCACGCCGACGATCGCGACCGCGGCTGCCCCAATGGGTGAGACGAACCGACGCCTAACTCCAGCTTCGCCCACTCCGCTCCTCACCTGATGGGCCGAGCGTAAACGAACCTGATAATCATTTCAACTCTTGCCGGCCCTGCGTGCGACAGACCGCCATTCGGAGCCGGATAGCGGTCTGTCGCGTTCCAGTAGCGCGATTCGGTTCCGAATGACGATCAGATGTGACCTAGGCCGCCTCGGCGAGGACAAGGGCGAACCGGTCGTTGCAGTCGGTCCAGCACGTCTGGTCGGCGAAGCCGGCTTCAGCTAGCTCGGCTTCGAGTTCGGTGCGCTGAAACTTGGTGGAGACTTCGGTGCGCATCTGCTCACCCTGGGCGTAGTGCACCGTCATGTTGACGGCGGGCAACCGTACGGTCATCGCGTGGCGGGCCCGCAGCCGCATCTCGATCCGCCCTTGGGGGGCGTTCCACGCCGCGACGTGATCAAACGCATCGACGTCGAAGTCACTCCCAAGCTCTCGATTGAGTACGCGCAACACGTTGCGGTTGAACTCGGCGGTCACGCCGGCGGCGTCGTCGTAGGCCGGCACCATCACTGCCGGGTCGGTGACCAATCCGGCGCCCAGGAGCATCAGCTCACCGGGGTCCAGCGCGGCGCGTAGTGCAGCGAAGAAGCCCGCCCGCTCGACCGGCAGCAGATTGCCGATTGTGCCGCCGAGGAAAGCGACCATCCGGCGTCCACCCTGGCTGGCCGGCAGCAGCTCCAGATGCTCGGTGAAGTCGCCGACCACACCGTGCACCGCGAGCGCCGGGTACTCCCGTGCCACTGCCGCCATCGCGCCGCGCAATGCTGACTCCGACACGTCCAACGGCACGTAACGCTGCAACGACCCGGTCGTGGCGAATGCGTCAAGGAGCAACCGGGTCTTCTCCGAGGAGCCCGAACCGAGCTCGACGAGGGTGTCCACAGCCGCCCGTGCGGCGATCTGCCGCACACTGCGCCGCAACAGTTCCCGTTCGGTGCGGGTCGGGTAGTACTCGGGCAACGCGGTGATCTCCTCGAACAGCTCGCTGCCGCGGGCGTCGTAAAACCACCTGGGCGGCAACCATTTGGGGTCGGCCGACAACCCGACGCGCACATCGTGATGCAGCGCGTCAGCGGCATCGGAGTCGGACAGGTGGACCTCGAGCACGGGTGCGGTCATGGCTCCTCGGTAACGGTCGGGTCGGCATGGGCCATATCAGCAGGGATCGGCACGACATCCACAGCGGACGATGTCGCGGTGAGCAGATGACGGTCCGCGACCGGTTCCCAGTCGGAGGAATCGTCGGTCGGCTCGGAGCAGACCAGCACTGCCCCGTCGCGGACTCGCACCGCCAGCGCGTGGTGCACCGTGGTCGCGGCGAGGGTGACGCCGTCGGTGATCAGCAGGTTCAGCCGCGAACTCGGGGCGCAGCCGAGCACCTGGGCAGCAACAGTGCCTACCGCGCAGCCCAGCGATTCACCGGCCGCCAACCGGCTGCGAACCAGCGCCCACAGCAGCGCGGAGTCCGTGGGTGCGTCGAGCGTGAGCAGGTCGGTCACCGGCAGGCGGCGGGCCAGTGTGGCCACGCTGTCCGGCCACCCTGCGATTCGCCCGTTGTGGCTGAACAGCCAGCGGCCGGTGCCGAAGGGGGCGCAGGCGGTGTCCACGACGGGCATTCCCACCGTGGCCGAGCGCACCGCGGCGAGCACCGCACCGCTGCGCACCTCGGTGGCCAGCGCGGCGAACGTCGCGTCGGTCCACAACGGGACAGCCCGCCGGTACCGGATCGGCGTGATGGCGCCGTCGGGATACCAGCCTGCGCCGAACCCGTCGGCATTGATCGTGCCGCCGCCACGCATGTCGACCGGCGCGTAGCTCTGCCGCAGCAGCGAGTGCGGCGGGGCGAGCAGCAGCGTGGCGAGGTCGCGCGGCGGCCCGAGGTAGGCCAGGTGTCGACACACGTCAGGTCAGGTCCCCCGGGTCGGCGTCCCGGGCGCAACGGAAACCGGTGAAGATCTGCCGGCGCACCGGGTGATCCCAGTTGCGGAAGGTCCCCCGGCAGGCGGCTGCATCGGTCCCGAACGAGCCGCCGCGCAGCATCCGGTAGTCCCCACCGAAGAACACCTCGGAGTACTCCCAGTACGGGAACGGGGCGAAACCCGGGTATCCGGAGAACCCCGAAGACGTCCACTCCCACACGTCGCCGATCAGCTGGTGCACGCCCAGCGGGGAGGCGCCAGCCGGGTAACTGCCCGCTGGGGCGGGCTGCAAGTGTCGTTGTCCCAGGTTGGCATGCGCCGGAGTGGGATCCTCATCACCCCAGGGAAAGCGGCGGGATCGTCCAGTGGCTGGATCGAACCGGGCGGCCTTCTCCCACTCCACTTCGGTGGGCAGGCGCTTGCCGGCCCATGCCGCGTAGGCCTGGGCCTCGAAGAAGCAGACGTGCACGACGGGCTCGTCGGGCGCAACCGGTTCGATGACACCGAACCGGTTGCGCCACCACGACCCGCCGTCGAGGTACCAGAACTGCGGGCCGACCAGGCCCGTCTCGCACCGGTGCGCCCAGCCCCGCTCACTCCACCACCGCGGGTCGTCGTAGCCACCATCAGCCAGGAATTGCTGGTACTCCCCGTTGGTCACTGGAACGGTGTCCAACCAGTACGCATCGGTATAGGCGCGGTGCGCGGGCCGCTCATTGTCCAGCGCCCACGGCTCGGTGGACGTGCCCATAGTGAACTCGCCGGCGGGCACCAGTACCTCGCCGGGAAGGTTCCGGGAGCGCTGCGGCTGGGGAGTGGGGGCCTGCAACGCAGCCGGGCCGGTCCGAAGCTGGTGAGTAGCCAGCATCGTCTCGTCGTGCTGCTGTTCGTGCTGGACGATCATCCCGAACGCGAATCCGTGCTCTACCAGCCTGCGCCCCTCCAGCGGGGCGCTATCCAGAACGTCGAGCACCTTGCAGCGGACCTCGCTGAGGTACCGTCGGGTCTGGGTGGGGTCGAGCAACGGCAGTGCGGGCCGGTTAGGCCGGGGGTGCTTGAACGCGTCGTAAAGCTGGTCGATGTCGGCCCGGACCGGGTCGCGGCCACCCACGTCGCGAACCAACCAGAGTTCCTCCTGATTGCCGATGTGAGCGAAGTCCCAGATCAGCGGGGACATGATGCGGGAGTGTTGGCAGACCAACTCGCCGTCATCGATCGCGTCGGTCAGCGCGGCGCTGCGGGTCCGGGTGCGCGCGAGCTCAGCGGCGAGATGGTCGCGCAGGGCTGCGCTGCCCCGCTCAGTGGTCGGCATGGTCACAGCGGATGTCCTCCGTGGAGTCGGGTCGAGCCGGCCATGGCACTGGCGGGATCGTCTGCTGGGCAGCGACCGAGCCTGACCCGGTGCTCGGTGATCTCTTCCACGAGCAGCTGCACCTCGGCTGGCGCGTCCAGCGCGGGTAGGGCCTTGCAGGCCAACTCGAATACCGCGATTGCCGCCGCGGCCAGCCTGTCGTCACGCAGGCCACGTCGGGCAGCCGGTAACCACCGCCCGACAGTGGGCGCGCAGGCATCCCGGGCGGCCGCGGTGACCGCAGGATCGGAAAGGAGGGCGGCGATGACCGCCACCGGCACCAGCCACTGCCCCGTTGGCTGGGTGTCGAGGTAGCGGACCTCAAGGTGGCCCTGCGGACGGACCGGCGGGAACAACGTGGTCAGGTGGTAGTCCAGGTCAGCGGTGCTGGGGCGCCCGGGTAGCGCCCCGGACAGCCAGTCGGCAAAGGTAACCCCGCTAGGCACGTGCCAACTTCCCCAGGGACGGCGCTGGCACAGCACCGGGGTGTCCAGCGCGCGGCGGGCCCAATCCACCGCGGGGTCCCACCCCACAGCCAGGCCCCACGGCACCCGGCTGGGCTGAGTGCGAACTGGATCTAGCGCGAACCATGCCTGCATCCGGGACGATGCCCACCCGGTGCGGCGACCACCGAGCCAGGGGGAGTTGGCGAAGGCCGCCAGCAGCACGGGCCCGAGATCGTGTAGTGCGGCCCAGCGCAGCGCCACCTCGGTGGCAGTGCCCGCGTCCAGGCACACCTGCACCGCGGCGGTGGAGCACATTCCCGCCCGGCCCATCGGCCCTATCCGGTCGAAGGCAGTCTCCATGGCGGCGTAGCGCGGAATGTCGACCAGCCGGCGGGACAGGCGATGCGGGTCGGAGCCCAAGCCGGTGAGGACCAAACCCGCCGGATCGAGCAGATCGGTCAGTGCGGCGGTATCGCCTTCCACGGTGGCGATGAGCTCGGTCAGCGAGGCACAGGGCGGGCTGGAGATCTCGAGCTGACCACCGGGTTCGACCGTGACGGTGGAGCCGTGTGGCAGAAGGGACTGGGGGCTGTCGGGGACGAGGGAACTGGGCACGTGCGCGCCGAGCGCGTCGGCGAGGTGGCGGGCCTGCAACGGGCGATGGGGATTGCCGGAATGCTGCACCACCCACTCGAGCTCGGCGCCGAGCAGCTTGGGCGGTCCGTGCTTGAAACACACCGACGCGACGTACACCTCGGCCTCTGTCCGACTGCGCAGCACCGTTGGTGGTGCCACCGCCGGTGATACCCAGGGCAACGTTGCCTCTGGTGTCACATCAACCTCCCGCGAATCGGCAAGCCGAGCCCACGCTACCTAGTTGTTCCGATGCCTGCAGCGTTACGCGGTGAGTAAATAAGTACCGGCGAGTTACACGAGCGTGAACTGGGTGTTGTACAGCTGTGCGTAGCGTCCGTGGGCGGCCAACAAATCGTCGTGCGTGCCGCGCTCGACAACCAAGCCGTCCTCGATCACCAGGATCTGGTCCGCGGCGCGGATGGTGGACAGTCGGTGCGCGATGACCAGGGCGGTGCGCCCGTGCAGCGCCTCGGCGAGCGCGGCCTGCACTGCCGCCTCGGACTCCGAGTCCAGATGCGCGGTGGCCTCGTCGAGGATCACCACTCGCGGTCGGGCCAGCAGTAATCGGGCGATGGTCAGCCGCTGCCGCTCCCCACCGGACAGCCGGTACCCACGATCGCCTACCACGGTGTCCAAGCCGTCGGGCAGCGATCGCACCAGCTGCTCCAGCCGGGCTCCCCGCAGCGCGTCCCACAGCTGCTCATCCGGCGCGTCCGGCGCCGCGAAACGCAGGTTGCCCGCGATGCTGTCGTGGAACAAATGCCCGTCCTGGGTCACTACACCTACCGCGTCCCGCAGTGCTGCGAAAGACAGGTCGCGGACGTCCACCCCGTTGAGCCGGATCGTTCCGGCGTCGACGTCGTAAAGCCGCGGCACCAGCGACGCGATGGTGGATTTGCCCGCGCCCGAGGAGCCGACCAGCGCCACCAGCTGTCCCGGTTCCGCGCGGAAATCCACTCCGTGGAGCACCTCGGCACCACCCCGTGCATCCAACGTCGCCACCTCCTCCAACGAGGCCAGCGACACCTTGTCGGCCGACGGGTAGGAGAAGTGCACATCGTCGAACTCCACCGACACCGCACCGACCGGCACCGTCCGGGCATCCGGTCGTTCAGTGATCATCGGGCGGACGTCGAGCACCTCGAAAACCCGTTCGAAGGCGACCAATGCGGTCATCACGTCGACCCGGGCGTTGGCCAGCGCGGTCAGCGGCGAGTAGAGCCGGGTCAGGAGCAGCGCGAGGCTGACCACAGTCCCCGGTGCGATGTCGCCGCGTAGCGCCAGCCAGCCACCGAGTCCGTACACCAGAGCCTGCGCCAGCCCGGAAACCGTAGTCAGGGCGGTGAGAAACACTCGCGCGGACATCGCGCTGCGGACACCGATGTCGCGTACCTGGGTGGCCCGGTAGCCGAATTCAGCGGCTTCGGTCTCCGGCCGTCCGAAGAGCTTGACCAGCGTGGCGCCCGGGGCGGAGAACCGCTCGGTCATCTGAGTGGTCATCGCAGCGTTGTGCGTCGATGCCTCCCGCCGCAGGTCGGCCATCCGCGCACCCATCCCCCGCGCCGGTATGACGAAGATCGGCAGCAACACCAACGCCAGCACGGTGACCTGCCATGACAGCGTCAGCATCACCGCCAGCGTGAGCACCAGCTGGATCGCGTTGGTGAGCACTCCGGACAGCGTGGAGGTCAGCGCGGTCTGCGCGCCTATCACATCGTTGTTGAGCCTGCTGACCAGCGCCCCGGTGCGGGTGCGAGTGAAGAACGCCACCGGCATCCGCTGCACGTGCTCGAACACCGCGCGGCGCAGGTCCAGGATCAGCCCCTCACCGATCCTCGAGGACTGCCAGCGCGACGCCAGACCGATCCCCGAGTCGATCACGGTCAAGAGCGCGATGAGCGCGGCCAGTCCGACGACCAACGCCGCGCCCGCGTGCGTGACGATCCCGTCGACGACCCGTCCGGCCAGCACCGGAGTGGCGACGGCGAGGAACGCGGAGACTGTGCTCAACGTAAGGAAGATCAACAGCGACGTGCGGTGCGGCTTGGCGAACTTGACGATCCGGCGCAACGTCCCCGGCGCGAGGGCGCGCGGTGTGCCCTGGCGCATCGAGCTATTCAGCAGACTCCATGAGTTGTCCATGAACCGTCCTCCGCTGGTGCGCGAACCGGTCGTCGCCTCCCTAGCAACGTTGTAAGCACTCCGTTGTTCCGCTTCGAGCCCTGGCCAGTCCGCAGTTCGGCTCCGAATGGTGCATGACCACTTGCAGGGCTGAACAGTTAGCGTTAGTGTCTAACAAAAGTTAGTCGCTAACATATGGGGTCTCTGATGGTTTCGGGCGAGGTGCTCATTGCCGGTGCCGGGCCTACCGGGCTCACGCTCGCGTGTGACCTGCTGGCCAGCGGCGTGGACGTCCGGGTAGTCGATAAAGCGTCCGGGCCATCGACGACCTCCCGGGCACTGGGGCTGATGCCGCGAGGTATCGAGGTGCTCGACCGAGCCGGCGCACTCGGTGACCTTGAGCAGCGGGCGAACCCGATCCGGCGGGTCGTCGTAGACCACGGCGGCCGCCAGGCTGCCCACCTGCGGCTGGGCCAGACAACGAAACTTGTCACGCGCCCCGGTCTGCTGATCTCCCAGGCAGAGATCGAGGGCAGCCTGCGCCGCCGTCTCGGTGAGCTTGGCGGTGCCGTCGAGTGGAGCCGGGAAGTGCTACACGCCAGCCAGGATGCCGACGGCGTGCGCGTGCAACTGACCGACGGGCGTACCGCGCGGTGCCACTGGATTGTCGGGTGCGACGGTGCACACAGCCGAGTCCGTAACGTGGCAGACATCGGCTTCCCCGGTGTACAGATCATCGAGCGCTTCCTGCTTGCTGACGTCGTCGCCGAGCTGCCGGTGCCGCGCGACGCCGCCGCGGTGTGGCTGCATGGCACGGAGATGATGGGCGCCTTCCCGTTGCCTGGCAAGGATCTGTGGCGGCTGATGGCGCCCGTAACCGACGCCGCACGCGGCGATCTGAGCTCGTCGCAGGTGCTGGACCTGCTGACGAGGCAATTGCACGAACGCAGCGGCTGTCCTGTTTCGGCCGTCCGCGGCGCGCAGTGGACCTCCACTTTCCGGATCCACCGACGGTTGGCGCGTCGGTTCCGTCAGGGCCGGATGCTGCTGGCCGGCGATGCGGCCCACATCCACAGTCCTCTCGGCGGCCAGGGCATGAACACCGGCATCGGGGACGCGGAGAATCTGGCCTGGAAACTGGCCCTCGTCGTCCACGACCACGCCGATCCGGCGCTACTGGACAGCTACGAAGCCGAACGGCGCCCCATCGCCACTGAGGTGCTCCAATCCACTAGCGCCTTGACCGCGATGGCCCTTGGCGACACCCGGCTGGCGAGGACTCTGCGGGACCATGTCTTCGTGCCTTCCCTGAACCTCCCGATCGTGCAACGGCTAGTCTGGGAGTCAGCGTCGCAGCTCAAGATCAGCTACCGGACCGGGCCATTGGCCAGGATCTCTCGCTGGTCGCTTCGCAGCGGTCCGCGACCGGGCGATCGCGTGCCCGACCAGCCTTGCCTGCGCCGCGACGGCAGCCCTACCAGGTTGTACGCAGAACTGGGTGCACGATGGGTGCTACTCATCCCATCCACCGCCTCGGCTCAGCGGGCGCAGACCTACAGTGACCGTGCCCGTGACCGACTCGGCGCCGGCACCGTGACCGTCCTGAAGCCACAGGCCGGACGCTTGGGGCAGGTGATGCTGGTTCGCCCAGATGCCCACGCGGGCAGCTGCGGCCTGTCGCCCACATCGCTTGACGCTTGGCTCGCCGGCATCCTCGGCCGCGATTCGACCACCGCGACGGTGGGTTCATGACGAATTCTCGGCCCCGCAGCGGTGGCTTGCGGGAACGCAAGAAGGCCGAAACCCGCAGCAGGATCCAAGAGCACGCGCTGCGACTGTTCCTGCGCCAAGGCTACGACGCCACCACCGTCCAGGAGATCGCCTCAGCCGCAGGCGTGTCCCACATGACGTTCTTCCGGCACTTCCCCACCAAGGAAGCGGTCGTCGAAAGCGACGACTACGACCCGCTCATCGCTGAGCTGATCCGCCGTCGACCGCGCGACGAGGAACCGCTGATCGCCATTCACCGCGCCCTGTCACAGGGTCTGGCCGCCATCTACGACACCGACCAGGACGTCCTGCTCACCCGCACGAAGTTGGTCTTCAGCACACCGGCGTTGCGGGCGCGCATGGCCGACAACCAATACGCCACCGAACGCCTGTTCGCCGAGTCCCTCGCTGCCCGCGGTCACGCCGCCGGGGATCACCCGGAGATCACACTCGAACTTCGAGTCCAAGCGGCGGCCGCGCTAGCTGCAGTGACCGTCGCGCTCAGCGCGTGGGTGCAGTCCGACGGTGCCGACCAGCTGCCCACGCTGGTCGACCGCGCTTTCCACGCCCTGCGCCGACCGCCCTCGGGGCCATGACGACGCCGCGCCGGTCTACTTCTTCTTCGTGCGGGTAGCGCCGCCGCGACCACGCAGCGTGACACCGGACTCCGAGAGCACCCGGTGAACGAAGCCGTAAGACCGCCCGGTTGACTCCGCGAGCGCCCGAATGCTGGCGCCCTTCTCGTACTTCTTTTTCAGCTCGGATGCGAGCTTGTCCCGGGCCACGCCGGTGATCCGGCTGCCCTTCTTCAGGTCGGCCACCTCGAAACGCCTTCCTTCCGACGCTAGATGGGCCGGTCACGGCCCTTGCGGCAATGATCGACCAGGTTAGCGATCTCCGCTAGACGATCTCCGAATGGATCTGTGAGCGGTCGCTGCAGCGGGCCCAAATGCGCATTGGGAACAGTTCGGCAAGGTCATCAAGCGGTTGCCGACCAATCACTCTGCGTAAGCAAAGGGTGTGTTTGTCAGGCGAGCTGCACCAAATCGAGGTAGTCCTCGCTCCAGTGATCCTCGGTGCCGTCCGGCAGCAGGATCACCCGCTCGGGGGCCAGCGCTTGCACCGCTCCGGGATCGTGGGTGACCAGCACCACCGCGCCTGCGTAGTGGTGCAACGCGTCGAGCACCCGCTCCCGCGATACCGGGTCAAGGTTGTTGGTCGGTTCGTCGAGCAGCAGCACGTTGGCGGCGGAGGACACCATGGCAGCCAGCGCCAGCCGGGTCTTCTCACCCCCGGACAGAGTGCCGGCCAGTTGGTCCAGTTGCTCGCCGTGGAACAGGAAGGCACCGAGCAAGGTGCGTAACTGCTGATCGGGGGCCTCCGGCGCGGCATGCCGGATGTTCTGCCACACGGTGACACCGAGATCCAGGGTGTCGTGCTCCTGGGCGAAGTACCCCACCCGCACGCCGTGGCCGGCCTCAACCTGCCCGGCGTCGGGTGTCTCCATCCCGCCGAGCAACCGCAGCAGGGTGGTTTTGCCGGCTCCGTTGAGGCCGAGGATCACCACCCGAGCCCCCCGGTCGACCGCGAGGTCCACCCCGCTGAAGACCTCCAGCGAGCCGTAGGACTTGGCCAGCCCGCTGGCGGTCAGCGGAGTCCGCCCGCAGGAGGCGGGCTCCGGGAACCGGATTCGCGCGACCCGCTCAGCCCGTTGTTCGGTCTCGGCGCCGGCCAAAAGCCGGACAGCCCGCCGCTGCATGTTCTGCGCGGCGACGGCCTTGGTGGCCTTGGCTCGCATCCGGTCGGCCTGCGCCATCAGCACGCCGGCCTTCTTCTCTGCATTGGCACGTTCCCGGCGTCGCCTTTTCTCGTCCGCGGTCCTGGCATCGAGGTAGCGCTGCCAGCCCAGGTTGTAAACATCAGCTTCGCCACGGATCGCGTCGAGCAACCAGACTTTGTTGACCACCGCGGCGAGCAGATCAGTGTCGTGGCTGATGACGATCAGGCCGCCGTCATGCGCCGTGAGGAAATCGCGCAACCAGGTGATCGAATCGGCATCGAGGTGGTTGGTCGGCTCGTCGAGCAGCAGCGTGGTGTTCGAGCGTCCGCCGGAACCGTCCGAGGCGCCGAACAGGATCCGGGCCAGCTCGATCCTGCGGCGCTGTCCGCCGGAGAGCGTGTACAGCGGCTGGGCCAGCACCCGGTCGGGCAAACCCAGGCTGGCGCAGATCCGCGCTGCCTCGCTTTCAGCGGCGTATCCCCCCAGCGCGGAGAACCGGTCCTCGAGCTGGCTGTATCGGCGCACCGCCCGGCTTTGCTCATCGCCGTCGACCAGCTCTGCCATCTCTGACTGCGACTTCTCCATCTCGTGCAGTAGCTGGTCGAGCCCGCGAGCGGACAACACCCGGTCCCTGGCCGAAACCGAGAGGTCACCCTCACGGGGATCCTGGGGCAGGTAGCCCACTTCTCCGGTCCGGCGAATCTGGCCCCCGTAGGGAGGGCATTGGTCTGCCAATGCCCTTAACGTGGTGGTCTTGCCGGCACCGTTGCGGCCGACCAGGCCGACCCGGTCGCCGGGCTGCACCCGCAGGGTGGCCCCGGACAGCAGGATCCGCGAGCCGGCGCGCAGCTCAAGGTCAGTGGCGGTGATCACGATGCGGAGACTCCAAAGGTGGTCGCTGGCAGGGATAGGTTCCCCACGCGCCGTGACGCGTAGGGCCGGCAGCGCATCAGCTTGTCGCGACCACGACCCCATACTACCGACGGCTGCACCGGGATTACGGTGCAGCCATGACCACGGACGGCATGGGTACCGAGGACTTCACTGGCCGAGTGGCTCTGGTCCCGAACGCCACAGCAGCGTTGCTCCGCCGACGTTGGCCAGCGCTGCTGTGGAGTTCGGGAATATCACGGCTGGTGGCAACCCGAGGACCCGGCGGGACAGGCCCTAATCCGGCGGCGGGTCAAGCTGGACCTCCACGCAACGAACCCTGCGAGCCGCCTCGTCGAGCACTGCGCGCCGCGGCTCTGCGATGTCCAGCACCCGAGGCTCGGCGCACTGCACCAACGGGGCCAATCGTGGGTCGGCAGACAGGGTGCGCAGTGCCGCGGTATCCCCACCGAGGACGAGGGCGTCCAGCTCGGCGGCATGGGGCAGCAGTACCCGCGCCGCGGTGTCGGCCGCGGCGCGCAGAGCCACTCGCGCCTGACCCTCCCGCCGCCGGGCGAACCGCTGCTGGGATTGCCCGCCTGCGGCGGAGCGGCCGTGCACCAGCCGGCTGCCGGTGCTGGAGGTGAGTACCACTCCGGCCCGGGCTATGCCGACGCTGTATCCACCGAGGCGTACCAGCAGTAGCCCGACCGTGCGCGGAACCATGAGGTGGTCGATCAGATCCTCGACGGCGAGCCCGGTCCGCTGCCCGGCGGGAGCCGCTAGGGGTCCGAAGGGCACCAGGATCGATGCCGTCGCGCCGTCACCAGCCGCTACCTCCACCCGCAGCGGCGTGACCGTAGTGGTCAGCGCTCCGCAGTGCCCAGCCGCGAACCGGCGCAGGAACCCGGCCAGTCGCTCGGGCTCGACCTCCACCGCACGTCCACCGCCGGCAAGTTCCCGGATCCGGCTCATCCGGGCACGCTAGCGCGTGCCCGGATGAGCTCGTGAGTGCGTAACAGTGTTCGAACACTGTTACGCACTCACGAGCTTGTCAACGGTCAGCCGTAGGCTGCGTTGATGATCGATGTGCTGGTCGCAGGCGGTGGCCCGGCAGGATGGGCGGTGGCGGCGGCCTGCGCGCGGCTGGGGCTGGACACCGAGCTGGCGGACCCTGCGCCGGACCGGCCGTGGCGGGCTACCTACGGCTCCTGGCGGGGAGAGCTACCCGCCGATGCAGCCGCAGCAGTGGCGGGCAGCGGCTCCGGTGCGGCCATCGGCACGATGGGGCACCGGCTGGGCTGGGATTATGTGGTGCTGGACAACGCAGTGCTACGCGAGGGGTTCGCGGCAGCTCCGGTCACAGTGCTGAAGGGTCGGGTGCGGGATGCCCGCCCGGAGCCGAACGGAGTCACCGTGGACTTCGATGGCGGTCAACGGCGGGCTGCCATTCTGCTCGACGCAACCGGTGCGCCGCGTTCGGTGCTCGGTGCTTCCCCCCGACGGACTGCCGCAGAGCAGACCGCGGTGGGTGTGCTGGTCGACGCCGACGCTGCCCGGGATCTGGTGATGCCAGGCGATGCGTTGTTCATGGACTGGCGACCACATCACGGTGAGGCGGGATGGCCCACGTTCCTTTATGCGGTGCCGGTGACGTCGGATCGGGTGCTGCTAGAGGAGACGTCGTTGGCCCGCCGTCCCGGGTTCGGGCTAGGGGTGCTGCGTCGCCGGCTGCATGCCAGGTTGGCCCATCACGGCATTGCAGTGCCACCGGGCGACGAGGAGCGGGTGCGCTTCCCGGTGGATCGACCGCTACCAGCACGCGGGGACTGGCGCGGGCCAGTGGTCCCGTTCGGGGCGGCGAGCCCGCTGGTGCACCCGGCTACCGGCTACAGCGTGGCCACGTCGCTGCAGTTGGCCCCTCGGGTGGCCACCGCAGTGCGGGATGCGTTGCAGCGTGGTGGTTCTGCGGCTGCCGGTGTCGCTGCCTGGCAGACGGTGTGGAGCCCGGCCGCGTTGGCGGTGCACACCCTGCGGCGTCGCAGCCTGGAGTCGCTGCTGCGCTTCCCTCCTCGCCAGGTTCCGGAGTTCTTCGACGTGTTCTTCGGTCTGCCGGAGCGACACCGCTGGGCCTACCTCACCGGCCGCGAGGACGTCGCAGGTAGCGCCGCCGCGATGGGCGCGCTGTTCGCCGCGTCCCCGTGGTGGCTTCGCAAAAGGCTAGTCCTCGGGGCACTCGATCCGCGTACCCCACCGCAGTCGGTGACGCAGTGATCGCGGAGGCCGGTCAGCGGCGCGCTGGTCGCCCGAACTGTTCGTCATGCATGACCTGGGCCAGTGGGGTGCGGTGTCGCCAGCCGTGCCGCTCGAGGTCAGGCGTCGCCTGCAGTTTGTCGACCGGGCCCAGGCACAGCCAGGCCACCGGTCGGATCTGGGTGGGGATGGCGAGCAGTTCTCGGAGGAACTGCTCCTGGTAGAAGCTGACCCAACCGACACCGAGCCCCTCGGCGGTCGCGGCCAACCAAAGGTGTCCGATCGCCAGGCACACCGAGTACAAGCCGGCATCGTCGATAGCGTGCCGCCCGAGCACCGCGGGGCCGCCGCGCTGCGGGTCGTAAGTGACCACGATGCCTAGGCTCGACTCCAGTACGCCCTCGACCTTGATCCGGGCGAAGGTCTTGGCCTGCGCCTCGTCGAGTTGGTTTGCGAAGATCTCGCGTTGCGCCTGGACGTGGTCGCGGAAAGCGGTGCGGGTGTCCATATCGCGGACGAGAATGAAGTCCCAGGGTTGGCTGAGCCCGACGCTGGGCGCGCTGTGCGCGGCAGTGAGGATCCGGCATAGCACATCGGTGGGCACTACACCGCCGGTGAACTCAGCCCGGACGTCGCGTCGACGGTGCACGACATCGTAGAAGCTAGCCACCCGCGCAGTCTCGCAAGCGCGTCATGGTGCCGCTGTAGGGCTCCGCCGCAAAGAAATCGCGCCGCTGTCAGACGTGCGGGACGCTGATGGTCACTTCTACGTTGGGTTTGACCTTCAGCGCGCCGAGCATGGCGGAAAACGGCTTGATGCCGTACTCGCGCTGATCCAGAGTGACCTTCGCGTTCCAGTGCTGGCCGTCATCGTGTGCCTCGACAGAGATCGGTTTCGTGACGCCGTGCAGCGTGAGATCTCCCTCGATGCGCGCCCGGTCGCCATCGCGCACCACCGACACCGAGCGAAACTGGATCTTGGGATGCTTCCGCACCTCGAGCGTCTTGTCGGTGTTTTTCTCGATGTCCTTGCGATCCGACTCCTTCACCGCTTCGCTGATGACGCGCAGCGAGCCCGCGTCGAGGTCGACGGTGATGCCGTCGTCCCCCACATCCGCGGACAAGCTGGTCACCCGGAAGGTCACGTCGTGGCCCACGGAGGTCAGCAGCCCCTCACGAAAGACTAAGACCTGGCAATCCACTGCTGAAGCGTCGAAAGTTGGCACCCGGCTAGCGTAGCTGGATACAGACAGTCACCGGCATCCACCTGTGGAAGTCTACTTTGGGCTCACTCAACTAGATCGTTTAGTGCGATCGCGGCGCAAAGAGCTTCGCATAACTGATCGAGTGTGGCCTGGAGCCTGTCCAACCCGGCCAGGTGCATGATCACACCGTGCAGATACTGATCGACGCGGACAACCTCGACGTGCCGCGGCTGCGCCTGCTCGTCGCAGCCTTGCAGGCGGCACCATCCGGCGATGTCGTGATAGCCGGGGCGCCGACAGCACTGGAAGCGGTCGACTGGCCCCTTCAGGCTCAGGTTCTGCCCGCCAGTGGCTGGCAGGGCGCCGACATACTGCTGGCCCGCGCCTACCGCCCCGATGACCGACCGCTGCTGCTGGCCACCGGTGACGGGGATTTCGCTCAACTTGCACGACGCCACCCCGGCATAGTGCTGGTCGTCGGCGGCACGTCGAGCCGGTCCCGGACGTTCGCCGGTCCGCGAATCAGCACCACCGACCCCGCGGCCGACGGTGGCGCACAGCTGCGCTCGTGGCTGGACCGGCACACAATGCTGTGATTGCTGCTAATACCCGCGATGCACACCGGAGGAAATCGTGTCGACGCTGTTCAGCCGCATCATTCAGGGCGAGATCCCAGGCCGCTTCGTCTGGCGTGATGACCGCTGCGTAGCGTTGCTCACCATCGCTCCGTTGCGGCCTGGGCACACCCTGGTCGTCCCACGCAGTGAGGTCGACGAGTGGACCGATGCCGACGACGACCTGCTGACCCATCTCGTGGTAGTGGCGAGGCATATCGGCACCGCGCAGAAGGTCGCGTTCGACGCACCCCGTGCCGGGCTCATCATTGCCGGGTTCGAAATACCGCACCTTCATGTGCACGTGTTCCCCGCCTGGAGCATCGACGACTTCGATTTCGGAAACGCCGACCCCGATCCAGATCCCGCCGAACTCGACGCCGCCGCCGACACCCTGCGCCAAGCCCTCCGCCAAGCCGGACACATATCGCCATTCGGAACCGAATAGCGGTCAGCCGGGTCGTGGGATCGCGATTCGGCTCCGAATGGCGACGGCAGCGCTTAGATGGACGGGGTCACGCGGAGGGAGGCAGCGGGCGGAAGCTGCGTAGGCGCAGGCTGTTCGAAACGACGAAGACTGAGGAGAACGCCATCGCCGCTCCGGCGATCATGGGATTGAGCAGGCCCGCCGCGGCCAGCGGGAGTGCCGCCACGTTGTAGCCGAAAGCCCAGAATAGGTTGCCCTTGATGGTGCGCAGGGTGCGCCGCGACAGCCGGATCGCGTCGGCGACCACCCGCAAGTCACCGCGGACCAGGGTGAGGTCGCTGGCCTCGATAGCGGCGTCGGTGCCGGTGCCCATGGCTAGCCCTAGATCGGCCTGGGCCAGCGCGGCGGCATCGTTGATGCCATCGCCGACCATCGCCACAACCCGGCCCGCTTGCTGGAGCCGACGCACCTGCTCGACCTTGCCTTCGGGCTGCACTTCGGCGATCACCGTGTCGATACCTACGTCGGCGGCGACTGAGCGGGCGACGGTCTCGTTGTCGCCGGTGAGCAGCACCGGGTTCAACCCCAGGCTGCGCAGCAGGCGCACCGCCTCAGCGCTGCTCGGTTTCACCGTGTCGGCCACCGAGAGCAGCCCGCGTGCCCGGCCGTCCCAGGCCACCGCGACGACGGTACGGCCGTGCGCCTCCTGCTCCGCCGCAGCCGAAGCCAACGGATCCGGCAGAGTCACCGACCACTGCTCGGCCAACCACACCGGCCGGCCTACCAGTGTCACGGCACCGTCGATCTCGCCCTGAACACCCAGCCCCCGCGTCGAGCGGAAACCGGTCATTGCGGGAAGCTGCCCCAGCCGTTTGCGACCACCGGCGGCGATTGCGCTGGCGATGGGGTGCTCGGAGGCGTCCTCCACCGCGGCGGCTCTGCGCAGCACCTCGTCGGCGTGCTCGCCGGCGGCAGGCAGCACCTCGACCAACGTCATCGCACCGGTGGTGACTGTGCCGGTCTTGTCCAGCAGCACGGTGTCCACCCGTCGAGTGAACTCCAGCACCTCAGGGCCCTTGATGAGGATGCCCAGCTGCGCACCGCGACCGGTGCCGACCAGCAGCGCGGTCGGTGTGGCCAGTCCGAGGGCGCAGGGACAGGCGATGATCAGGACGGCGACCGCGGCGGCGAATGCGGTTCCGACGGGGGAACCGATGGCCAGCCAGACGGCCAGCGTGCCCACCGCGAGCGCGATCACGATCGGGACGAAGACAGCTGAGACGCGGTCGGCTAGCCGCTGTACGTTGGCCTTTCCACTCTGCGCGTCCGCTACCAACCGCGCGATCTGCGCGAGACGGGTCTGCGCACCAACCCGGGAGGCGCGCACCCGCAGCCGGCCGGAAGCGTTCATCGTCCCGCCGGTGACTGGCGAGCCAGGGTTGACTTCGATCGGTACCGACTCGCCAGTCAGCATGCTCTCGTCAACGGCCGACGCCCCTTCCACCACCGTCCCGTCAGTGGCGATCTTCTCTCCTGGGCGGACGACGAACACATCGCCGACCAGCAGCCGGTCGATCGGAATGCGCATCTCCTCGGCGCCCCGCAGCACCGCGACGTCCGAGGCGCCGAGGTTCAGCAAAGCCCGCAGCGCTGCACCCGCGCGCCGCTTGGAGCGCGCCTCGAAGTAGCGACCAGCCAGCAGGAAGACCGTGACACCGGCGGCAACCTCGAAATAGACCTGGCTGTGCGCGTGGCGCCCAGCGGAAACAACGTCGTGCTGCTGGATCAGACCGCCGCTACCGACGAACCACGCGTAGCAGCTCCACAGGAACGCTGTCAGCACACCCATTGAGATCAGCGTGTCCATGGTGGCCGCGCCGTGCCGCAGGTTCTGCCAAGCAGCGCGGTGGAAGGGCCATGCTCCCCATGCTACGACCGGGGCGGTAAGGAATAGCGACAGCGCCTCGAACTCGTGTGGCACTTGCAGGCCCGGCACCATCCCGGCCATCGACATCGCGATCACCTGGATGGCGAGCACAGCACTGCCGAGCAGCCGTACCCGCAACTCGCTGAGGTCAGTGCCGGCTGGGCCGGCGTGCGGATCAGCATCACGTCCGGTGTCGGCGGGCAGCTCAGCGGTGTAGCCGGTACGCGCCACGGTGGCCAGGAGATCCTCGGGTGTGACACCGTCCGCGTAGTCGACTCGGGCTTTCTCGGTGGCGTAGTTGACGCTGGCGCGCACCCCAACGAGCTTGTTCAGCTTCTTCTCGACGCGCGCTGCACAGGAAGCGCAGGTCATGCCACCGATGGTCAGCTCAAGCTGGCGGTTGAGCTCGCCGGGTCCGGTCACGGTGCCCGTGCCGCGATCGTCGACTGTGGCCACGGGTCACCTCGCCAGCGCGGTGAACTCGACTGTCCGGAGCTGGCCATGGTGCTGAAACTCCAGGAACATCCGGTAGTAACCGGCAGTCGGCACGTCGGCCTCGAAGTCGATTGCGGTGTCCTGGCGGGGACCCGCGACGGGGCGCACGTTGAGGTGAGCCAGGTCGCCCTCGCGCAAGATGACCAAATGCCCACCGCTCCCGAGAATAGGATCAAGGTCGGTGACCGGCAGATCGTCGCGCATAACATGCATCCCTATTCGCGATACCGACCCAGCGACCAGATCGCCAGTCCACACCACCGTATAACCGTCGAGCTCGGCGATCGTCGAGACCTTCGATATGGGTCCGTCCTCGACGAGCCCGGGTGCCTCGAGATCCACGCCGAGGGTAACCGGGGTCGTGGCGGTCCCGGGCACGAACTCAGCGAAAGCGCGGTAGCTGCCCGGCTGCTCGAGATCCAGCGGTACGGTCCAGGTGCCGTCGGGATCCATGACGGGATAAAGATGCTGGTAGCCGGTGATATCCCGGCGTACGACGAAGAAGTCCATCCGCCGGTCGCCGCGCTTCGCGAAGTCTGTCACCGGCTGGCCGTTACTTGAAAAGACGGTGAAGCGGAAGTTCTCGAACTCCCCGGCGGTGAATCGCGTGGTCCGAGGACGCAGTAGGTACCCGCGGCTGGCGATGGCCAGCCCACCGGGCGCCTTGCCATGATCGTCGTCTTCGCCGATGCCGTTCCTACCATGGTCATGGGGCACCGGCGCGGCGCGGCCGACGACCGCCTCGCCGAAATTGATCCCGAAGCCGAACAATGTCACCAGACCGGCGAGCAACGCCATCAATGGCACCGGGGCTCGCAAGCGTTCGGTCCGGAATTTTCGAGTGTCAAGCATGTCTGGGCGAAATCTCAGTCGGAGATCTCATAGCCGGCTTCGTCGACCGCGGCGCGGACGGCGGCGGCGTCCAACGGACCCGTGCTGGTGACTCGAAGCCGGCCGGTGTCCAGATCGACCTGCACATCCGTGACGCCATCGATGCCACCGACCTCCTGCGTCACCGCCGAGACACAGTGCTGGCAGACCATCCCCGTGATGATGTACTCGCCGACGGTGGCGGTGTCCCCCATGTCATGACCTCCTATTCGTTGCGCTGCCATGCGCGGTTAGTCAGGAGCGAACCAGCCGAGCGATCGCGTCGGCCGCTTCCTTGACCTTGACGCGGGCATCGGACCCGTCGGCCGCGGCGTCGACCACGCAGGTCGCCATATGTTCTTCGAGCAAAGCCAGTGCGAAGGATTGCAGTGCTTTAGTAGCGGCCGAGACTTGGGTCAGGACATCGATGCAGTATTGGTCCTGCTCCACCATCCGCTGCAGCCCGCGGATCTGGCCCTCGATCCGGCGTAGCCGGTTGAGGTAGGCGTCTCGGTCCGTGCTGTAGCTCGCCACTGCGCCGTCCTCTCTCGGGGCCTACCTCGATAAACTCCAATATACCCCCAGCCGGTATCTGTCCACATCGCCGACGCTAGCTCGGAACCAATATCACCCACACCGGGCCGGACGCGAAGGTCAGTGGCGATCCATCCGGCAGGTTGAAGGTGGTGATCGCATCAGGGGTCGGCCGCGACCAGCTCCCGCTGAACGCCAGCCCGTCGCGGAGCACGACCACATCACCGGAGCCCACCGTCGCCGCGAACGGCGACGCTGCTCCAGCCGCGTCGTGGACCGAGGTAGCGCGCACTGACACTCGCTGCAGCACCACAGTTGCCGCACCGGGCCGCGGTCCAGACGCGGAGGTGAGCGGCGACCCGTCCATGGAAATCACCCACCTGGACTCCGCGGGCACCCACTGCACACCGATGGCGGTCGCCGGGTACCTGACCTCGGTCCCCGGGACCGGACGGCCGCCGGGCGGAGGCGGTCCGAAGCGGAACCCGATATCCCGCGGCGGCGCGCCCCCTTCGCGTAGCCGGTTGGCGTCGCCGTAGAGGTTGTGCGGCATCGGCCTTCGCCGGTCTCGGCGATAGTCACCCGCCCGCGCGATAGCCGAGACGTCAAGTATCGGAGCGTGGGCCACCAGTGCGCCTACTTCAGCTGCCGCGCCGGAGAACGCCAGCGCCGGCCGGCCGAAATTGGCCAGCAGCTCCACGTCGGAGGCGCGCGAGCTGCGTACCGGGCCCACCACCGGCGGGACTCGGGACTGATACACGCCGAGTAGCCGGCTCAGCCCGCCCTCGACCGGCTCGACGTAGACCAGATCTGCCAGCTCAAGTCCGCTTTGCGGGCGGGCCACCTCGGCATTGTCGATCTTCACACAGAGTACCGGCGCTCCGAGGTCGGTGGGCAGGCCGGTGAACGGCGAGACCGGAGGCGGACTGGGCGCGATGCTGGGTACCAAGCTGGGCACCGGGTCGGACGGGACCATGCTCGGCGCAATCGTGCTGTGTCCAACCGAGCCGGACCGAGGCTGCGCGACGGGTGAGGCGACCGCCGCGGACTGAGTCACCGATGCGCTGGAGGAGCTGGACAGCACGCTGGCGGGCAGCGCGTACACCACCAGCAGCAGGGCCAGCACGCGCAGCGCTTGTCCCCGTCTACTCACGACCACCACCCTCTCGCGGAGCGCATGATGCCACTCTGGGTGACACTTCATACCAGCGGCGATCCGGGTACGGGAAATCCTGGTCCACCACACATGCGAA
Source organism: Pseudonocardiaceae bacterium (assembly GCA_036279835.1). Lineage (GTDB taxonomy): Bacteria > Actinomycetota > Actinomycetes > Mycobacteriales > Pseudonocardiaceae. Next base: position 46,689 of record DASUII010000148.1, read on the forward strand.
GTACCCAGCCATTTGGCGGTACCGCATGGCTGAGCGTGACGAAAAATCGGCTAGATGTGGCACTCCGCTCGGAGGATGACAAAGAGTCGCCTTCCGATTACGCTGGGGGAAGATCGCTCAACGTCACTACCGGGGGAACCTAGTGAGTATGAGCCACGGGCTGCAACGCGTCGAACCGAGGCGCGGCCTGATGGCTCTGCACCCCTTGCAGTGGAAGCTATGGCACGAGCGGAAAGTCCTTATCGGCTACGTCCTCACCGTGGACATCGTGGCACTGGCGTTGGTGGCCGCGATCATCATTGCGATGCCGGTCCGCTCTGGCGACCTGGTGCGCTTCGGGCTGCTGGTCGCGGGTGCGGTCGTCCACCGGGAGGCGGTCCACCGGATCGAAAGCCTGTGTGAGCGGTCGACGGGCAATGGTCTGCTGACAAATCTCAGCTCGTTATGGATTTTTGCGGCAGCGTTGTCAGTTCCGTTGCCGCTTGTCCTCGGCCTGACCGGGATGGTGCAACTGCACTCCTGGTACCGAGGTAGCGCCGGCAGGTTGTACCGCAAGGTGTTCTCTGCCGCGACGATGGTGCTGGCGCCCACGGCCGCCGTCGCAGTCCTGCAGCTGGTCCAGCCCGCTGCATACCCCATAGTCCCGCGCGGGCCGGCGGGTCTCGTCGTCCTGATCGGTGCCGGGACGGTGTTCTGGTTGGTCAATTATGCCTTGGTGGTGGGCGCCGTGATCATGTCCGACCCGCTGCAGCCGGGCCGCCAGGTCCTGGGCAATCCGAGTGATCAGATCGTTGTGGCGGCCTCGCTCGGGCTCGGAGTCGGATTCGCGGTCATGCTGGCTTTCGCTCCTTGGCTGATCGCCGTCCTGATGATCACTGTGTTCGCATTGCACCGGGCACTGCTGCTACCGCACTTCCAGCAGGCCGCGCGCACCGACAGCAAGACTGGCCTGCTCACCGCCGGCTTCTGGCGTGAGGCCGCCGGCCGGGAACTCGAGCGCGCCCGCCGGCTCGCCGACCCGCTCGGAGTGCTGATGCTGGACTTGGATCATTTCAAGTCGTTCAACGACCGGATGGGTCATCTCGTGGGCGATCAGGTGTTGCGTGCCGTCGCCGACGAGCTCCGCTCCCAAACCAGACCCTACGATCTGGTCGGGCGGTTCGGCGGCGAAGAATTCGTGATTCTGCTGTCCGGTGTGGGCACCGCCCAAGTCGAGGACATCGCGGACCGGATTCGGGAGCGAATCAGCCAGCTGCGCGTCCTGGTTGACAGCCCGCACGATCGACCGGCCACCGTGGATGGGATATCGATATCGATCGGTGCGGCGGTCCGACCCAATGACGGCGACGACATCGACCATCTGCTACTCGCCGCCGACGGCGCCCTGCTGGCCGCCAAAGCCGCTGGCCGCGACCGCGTCCGCCTCGCAACGCGCTGACCCGCAATGACCCGCGCTGACCCGATATGGGGACATATCGGGGCTATAGGGTTCGGCATAGCCCCGATATGTCCCCATATCGGTCGGGGTGGGAGGCAAGATGAGTCGGCTGGGTACTGGGGAGTTGGTGCGGCGGGCTGGCGCGGTGCGTGATGCGGTGCACGGTGCTCGGGTGACCTACTCGCCTAAGGTATTCGTGCCGTTGACCATGCTGTGTCGGGATCGCTGCGGTTACTGCACCTTCGCGCACGCTCCCCGGCAGCTGCCATCGCCCTACCTCGAGCTCGACGAGGTGCTGGCGATCGCCCAGCGGGGTGCGGAGCTGGGATGTCATGAGGCGCTGTTCACCCTTGGTGAGCGTCCCGAGCGGCGCTACCCGTCGGCCCGAAACTGGCTGGCCGAGCACGGGTACCGGTCCACGATCGACTACCTGGTCGCGGCGTGCCGAGCGGTGCTCGATCAGACCGGGCTGCTCCCGCACGCCAACGCCGGCGCCTTGCACCGCGACGAGCTGGCCGTGCTGCGGACGGTGACCGCCAGCCAGGGGATGATGATCGAGTCGTTGCGGCCGGACCTCGCCGCGCACCGGGGCGCCCCGGACAAGCACCCGGACCGGCGCTTAGCCACCCTGCATGCCGCGGGTGAGCTGGCGATCCCGTTCACCACCGGGATCCTGGTCGGCATCGGGGAGACCGAGGCTGACCGCGTGGCGGCCCTGGAAGCGATCGCCCAGGCGCACCGGCGGTACGGACACGTCCAAGAAGTGATCGTGCAGAACTTCCGGCCCAAGCCGCGCACCGCGATGCGCCAGGTAGCACCGTGCACACCGCGGGAGCACCTACGGGCCATCGCGCTGGCTCGGCTGGTGTTGCCGCCGCAGGTGCATGTGCAAGCCCCGCCCAATCTCATCGACGACCCCGCGAGTGTCCTTGCCGCCGGCGTCGACGACTGGGGTGGGGTCTCCCCCATCACCGCGGATCATGTCAATCCCGAGCGGCCCTGGCCGGCGCTGGACGAGCTGCGCAGTGCGACTGAGGTGGCGGGGCACACGCTGGCTCCGCGCCTGGCCGTCTACCCGGAGTTCGCCCTGCAGCCGGACCGATGGCTGCATGAGGCGATCCGGTTCGGGGTGCTGGACCGTTCTGATGCCGAGGGTCTCGGGCGCGATGATCCGGGCGCGGTGTTCCCGGAATCTGCGTCCCGAGCTGCCGACGTGGGCGACGGCGCGGAGGTGACGGTGGCTGGGCGGCGGTCCACCGCCTGGTACTCCGGCGCCGACGTCGCGCCGCCGCCGTTGCTGCCGTCGCTGGGATTGGCGACCGGCGCCGTAGGTGCGGTGCTTGACGGGGTTCGAGCCGGCCAGCGTCCCGGCCTCGAGGAGCTGGTCACGTTGTTCGGCGCCCGTGGCCCCGAGGTCGGTGCCGTGGCCAGGCTGGCCGACGAGCTGCGCGCGGCCGCCGTCGGCGACACCGTCACCTACGTTGCCAATCGCAACATCAACTACACCAACGTGTGCACGTTCCGATGCCGGTTCTGCGGTTTCTCCAAGGGCAAGCTGTCGCTGAACCTGCGCGGTGCGCCGTACCTGCTGACGCTGCCGGAGATCGTGGCGCGAGTACTGGAGGCGCAGCGCTGTGGCGCCACTGAGGTCTGCCTGCAGGGCGGTATCCATCCCAGCTTCGACGGTGACTACTACGTCACGGTCTGTCGGACGATCCACGAGGCGGCCCCCGGAATCCATATCCACGGCTTCACCGCGCTGGAGGTCACCGAAGGCGCCCGGCGGCTGTGCGAGCCGCTCGCTGCCTACCTGACCAGGTTGCGCGAGGCGGGCCTGCGCTCGCTGCCCGGGACCGCCGCGGAGATCCTCGACGATGAGGTCCGCGCGGTGTTGTGCCCTGACAAGATCACTACTGCGGAGTGGCTGGAGGCGCACCGGGTGGCGCACTCAGTGGGGCTTCGCTCCAACGTCACGATGATGTTCGGGGCCATCGAGCAACCGGTGCACTGGGCCCGTCACTTGCTGCGAGCTCGTGAACTGCAGGCGCAGACCGGCGGGTTCACCGAGTTCGTAGGGCTGCCCTTCGTGCACATGGCGACCCCGATGTACCTCAAGCGGGCGGCCCGGCGAGGACCGACGTGGCGAGAGGTTCTGCTGGTGCATGCGGTAGCCCGGATCGCCTTGCACGGCTTGATCAACCACGTGCAGGCGTCCTGGGTCAAGCTCGGCGTCTCCGGCGTTCGCCAATTGCTGCAGGCCGGCGTTGACGACCTGGGTGGCACGCTGATGGACGAGAACATCAGCCGTGCGGCCGGCGCCAGCCACGGGCAGAGCCTCGATGAGGCCGGATTCCGCGCGATCGTAGAACCACTCGGTAGACCCCTGACCCAACGCACCACCCTCTACCAGCCGGCAGCGCTGGGGGCGGACCAGGCCTAGCTGACTAGCGCTTTGAGTTGGGAGAACAACTCGTCGCGGCTGGTCACGTCCAAGCGCTGACGCATCCGGGCCACGTGGTGCTCGACGGTCTTGGCCGAGATGAACAGTCGTTCCCCGATCTGGCGGTAGGTCAGTCCGGTCAGGACGAGTTCGGCGACTTCGCGCTCGCGGTCGCTCAGCATGGGCGCGCCGGCTGGTGCGGCGGGCCGCCGGGGGACGGCTACCGGCTCGGGTGAATCGGCCGGCGCATCCTCTGGTGCCGCGCTGGCCGCGCCGGGACCGGTGGCCTGCAGCGCGCGAGCACATCCCAGCAGCGCGACCATGACCTTGCGGTCGGTAGTGCGGATCGCGGCCTGCCCAACGAGCCGGGAACCATCGTTGGCCTGCCCGATCGTCTGCAATCCGCGCGCTGCGGCCTCCACCTCCGTGGGGTCGAACTGCCCGGCCAACACCTGCATCCAGGCGCGTCCCGCGGCAGCGAGCACGGCGGCGTAGTGGTTGTTCTTCGCTGCCCGTACCAAGGCCGCCCGGTGCGGCTCGGCCGCGCTGGGCAACCCTCGCAGCATCGCGGCGTGCATGCCGTACCAGTGCAGCGGTGCCGACCACAGCGGCGGGTCACCGAGCCGCTCCAGCAGGGCCCAAGCCTGGGTTAGATGCGGCGCCACCCGGTCGAAGTCTCGTAGCCTGGCCGCGGCCACGGCCAGCTCACCCAGTGGCAACAGGGCGAACAGGTCGGCCGGATGCCGCACGATCGCCTCTCGCGCCGCCGCCCATGCTGTCTGCAAAGTGGGAATGTCGCTCTCGCGCCGGGCTAGACCGACTGCTAGCGCAGCGGCGAACAACTCCTCCCGTGGCTCGAGGGCGCCTGAGTCCGGGATTGTGCGGGCCAGCCATCGCCTGGCCAACGCGATGTCGCCACGGATCATCGCGGTCCACGCCAGCAGCAGCTGGTGGCGGGCTCGCGCGAACAACCCGCCGGCGCCGCTGGACAGCGCCCGCTCCAGGACCGAGACGGCGACGTCGAGCTCGCCACAATGCAGCGCCACGATCGCCGCCAGCGCCGCCGGAGTGTCTGGAAGCAGCGCGGCGCGTCCGCCCGGTTCGAGCAACGCGGCGGCTCGGGTCAATGTGGACAGGGCCATCGTCGGGGCCGTCGTGGGGGCGGTTTCCGGTGAACCGAGTACCGACTCGAGCACTCCGGCGGCCATCAGCGACTCCGCCCCAGCTACCAGCGTCGGTGGCCGGTCACCGGCAGAAGCCGCCATCACGTCCCGAGCCTCGGCCAGCGACCCGGTACCCAGCAGCGCCAGCGCCGCCAATGGCGCCGCCGACCCCAACCGGGCGGGGCCGACCCAGCGGTAGACCTCGGCGCTGCGAGCCAGCAGACCGCGCTGGGCCAGGACAGCGGCTGCGACGTTGCCGGCTCTGCCGAGGTCACCACACGAAGGATCGGACAATGCCTGATCCGCAAGGCGCAGCGCCTTATCCAGATCACCGGCCAGAGCCGATGCCTCGGCCCGCCGGGGCGCCAACGACGCAGGGTCGGCACCGGCGGCGAGGGCCTGGGCGTAGAGCTGGGCAGCCTGCGCCGCAGCGCCTGACCCGGACGGTTCGGCCATGGCGGCGTCAGCGGCTGCTTCGAAAACCGCTGCGAGGTCGCTGCCGCGGGCACCTGCGTCGACCAGCTGGTGTGCCAGGCCGAGCACCGGCCGGCCACGTTCGAGGTGCGCAGCGAGCGCCAGCCGTTGAACTACCCGCTTAGTGCCCGGCGCGGCACCGGCCACTATCGCCCGGCGCACCAGCGGGATCACTCGGCCGTCGCTG
>DASUII010000149.1:0-4880 GCA_036279835.1 Pseudonocardiaceae bacterium
GCAGCGTCGAGCTCATCGTCGCCGCGCAGCGGCGGCAGGGCATCGGTCGCGGCGGATGGTTCCATCAGCGCGGTTTCATTCACCGGTAATCCTCGTCATCTTGCCCATCGTTATCCGTTTCCTCGTCCAGGTCGGTGACCGGGGCGGACGCCTGCGCATTGCCCGTCCACCGGACACACAGCTCACCCAACGGATCGACCTGGTCGAAGACCACCACTGCGGCACGGTACAGATCCAGCAACGCCAGGAAGCGGGCGACCACCTCTCTGGTGTGCCCACAGTCGGCGACCAAACTGCGGAAGCTCGCCTGACCTTCGCGCTCCAGCCTGCCACGGAGCACGGCCGCGTGCTCGCGCACCGACACCTGCGGAGTGTGTAGATGCTCCAGCGACACTGTCGGTGGTGGCGGTTTCGGCCCGAACACCGCAGCCGCGGTCTCGGCGAACCGAGCAGCGTCAACACCGAGCAAAACCTCGGGCAGCAAACCGGCAAACCGCTCCTCAAGCGCCACTGACCTCGGATAACGGCGCATCGCCGCCGCTTCGAGCTCAGTGAACAGCGCGGCGACCTGCTTGTAGGCCCGGTACTGCAACAACCGGGCGAACAGCAGATCCCGCGCCTCCAGCAACGCGAGGTCCGCTTCGTCCTCGACCTCGGCCGACGGCAACAAGCGGGCCGCCTTGAGGTCCAGCAGCGTCGCCGCGACGACCAGGAACTCGGTGGTCTCGTCGAGGTCGAAAGACTCGCCCAGAACTCGCAGGTGGGCGATGAACTCGTCGGTCACCTGGTGCAGGGCCACCTCGGTCACGTCCATCTGATGCTGCGAGATGAGCTGCAGCAACAGGTCGAACGGGCCCTCGAAGTTGTGCAGCCGCACCGTGAAACGACTGGATGCAGCAGGGGCGGCTGACACCGTCATCGCGCGATCACCTCGCGGGCCAGGGTGCGGTAGGCGTTGGCACCAGCGGATTTCGGTGCCCACCGGGTGATCGGCTCGCCGGCAACGGTGGTCTCTGGGAAGCGGACCGTTCGGCTGATCACGGCGTCGAACACGGTGTCCCCGAAAGCCTCCACCACTCGGGCCATCACCTCCCGGGCGTGCAGGGTGCGCGGGTCGTACATTGTGGCGAGGATGCCTGTGATGGTCAGATCTGGGTTGAGGCGGTCACGCACCTTGTCGATGGTGTCCATCAGCAGCGCCACCCCACGCAGGCTGAAGAACTCACATTCCAAGGGGATCAACACTCCGTCGGCACACGCCAGCGCATTGATGGTGAGCAGACCCAACGATGGCTGGCAGTCCACCAGGATGAAGTCGTAGTGCGGCCGCAGCGGCCGCAGAGTGCGACCCAGCGCCTGTTCCCGACCCACCTCGGTCACCAGTTGCACTTCTGCGGCAGACAGGTCGATGTTGCTGGGCAGCAAGTCCATCCCCGGCACCGACGTCGGCCGGACCACCTCGTCCACCGAGACGCCCTGCTCCATGATCAGGTTGTAGATGGTGCGGTCAAGGTGGTGTGACGCCATCCCGAGCCCGACCGACAAAGCGCCTTGCGGATCGAAGTCGACCAGCAGTACCCGGCGGCCGTACTCGGTGAGTGCGGCCCCCAGGTTGATCGTCGAAGTGGTCTTGCCGACGCCGCCCTTCTGGTTGCAGATCGCCAACACCCGAGCCGGGCCGTGCCGGTCCAGCGGGGGTGGCTGCGGCACCGCGCGCCGCCGGCGCCCAATGGGTTCGATCCCGTCGCCGGGAGCCCCATCGTCGGAGGAGATCGGCGCGGTGGAGGCAACCAGCGGCTGTTGCGCGGATGCCCAAGTCGACATGAAACCCGATCCCCTTCCCCACGCGGTGCGATTTCCGGGGAGCCTAGCCCCTGGCCCGTGGATGGGCAGTCGCATAGACCTCACGCAGGTTGTCCACCGTCACCAGCGTGTAGACCTGCGTCGTGGTCACCGAGGCATGCCCGAGCAGTTCCTGCACCACCCGCACGTCCGCGCCACCCTCCAGCAGGTGCGTCGCAAACGAGTGCCGCAGGGTGTGCGGCGACACCGCATCGGCGATCTCGGTGCGCGCCGCGGCATCCCGGAGCACCGCCCAGGCGCTCTGCCGGGACAACCGGGCACCCCGGGCGTTGAGAAAGACTGCAGGCAGGCCCCGCCCGCGGGCGGCGAAGGTGGGGCGGCCGCGGACCAGGTAGGCATCCAAGGCGGCCAGCGCCGGCCGGCCCACCGGCACCAGCCGCTGCTTGCCGCCCTTGCCCCGCAGCAGCACGGTGCGGGCCGGGCCGTCGACGTCGTCGCGGTCCAGCCCAACTGCTTCGGAGATCCGTGCGCCGGTGGAGTAGAGAAACTCCAGCAGCGCACGGTCACGCAGACAACGAGGGCCACCGTCTGCGGGGTACACCTCGAGCAACCGCAGCACCTCATCCACCCCGAGGGCCTTGGGCAACCGTTTCGGCGGCCGCGGGGGGTGCACTTCGGCTGTGACGTCGGCTGCCACCAATCCCTCGCGAAGGGCGAACCGGTGCAGCCCGCGTGCCGCGACCAGCGCCCGAGCAGCTGAGGACGGCGCCAGCGGCCGGTACTCACCGGCTCCCTCACGCAGCGCGGCGAGGAACCCGGTGACCTGCTCCTCGCGCACCCCGGCGAGCCCCGCGACCCCGGTCGACGCCAGATGCGCGCCGTAGCGGCGCAAATCCCGGGCATAGGAATCCAGCGTGTTCGATGACGTCCCACGTTCCACCGCAAGGTGATCAAGATAATCAGAAATCACCCCAGCCAACGCTGGAGGCAGGGTCTGTACCCGCCAAGTGGAACCTTGTGACAGGTCGGACCCGGTGGGGATCCGCCAAAAGGTTCCATTTGGCGCAGACTTGGGCGGTCCAGCACTCACCCGAGTGCCTCGGTCAGGGGTAGGTGCTCGAGACCGTGCGCGTGGGCGACCTCGGCGGATACCACCGCGCCCCCCGCCACGTTGACCCCCCGGGCCAGCGCCGGGTCATCCAGCACGGCGTGGCGCAGTCCCTTGTCGGCCAGCGCGCAGATGTAGGGCAGGGTGACATTGGTCAGCGCATAGGTGGAGGTGTGCGGCACCGCGCCGGGCATGTTGGCCACGCAGTAGAACACCGAGTTGCCCACGGTGAAAGTGGGGTCGGCGTGCGTCGTGGGTCGCGAGTCAGCGAAGCAGCCACCTTGGTCGATCGCGATATCCACCAAAACCGATCCCGGGCGCATCCGGCTGACCAGGTCATGGCTGACCAAGGTGGGCGTCTTGGCGCCGGGCACCAGGACGGCACCGATCACCAGGTCCGCCCATAGGCACGCCTTGTCCACCTCATACGCGTTCGAGGCGATGGTCTGCAGGTGGCCCCGGTACCCGAAGTCGATCTCCCGCAGCCGGTTGATGTTGGTATCCAGCACCACCACCTCGGCCTGCAGGCCCAGCGCGATGGTGGCCGCGTTCATCCCGGACACCCCGGCCCCGAGCACCGCCACTTTGCCGGCCGGCACCCCGGACACACCGCCGAGCAGCACCCCGCGGCCACCCTGCATGCGTTCCAAGCAGTGCGCCCCCACCTGCGGGGCCATTCGCCCGGCGACCTCGCTCATCGGGGCCAGCAGGGGCAGTGAACCGTCCGGCAGCTGCACGGTCTCGTAGGCGATCGCGTCGATCCCGGCGTCGATCAGCGCAGTCGTGCAGTCCGCCGACGCGGCCAGATGCAAGTAGGTGAACAGGATCTGGTCCTTGCGCATCCGGTGATACTCCGGCGCCACCGGCTCCTTGACCTTGAGCACCAGCTCAGCCTCGGCCCACACATCGTCGGCCTGGCCCACAATGCGAGCACCCGCGGCCAGATAAACCTCGTCGGGAAATGCGCAGCCGACCCCGGCGTTGCGTTCGATCAGCACGTCATGCCCGCGGCGAGTCAACTCGTGTACCCCAGCAGGCGTGAGGGCGACCCGGTACTCGTGGACCTTCAGTTCTCGCGGAACACCGATCTTCACCTCGGCGTACCTACTCGATCGGCGAAGCGGGTCGGGCGGTCTGGCCACGACGCATCGACCGGTCGCGGCTGGGCGGTTCCCGCCAGTACAGCCTGCGCGGCGAGCAACCCGGCAACCGTCGACGCGTTGACGATGTCACCGGCCAGCACCTGGCGCACCGCGTCGGCCAGCGGCACCCGCACCACCGACAAATCAGCCTCCTCATCGTCATCACCGGCGGGACGGCCTATCTCGGTCAGCCCGCGGGCCAGGAAAACCCGCACTGCCTCATCGCTGAACCCGGGCGAGGACACCACATCAACGAGCACCGACCAGTCTTGCGCGGTGCAGCCGACCTCCTCCACCAGCTCTCGGCGGGCAGTACTGACCGGATCCTCCGCGGCGGTGTCGAGCAGTCCGGCGGGCAATTCTCGCAGCCGGCGCCCCACCGCGTGCCGGTACTGGTCAATCATCACCACCGTGGCATCGTCGTGCAGTGGCAGGATCGCCACCGCCCCAGGATGTTCCACAATCTCGCGCCGGGCCACCCCCCCACCTGGCATCACCACCTGGTCCAGCCGCACCGCCAGGACCCGGCCGACGTGCAGGGTCTGGCTGTCGGATACGGCGAACTCGTGCGGTGGGCTCACCGCAGCGCCGATGGCAGCTCGACGGGCAACCGTTCCGCGGCCCGGTAGTTCAGCGCTGCCGCGACAAACGCGACGAACAGCGGATGTGGCCGGGTGGGACGGCTAATGAGTTCGGGATGGGCCTGGGTACCGACAAAAAACGGGTGGCAACGCTGCGGCAGCTCGATGAACTCGACCAGGTGGCCGTCCGGCGACGTCCCGCTGATCACCAGACCGGCACCGGCGAGCTTGTCCCGGTAGGCGTTG
>DASUII010000150.1:0-24500 GCA_036279835.1 Pseudonocardiaceae bacterium
ATGTCGATCTCTGCTGATCGCGGCAAATCGCCCGAGAAGATCGATTTTTCGATGCCCCGATACCTCTGGCGTCCGCCTGGCGCCGAGCTAGAGCACGCTGCGACCGTCAACGGCGCGCAGGTTTCAGTCGACGGTGCCCTCGATGATCGTGACGGTGCTGCCGTCCGGGAAGTGCGCCGGTGGGGGGCCGAAGACGCGCCGGCTGGTCTCGACCACTACGCGACCGAAGGCCCGGTTGCCGGCGGTCCCTATCGCCACTCCGATGCCGAACGGTGCGATCCGGCCGAGTGCCAGCACACCCTGCTTGCGCCCGTATCTGTTCAAGAACCAGCGACCCAGCGTCTTGTTGATCGCGGTGATGGAGGACATCGGGATCGCGTCGGGCAGCAGCGCCCCCCATTGCTGACCACCACGCCCAGCCATCTTCTCGACCAGCATGGCGCCGTTGTCACCGAGCGCGACGGCGAGCACCAGCGTCCGCCGTCGCTCGACCTCCTCGACCCGGATCCCGTGCACCTCAGCGACGGCCAACGCGAGCAGCGTCGTGGTCTCGAGGAACAATGCCGTCTCACCGCCGGTGAGCGCCAGCGCGGCGACGGTCCCAACCCCCGGCGCGACCGCAGCACCGCCCACGGCGGCTCCGGTGCCGGTGACCGCCGCGAGGTACTGCTTCTCCAGCAGAGCGATGATCTCGGCCGGGGTCGCCAGGGGTCGTGCCCGACGCAGCCGGGCAACGTAGCCGGCGACCGGCGACTGCGCAAGCGCGATCGCCTTCTCCAGGGCCCGGTGCAGCACAGCCGGCATCTCTGGACCCACGTTCAGACCTCCCACCACACCATCACCTTGTTAGTGCAGTATCCCGGCTCGAGCAGCCGGCGGCTGCACTAGCCGAGTTGGCCGCGGATCGCGCCCTCGGGGAACTTGTCCGTGTGGATGATGACGTAGTAGTCGGCTGGATGGTCAATGACGGCCTGAATCGTGTCGCGGGTGCTCGATGAGCAGCCCGAGGCTGTACTTCCCGTCCCGGGGAATTGCTGCTTTTCGAAGAACGTAATCGGAGGCGGACCGTCCTTGCCTCGCGGGGCGTGGTGAATATGCGCCATGGTGACGGCATTGTGGAGGTCCTTCCACGACAGGGCGTAGCAGACTTTCTGGTGGGCGGCGTCAAGGTCGACCCGGGCTGAGCCGCTCGCGCCGTGCTCACCGCCGCCGGTGACCTCCTCGGGGGTCAAGTTGATGGTGTAATGACCGAGGCCTTGCGGCTGCGGGTCGTCCTGCGCGGCTGCCGTGCTCGGCAGGGTGGCGACGACGAGCAGCGACGACATCGCCGCGAGGCACGCTCCGAAACGTCCCAACATCGTGAACTCTTCCTTCCTGCCGTACCACGCGGACGAACCGATCGAGAAGGTGTGCTGCGCACCGGGTGACGGGTGCACCACTATACGTAATCGCCGGCGCGATTCGGTTCGTTAGCTCCGTGTCGCGACATGTTGCGGCTCGCTACGCTCGCGGGCGTGGAACCGCTGCTGGCGGTGCGCCAGTTCGCGGCTTTCGGACTGTCGCACTGCATAGTGATCGCGGTGCTCGTCGTGGTCGCAGCGGCGCTCGTAGCCGTTGGTCGGCAGTATCGCGGCACGCTCATCGAGCGGTGGTTGAGCCGCTCCTTGGCGCTGGTGTTTGCCGGGTTCCTGATACCGGCAGAGCTCTACTGGCTGCTGCCGGCCCATGGGGAGATCAAGTACTTGCTGCCGTTGCAACTGTGTGACCTGGCAGCGATGGCCTCGGTGTGGGCTTTGTGGTCGTACTCCTCGACGGCGTTCGCGCTGACCTACTTCTGGGGCCTGACGCTTACCTCGCAAGCCTTCGCCAGTCCCGAGTTGACGGGTCCAGATTTCCCGTCATTTCAGTTCCTGTCGTTCTTCGGCATACACAGCTTGGTGCTGTGGACGGCGATCTATCTGACCTGGGGGGTGGGGATGCGGCCAGACTGGCGCAGCTACCGGATCGCGGTCCTGGGCACCATCAGCTGGGGGGCGATGATGTTCGTGGTCAACCAGCTCGCCGGCACCAACTACGGCTTTCTCAATACCAAGCCAGTGGTCAGGTCCCTGTTGGACGTGTTGGGGCCGTGGCCGTGGTACCTGCTCTCCGAGCTGGTCGTCGGAGCCGCGGCCTGGGCACTGATCACCTGGCCATGGGTACGCCAGCGCACCCTCGCCCACCTCTGATTCCTGGGTATCGAGCCCGCTTGCGACACTGGTCTACGTGGACGATCCGGCACGGCTACGCATCCCCTTCCCGTGTCAGCACGAAGGCTGTCTGCGCGCGGCGGCGATCGTCGAGGTGAGCCGGCGCGGGCAGCTGTACATCAATGACGAGCAGGACATCATCTACCGCGTCTTCCCCGACGCCCAGGGCACAATCCGGATCATCGGTTTCCTGCCATACACGAGTTTCGCCAGTCGGATTCCCGACCTGGCCGCGACCATCCTTGCGGTCGAAGCCGTTGACGCGGCCGCGCTATACGCGCTGGATCGCACGTGGATCCCGTTCTACTGCCCGGACTGCGATCGCTCGTTCTGCGAAGATCACTGGAACCTCAAGCCCAGCTTCGACTGGGGCTTTGACCACTATTCGGGCACCTGTCCAGTCGGGCATCCACACTTCATCGACCATTGTTGAACACAGCGCGTCGACCGACAGCGAGGCTCAACTGACAGACAGGGTGCTATTATGACTGACATGCCTGACGAGGCTGCGCACCCAGCGCCCGAGCCGTCTCCGGTGCCAAGCCCCCGCCGACCCGAACGTGAGGTGCGTATCCGCGAGCTCCGCAACGCTGGAAGTGTGATTTCCGAGCTCGCCAGCGTCGGCGCAATCGGACGCGTCACCAGCGGCGGACGCCTGGTCGGATGGCTGGTCCCGGCGACGCCGTCCGAGCAACGGGCCGAGGAACTTCACGCACAGGGACGGCTACGCCTCGGGCGCCTCGGCGGCCTCGCGGGTCACCGCCCACTGCCCCGCCGCATCAACACCGTACCGCTGGGCCATACCCTCGATGATCAGCGCCGCGCGGATGACGGGTGATCTACCTCGACTCGTCGGCGATCGTCAAGCTTGTCCGAGCCGAGGATTCCTCAGAGGCGCTGCAATCCTGGATCGACCAGCGCGCCGACATGCTGCTGGTCACCTCAGCGCTGGCACGCGCGGAGGTGTTCCGGGCGGTACGGCGCAACAACCACACCGACTCTGGTGCACTGATCGATCCTGTGGCTTTCGAAGCGGAGTTGGCGCAGGCGACTGCGGTGCTCGACGCGATCGGCCAGATCGCGATCGACGACACGATCCTGCACCGGGCCGGCGTCTTTCCCGCTCCGATGATCAGAACATTGGACGCCATCCACCTCGCCTCAGCCGCGGAGTTCGCTCCCTCCACACTGACATTCGTCACTTACGATCATCGACTTGCTATCGAAGCGCAGGGCGTGGGAATCGCCGTTCTCGCGCCGGCCGACCCTCCGGATTTCTTATCGGCGGCGTCACCGCAGGCTAGTTCTGGGCCAGCCCGCTGAACAGCCGGCCGGCCGCCTCGCGGTCCCACAGGACGCCGGAGGTGCCGTCGGTCACCGGCCCGAAACCGGCGATCGGGACCGTCTCAGTCACCGCATTACCGCTGGACAACGAACGCATCGCCCAACCCAACCTGGCCAGATCCCAGACGTGGTCGCCGTTGTCGACGGTGATCGTTTTGGGTGCGTCGATAGCCAGCGGCACTGTGTGGAAGGGATTGAGCAGCACCGCCGGGCTGCTGGCGCGGGCGATCAGCGCACTGAGGAACTCCCGCTGGTGGACCACGCGGTCCAGATCCCCCCGTGGCGTGTGCCGGGTCCGCACGTACCCCAGTGCCTGCGGTCCATCCAGTACCTGGCAGCCGGCCGGGATGTTCAGCCCGGCCAGCGGGTCGGAGATCGGGTCGGTGGGACACATCTGTACGCCGCCGACGTCGTCGACAAGACCGGCGAAACCGGCGAAACCGATCTCGGCATAGTGGTCCACGTGCACCCCGGTGACGTTCTCCACCGTCTGCACCAACAGGGTGGGCCCACCCAAGGAGAAAGTGGCGTTGAGCTTGACGCGACCGTGGCCGGCGAGCGGGACCGAGGAGTCCCGGGGCAGGCTTACCAGCGTGAGCTGGCCGTTACCGGTGAGTGCGGGGATGTGCATCAACATGATCGTGTCCGTGCGCCCACCACCCGCCGCCGCCTCGTCGCCGGTAGTCAGCCTGGACTCCTGGTCCGGGGTCAGGCCGGCCCGGCTGTCCGATCCGACGATCAGCCAGTTGGTGCCCGCAGTGCCCGCGATCCGCCCCGGGTAGTCGGCGAGTGCGTCGGTGCGTTGCATCGCCCGGTCGACGTAGCCGGCGAAGCCGATGACCACCAGGGCCAGCACACCGAGGATGGCTGCCACGATGCGCCCGGGGCGCCGGCGTGGAGCGGGACGACGAAGCGGCGGACGGCGCGAGACTGGTGGCGGGGCCGCAGGCATGCGCGCGACGGGCAAGCGTTGGGTTGGGCGCCACGCCGGCCCCTGGTAGCTCACCGTTGGTCTCCTGTGGGTCAGTGCCCGCGGGCGTTTGCCGCGAGGATAGCCGTGCCCGGGCCACGGTAGTTGCGGGCGATTGTCGAACCTGATGGTTGCCTTTTTGTGATCAAGTGTAAAAATGCCTCACCACCGTCGGGGAGGTATGCATGGACCGCTTGGACCGCAAGGACTTCAAGGACGCAGCTTTCGACGTCGTGCTGCGGGGCTACGACAAGCGGCAGGTGGACGAGCGGTTGCGGTTTCTCGGTGCTGAGCTGACCGTCGCGGACAACGCGCTGCGGGCGGCCAGCGAGCGGGCCGCGCTGCTGGAGGATGCGCTGAGCGAGACGCGCTCGACACCCGCGGGCGAACCATTGGGCGACTCGAACTTCGGAGCGCGGGTCGAGAAGATCCTCAAGCTGGCCGAGGACGAGGCGCGGGAAGTCCGCAGCCAGGCCGACGCAGCAGCGCTGGCGCTGGTCGAGCAGGCCCGCGCGCACGCCGCCGAGCAGGACAGCGCACTGCAGCAGCGGTGGTCTGAGCTCGACAGTGCCCGCCAGGAGCTGGAGCAGGCTCGCCAAGAAGTGAACCGGGAATGCGAACAGCTCCGGGCGCAGGCGCGGGCCGAGGCCGACCAGATCCGCACGGCGGTCACGCAGCAAGCGGACCAGTTGTTCACCGCAGCGCGCGCCGACGCCGACGAGGTGGGCGCTGCGGCCCACGCCGAGGCGGAGCAGCTCATCGCGCAGGCTAAGGCTGAGGCGGAGCAGCTCGTGGCGCAGGCCAACGCGCAGGCGCAGCGGCTGGTCGCAGCGGCGACCGACGCCGCGCGGGCGCGGGAACAGTCCAGCGCGCACGAGGTGCATCAACTGTCCAGGTTGCGCGAGGAGATCAACGCGGACCTCTACCGAGCGAAGCAAGTACTGGACGGCCTATTCGGCGCCACGGGAGTCCTCTTGCACAAGAGGCGCCAGGACCCTGCGCCGCCGCCACCCCAGGTCCGTACTGTGTGACGATCGCGAATACCCGTGCCAGGATTGCGGGTGAAGGAGATGCCCGATGCCATCCCGCAATCCCCCCCCGTCTCACTCCAGCCCGGTACCCGTCGCGGGGCCCGTTGGGTTACCGGATTCCCTCGTCGGTACCTCGATGGACATCGACGGTTCGCACACGCCGGAGCAGGTGATCGCGGGACTACGCGCTACCAGCGAGGGTGAGGACCTGGTCCAGCTGTTGACCCCCGAGGGGCAGCGGGTCTCCCATCCGCAGTTCGACTTGGAGATCTCCCCGGCGGAGCTGCAGTCGCTGTATCGCGACATGGTGCTGGTCCGCCGGGCCGATCGGGAGGCCAAAGCGCTGCAGCGCCAAGGCGAGCTCGGGCTGTGGGCGCCGCTGCTGGGCCAGGAGGCCGCCCAGATCGGTGCTGGTCGCGCGATGGCCCCGCAGGACATGGCCTTCCCGTCCTACCGCGAGCACGGCGTCGCGTGGTGTCGTGGGGTGGATCCCACCGAGATCTTCGGCATCTTCCGCGGCATCGATCAAGGCTCGTGGGATCCGATCGGCACCGGCTTCCAGCTCTACACCATCGTGATCCCCAACCAGTGCCTGCACGCCACCGGGTACGCAATGGGACAGCGACTGGACGGAAAGATCGGCGACGCGCAGAACGCGGAGGCCACGATCTGCTTTTTCGGCGACGGCGCCACCTCTCAGGGCGACGTGCACGAGGGCTTCGTCTGGGCCGCCGTCTACGACGCGCCGGTGGTGTTCTTCTGCCAGAACAACCAGTGGGCGATCTCCGCATCGCTGGATCGCCAGACCCGGGTACCGCTGTATCAACGGGCCCGCGGCTACGGCTTTCCCGGGATCCGGGTAGACGGCAACGACGTGCTGGCCACCCTGGCCGTCACCCGCTGGGCGCTGCGCGAGTGCCGCACCGGCAATGGCCCGATCTTGATCGAGGCCTGCACGTACCGGATGGACGCGCACACCACCTCCGACGATTACACCCGTTACCAGGTCGCCGGCGAGCTGGAGGAATGGAAGCTCAAAGATCCTCTTGAGCGGGTGCGGGTACACCTGGTGCGGGAGGGGCTCGCGGAGTCGGAGTTCTTCGACGGCTTGGCAGCCGAGGCCGACGAGCTGGCCGTTCGGCTGCGCAACTACTGTATTTCGATGCCCGCCCCCGGCCCGGAGCGGATCTTCTCGAAGGTCTACGCCGAACCGACGCCTACGATCGACGCCGAGCGTGACGATTACCTGGCTTACCACGCGTCGTTCACTGACGTCGGCGGTGCTTCC
The DNA here is from genome assembly GCA_036279835.1 of Pseudonocardiaceae bacterium. Taxonomy (GTDB): domain Bacteria; phylum Actinomycetota; class Actinomycetes; order Mycobacteriales; family Pseudonocardiaceae. The sequence continues at coordinate 6,883 of DASUII010000150.1, forward strand.
TGATGGCCGGCACCGACGTGCCGCAGACGATCACCTTGGCTAAGGGCCTCAACCAGGGCCTGCGGGCCGCGATGGAGGCCGACCGCAAGGTCCTGGTGATGGGTGAGGACGTCGGCCGGCTCGGCGGTGTCTTCCGGATCACCGATGGGCTGCAGAAGGACTTCGGCGAGCAGCGAGTCTTCGATACCCCGCTGGGCGAGTCCGGAATCATCGGCACGGCGGTCGGGCTCGCGGTCCGAGGCTACCGTCCGGTCTGCGAGATCCAATTTGATGGATTTGTCTTTCCTGGCTTCGACCAGATCGTCTCCCAGCTCGCCAAGCTGCACTACCGCTCGCAGGGCAAGCTGCCGATGCCGGTGGTGGTGCGCATCCCGCATGGCGGGGGTATCGGCGCCGTGGAGCACCATTCGGAGTCCCCGGAGTCCTATTTCGCGCACACCCCTGGGCTGAAGGTCGTCGCGTGCGCCAACCCGGTCGACGCCTACTGGATGATCCAGCAGGCGATCGCCTGCGACGATCCGGTGATCTTCTTCGAGCCCAAGCGGCGGTACTGGGACAAGGCACCGCTGGATCTCGCGACGCCGCCGCTGCCGCTGTTTCGCTCCCGGGTGCTGCGCACCGGGACGACCGCGACGGTCGTGACCTACGGGCCGACGGTGCGCACCGTGCTGGATGCCGCGACCGTCGCTGAGCAGGACGGCCACACCCTCGAGGTGATCGACCTGCGCACGTTGTCCCCGCTGGACCTGGTTCCGGTGTTCGATTCGGTGCGCCGCACCGGGCGGTTGATCTGCGTGTCCGAGGCGCCCAGCGAGGTCTCGCTGACCTCTGAAGTGGCCGCTCGGGTATCCCAGGAATGCTTCTACTCGCTGGCGGCGCCGGTACTGCGGGTGACCGGATTCGACACGCCGTACCCACCCGCGAAGTGCGAGGAGGACTACTTGCCCGACCTGGACCGGGTGCTCGACGCCGTCGACCGCGTGCTGGCGTATTGACCGCGATGGCCAGCATCTTCGCGCTGCCCGACGTCGGTGAAGGCCTCACTGAGGCGGAGATCCTCAGTTGGCACGTCGCACCCGGGGACACCGTCACCGTCAACCAGATCATCGTCGACATCGAGACCGCCAAGGCAGCCGTCGAGCTGCCCAGCCCCTACGCCGGGGTGGTCAGCCAGCTGTTCGTCGAACCTGGTGCCACGGTAGCCGTCGGCACCCCGATCATCGCCATCGAAACTGGCGCCGAACCGGCGGGTGCGATCGGACCGGCCCCGGCGGGTGCGATCGGCGAGGAAGGCCCCAGCGGGCGGATCACGACCCTGGTCGGTTATGGCCCGCGAACCGCGACCGTGGCCCGCCGGCCCCGCAGCGCCACGCCCGTCTCGCCGCCCGCTGCTGCCGGACCCGGAATGGTGCCGCTGGCCAAACCACCGGTGCGCAAGCTGGCCAAGGAGCTGGGGATCGACCTGCGGACAGTGTCCGGTTCGGCAGCCGGTGGGGTGATCACCCGGGAGGACGTGGAGCGCGCCGCCCAGGTCGTCGACAATGGCGGTGCCGGCTCCGCTGGGTGGTCCGGCTCCGCTGGGTGGTCCGGCCTTGGGGCCGGCACTGAGCCTGGCGCTGGGTCCGTTTCTGGGCAACGACGGGAGACCGTCCGCGGCGTACGCAAGGCCACCGCGGCGGCGGTGGTGACCTCGGCGTTCACCGCGCCGCACGTCACGATGTTCCTCACCGTGGACGTCACGCCGATGATGGAGCTGCGGGCCCGGTTGGCGGCACAACCACAGTTCCGGGGCATCAAGCTGTCCCCGCTGGCGTTCGCCGCCCGAGCGGTGTGCCTCGCGTCGCGGCGAACCCCGGAGGTCAACGCCAGCTGGGACGAGGCCACCGGCGAGATCGTCTACTTCGACTACGTGCACCTCGGGATCGCCGCCGCCACGCCGCGCGGGCTGGTGGTGCCCAAGATCCGCAACGCCGACCGGATGCCACTGCGCGAACTCGCCGTCGCGCTGGACGAGCTGGCGGTATCGGCTCGGGAGGGACGCACCGCTCCGGGTGACATGCTCGGCGGGACGATCACCATCACCAACATCGGCGTCTTCGGGATCGACACCGGCACGCCGATCCTCAACCCGGGCGAGTCGGCGATCCTCGCGCTGGGCACCATCCACGACATGCCCTGGGTGGTGAACGGTGCCGTGGTGGCCCGCAAAGTCTGCCAACTAGCGCTGTCCGTAGACCACCGCGTGGTAGACGGCCAACAAGGCTCCCAGTTCCTAGCCCACATCGGCACCCTGCTGTCCGACCCTGCCCAGGCGATCACCTTCTGACCGCTTTCCGCTTTCTGCGCATTCAGCGCGTCACAGGGCGTCGAGACCGCGCTCCCCGGTTCGCACCCGGACCACGGTCGCCACCGGAGTGACCCAGATCTTCCCGTCCCCGATCTTTCCGGTCCGAGCCGCCTCGACCAGCGCCTCGATGGTCTTGTCCACCCGCGCCTCGTCGACCACGACCTCGACCCGAATTTTGGGCACGAAGTCCACCTTGTATTCCGCGCCCCGGTAGACCTCGGTGTGTCCCTTCTGCCGGCCGTAGCCCTGCACCTCACTCACCGTCATCCCCAGTACGCCGAGGCGCTCCAGCGCAGCCTTGACGTCGCCCAGCGCGAACGTCTTGACGATCGCGGTCACCAGCATCATGTCGTGCTCCCCTCGTGCGTCACCGGGTGGGAAGGCAGCACCGTGCCGCGGCCCGTCGTGGTGAGCGGCGAGAACTCGTACGCGCTCTCGGCGTGCTCGGCTTCGTCGATGCCCTCAGCCTCGACCTCGGGGGCGACCCGGAACCCCATCGTGGCACGGACCAGCCAGGCGAGTCCGAAGGTGACCACGAACGCGTACCCGGCGGCCACCAGCACCCCGACGGCCTGCCTGCCGAGCTGGCCGCTCCCGCCTCCGTAGAACAGCCCGTTCGCGCCCGCGGAGTTGACTGCGGTGCTCGCGAACAGCCCGGTCAGCAGCAGCCCGACCGCTCCGCCGACGCCGTGGATGGCGACCACATCGAGCGAGTCGTCGTAGCCCAGCCGGTACTTCAGGCGGATCGCGAGCTGGCAGACCACACCGCAAGCCAGCCCGATGACGATCGCGCCCAACGTGTCGACGTAGCCGCAGGCCGGGGTGATGCCGACCAGCCCGGCGACCGCAGCCGACGCCGCGCCGAGGCTGCTGGGACGGCCGTCGAGGCGGTGTTCGACGACCAGCCACGCGAGCACCGCGGCCGCCGGCGCGACGGTGGTGGTGAGGAACGCGTTGGCCGCGACCGCGCCCGCGGCGAGCGCCGAACCCGCGTTGAAGCCGTACCAGCCGAACCACAGCAACCCGGCGCCGAGCAGCGTGGCCGGCAAGTTGTGCGGGCGCATCGGCTCGCGCGGCCAACCCTGGCGCCGGCCCAGGACCAGTGCCAGCGCGAGCGCGGACATCCCGGAGTTGACCTCGACCGCCGTGCCCCCGGCGAAGTCGAGCACGCCCAGCCGGTTAGCCAGCCAGCCGCCGTGGGCCCCGGAGAAACCGTCGAACGCGAAGATCCAGTGAGCCAGCGGGACGTATACCCCCACCATCCACAGCGCGATGAACACCGCCCAGGACCAGAACCGCGCCCGATCGGCGATCGCCCCGGACAGCAGCGCCGCGGTGATGATCGCGAACATCAGCTCGAACATCGCGAAGGCCGCCAGCGGAACACCTTTACCGACCACCACCCCGGGCACCCGCAAGCCGACGAAGCCGAACCCGCCGATCAGCCCGCCGTGGGAGTCGCCGAACGCCAGCGAGAAGCCGAACAACACCCAGATCAGCCCGACGACGCCGAGCGTCACCATGCTCATCATCATCATGTTGAGCGCGCTGCGAGCCCGCACCATGCCGGCGTAGAAGAAGGCCAGGCCCGGCGTCATGAGCATCACCAACGCCGCGCACACAAGCACGAACGCCGTGTTTCCGCTGTCCATCTCCGGATTATGCGTCCCGGTTGGTCACGGCGTGCGGCGCTGTACTCACCGGCGCCGACCGGCAGCGTTCGCGGCCTATCGAGGCAACGTCGAGTAACGGCGGAGCGGGTGGTGGCGACAACATAGCTGAGGGTGATCGGGTCGGCGGGGAGCCGAAGCACAGCAGCAGGGGGTTGGCTCCTTCACTACTGGGGGTGAGTGATGTGAGAGCACTCGGGTCGTGGCCCGGAGTCGGCATGATGATGGGGATGGGGACCCGGAACGCGACGGCACGCCCGATGTCACAGGATCGAGCACCACGGGATCGAGCACCACAGGATCGAGCCGGCATGTGGACGAGCCACGACGTCAGTCCCGGCGGGCACGTCGACGTGGTAGTGCGCGAAGATCCCGGCCCCGACGCGCTGCGTGCGTGGGACCTGCTGGTGGATCGCACACCGGGCACCGACGTCACACAGCTCTCCGTGTGGGCGGGGTTGCGTGGCCGGGTCGGCTTCACTCCGCTGTATCTGCTGGCCTACCGCGGCGATGAACTGGTCGGTGGGGCGCAGATCTTGACCCGACGGGTGCCCGTGTTGGGTGTGATCGGTTACCTTCCTTACGGTCCACTGGTGGCACCCGACACCGCGGCTGCCGCCGACGTCCAGCGCGCACTGGTCGATGCGCTCGTGGCGGTGGGCCAGCTGCGGCTGCGAATTCTGTTCGTCCAACCGCCTGAAGGCTCCCAGGACACCAGCGATGAGCTACGCCACCGGGGATTCCGGCCGTCGTCGGCCGGCATCGCGCCGCAGGGCTCGATCCGGATCGATCTGACCGCCGACTTGGCGGAGATCCGCAACAGGTTCGGCAAACGGCTCAAGTCGTGGACCAATCGGTGGGAGTCCCGGGGTGTCACGGTCCGCGTCGGAGACGAACGCGACATTCCGCTCCTCGCTGGGCTGATGGCCAGTTCGGCGCAACACCAGGGCTATACCCCGTTGCCGCTGGACTACATGCTGGCGTTGTACCGGGAGCTGGCCGCCACCGGCCATGCTGTGCTGTACGTCGGCGAGGTCAACGGTGTCCCAGTCGCTGCTGATCTGATGACCGGATGTGGCGATATGGTCCGCGGTCGGCTGTCCGGCTTCGACCGCTCCGGCGAGGCGATGCGGCTCAGCGTGCCAGCGGCCATCCGATGGGAAATGATCAAATGGGCGAAACAGCAAGGCTACCGTTGGTTCGATTTCGGCGGGCTCCGTCCGGAAACCCTGGCAGCGCTGCTGGACGGTACCGAGTGCAGCACTGACACAGTGCCGACCGCCGATCAGCCGAAGGTCACTTTCGGGGGCACCGCGTTCCGCTACCCCACGCCGGTAGAAATGATCAAGCCAGCGGCGCTGCGGACAGTCTACGATGTCGCGTGGCGCTCCGCGACGGGCCGCCGGTTGTTTGCCGACCTAAAAAGTCTGCTCCGGGGGTCCCGACGGCGTGGCACCAACGAGTCGTCGCGGTAGTAAAGCAGTGCTCCTCAACGCAGTCGCTCGCCGTCAAATCAGGGAGGCGGAAGAGAAAGCATGAAAATCGTGTGTGTCGGTGGCGGACCTGCGGGTCTGTACTTCGCCATCTCCGCGAAGCTACGCAATCGCGATCACGATATCACTGTCATCGAACGCAACCCGGCTGGGGTGACGTACGGTTGGGGCGTCACGTTTTCGGACGGTCTGCTCGACAGCCTTTACCGCAACGATCCGGAGAGCGCGCGACAAATATTCGACAATCCCGCCTCCTGGGGCAACCAGGAAGTGCATGTACGCGGCAAGCAGCGAGCTCACCTCGGCGGGTATGGTTTCGCCATCGGCCGCAAGCATCTACTCGATATTCTGGCTCAGCGGGCGATCGATCTCGGGGTGGATGTTCAGTTCCAGCGTGAGGTCAACGACCTGTCCGAGCTCGCTGACGCAGACTTGATCATTGCCTGCGATGGCGCTAACAGCCGTGTGCGTAAACTGCACGGCGCCCATTTTCAGACCGGCGCCGAGGTAGGCCGGAATAAGTACATCTGGCTTGGCACCCACCGGATGTTCGACTCCTTCATGTTCGCGTTCGAAGAGACGGCAGCGGGCTGGATCTGGTTCTACTCATACCCTTACAGCGCCGACACGACTACGTTCATCGTCGAGTGTTCTCCCGACACCTGGCGGGGACTCGGCCTCGACGAGCTCGGTCCCGACGAGAGTCTCAAGCTGTTGGAAGGAATCTTCCGAGATCACCTCGACGGCCACTCGCTCATGAACCCGATGCGCGATCTCGGCAAGACTCCATGGCTTAATTTCACGCGCATCACCAACACCGTCTGGTATCACGACAACATCGCACTCATGGGTGATGCGGCGCACACCACACATTTCTCGATCGGGTCGGGCACCACTCTTGCGATGGCGGACGCGATCGGGCTCGCCGATAGCCTGAGCGCCCACGATGACCTGCAGTTGGCGCTCAAGGATTATGCGGACAAGCGTCGCGCGGCGATAGCAGATGCGCAGGACGCGGCCAAAGGTAGCATCGAGTGGTTCGAGAATGTTCCTGGTTACATCGACCTGCCGATCACCCAGTTCGCCTATTCTTTGTGGAAACGTCGCGGACATTACCCGCTGTGGCGTTACCAACTCCACCTGGCCACTCAAATTGCGACGCTGCGAAAATTTCGGCGTTCTATCAGTGCCATGAGACACGGGCTTCGGGCCCGTCGACGGGTGAAATTGGCTGATGCCCACCGGGGTGTGTCTCCGGCCATCTATGCATCGGAAGAGGTTTGACCGGACCGCCGGCGAGGCGCTCGTAGCAGTTGAGCGAGTCAGGGGACGCGTGAACAGATGAAGATCGTCTGTGTGGGGGGTGGACCTGCGGGTCTATACTTCGCCGTCCTGGCGAAGTTGCGCAATAAAAGTCACGATGTGACCGTCATCGAGCGTAACCCAGCTGGAGTGACATACGGCTGGGGCGTCGTGTTCTGGGACGATCTACTCGACGAGCTCTACCGAAATGATCCCGTGAGTGCGCGAGCAGTACACGAAGTGGCTGCGCTGTGGGGCGGTCAGGAAGTACACATCCGCGGTGAACACAAGGCGTATCTCGGCGGGTATGGATACAGCCTCGGCCGCAAGCGCTTGCTCGACATCCTGGTTGACCGTGCGCGGGACCTCGACGTCGATGTTCAGTTCGAACGCGACGTCAAGGATCTCTCCGAGTTCCCGGATGCAGACCTGATCGTCGCGTGCGACGGCGTCAACAGCTCGATACGACAGCTACATTCCGATCACTTCCAGACAGATGTCGACGTCGGCCGCAACAAATACATCTGGCTGGGCACGAATCGGGTTTTCGACTCGTTTACTTTCGCATTCGAAGAGACCGCGGCGGGCTGGATATGGTTCCATGCCTATTGCTTCGATGCGCAGACCAGCACGCTCATCGTCGAGTGCTCGCCGGAGACTTGGGCGGGCCTCGGCTTCGACGAGCTCGAACCCGACCAGAGCGTCAAATTGTTGGAACGGATCTTCGAACGCCACTTGAATCACTATTCATTAATCAATCGAGCGCCGCGTGGCGTCGACAAAGCGCCGTGGCTTAGCTTCCGGCGAATCAGCAACAACAACTGGTACTGCGACAACGTAGCCCTCATGGGTGACGCCGCGCACACTACACATTTCGCGATCGGTTCAGGCACCAAACTCGCGATTGCGGACGCGATCGCGCTCGCCAAGGAGTTGGACGCTCACGACGACCTCACTTCCGTACTCCACGCCTACCAGGAAAATCGTCGGTCCGCCTTGTTCACCATACAGCAGGACGCGCTGAACAGTGCCAAGTGGTTCGAGGATGTCCCGCGCTACATCGATCAACAGCCCACCACCCAATTCGCATATTCGCTCTGGAAGCGACGCGGAAAATACTCGTTATGGCGCTATCAGCTCCACCTGGCCACTCAGATCGCGGCGCTACGGAGATTGCGCCAGTCGGTGGGTGCGGCGCGGCGTGAGATTCGCTCCCGTCGACGGGTGAAGCTGGCCAATGCCCATGAGCGAGTCGCTGCAGCCATGTACGCGGGAAAGACCTGATCGGCATTACGCCGTGGGCATGTCGAAGATCTTCGTCAGGTTGGCGGCGAAACCGATGTCGCCCTCTAACTTCACCTTCCCGGTGATGAACATCATCGTGGGCGAGCTGTTCCCGGAGACCAGCGCGAGAAACTGGTCCGCCGACATCGTCAGCGTGACCCGCGGATCGTGGGACGGTTCCTTGCTCGTCGAGCACTGCGGGGCCGAAGGACCGCGAGTCCCGGTGATCCAGGTTTCGTACACGTCGTCGCCGTTCGGACCGCCGGTGATCCGCCAGTGGATCGCGGAGTCCCGACCCGGCGCATTCTTCGGGCGGAACTGACCGGCCATCCGGTTGAAGACCCCGTCCAGCACGGCGGCACGTCGCAGCGGATCGTCGAGCACCGCATCGAGCTGCTCGGACGAGGCGTATTTGATCAGCCTCGCGAACTCCTTCGGGGACAGCTTTTCCGGATCGACGCTGTTGAGGTCCGCCATCGTCGCTCCTCTAGTAAGGTCAGGCTCGTGAGTGGCAAACAGTGTTATAGCACTGTTTGCCACTCACGAGCGGCGGTCACCGTCGCAGTCCTGTCGTTCCGGCTCGGCCTGGCGGACGGCGTGTCGGTCGCCGCGGCGCACTGGGTCGCGGGGTTGGGCCGGCTGGGCTGCCAGGTGCGCACCGTCGCGGGCGCCGGCACATCGGATCATCTGGTGCCCGGGCTCGCCTTCGACGCTCGCCGCCCGGCGCGCTGCCGGGACGTCGAAGTGGCGTTGCGCGGGGTCGACCTCGTCGTGGTGGAGAACGTCTGCTCGCTGCCGATGAACCCGCCGGTGACCGAGGCGGTCGTGCAGGCGCTGCATGGGCGCCGCGCGGTGCTGCGTCACCACGACCTGCCGTGGGAGCGCGAGCGCTATGCGCACCTGCGCGGCTGGCCACCCGATCACACCAGCTGGCAGCACGTGGCGATCAGCCAGCACAGCGCCGCGGAGCTGAGCCGCCGCGGCGTCGACGCGACCGCCGTGTACCACGGTTACGCCCGCATCCCACGCCGCGGTAACCGCACTGCTGGTCGGGCCGCGGTGGGCGTCGAGCCGCACCAGCGGCTGCTGTTGCAACCCACCCGGGCGATCGCGCGCAAGAACGTCGCTGCCGGGATCGCGCTGGCGCAAGCGCTGGACGCGGTCTACTGGCTGACTGGGGCAGCCGAGGAGGGCTACGGACCGCAGCTGGCCGATCTGCTCGCCCGAGCACAATGCCCCGTACGGCGCGGGCTACCGGTCACGCTGCGGATGGCCGACGCCTACGCCGCCGCGGACGCGGTGGTGCTGCCCTCGACGTGGGAAGGCTTCGGCCTGCCGCTGATCGAGTCCGCGCTGGCCGAGCGGCCGCTTGCGGTGAGCGATTACCCGGTGGCGCGGGAGGTGGCGCGGCTGGGCTTCACATGGTTCTCCGTCGACGATCCAGCTCCGCTCGCCGCCTGGTTCGCCGACCCCGACCCGACACTGCTGGCCCGCAACCGTGCCCTGGCCAAACAGCACTTCGGTCCGGACGCGTTGACCAGCCGGCTGTCCGACACGCTGGCCCGTGCTGGGCTGCGGTAACCGCGCGCTCGCTAAGGTCCGACCATGTCGATGCTGGACGATCTGCTGATCAGGCTGCTGCGCGGGCCGGTGCAGCGCGTGCTCGCCGAAGAACGCAACCGGTTCACCCACGGTGAGAGCGAGGACCCGCTCTACCGTTACCGCTTGCACGGCGGTCGCGAACGGCTGCATATCGATCCCAGCGCGATCGTGAACAATGCGCTGTTCAACGTCTCTGGTGGCGAGATCACCATCGGCGAGTACGCCTTCTTCGGCCACGAGGTCGCGGTGCTCACCGGCACCCACGACATCACCAAGTTCGGCCGGGAGCGCCAGACCACCTTCCCCCGATCCGGGCGCGACGTGGTGATCGAGGAAGGCGTCTGGGTGGCCAGCCACGCGATGGTGCTCGGGCCGGTACGGATCGGCAAGCATGCGGTGGTCGCCGCCGGCTCCCTGGTGCTCGACGACGTCGCGCCCTACACCGTCGTCGCCGGACGTCCCGCGAAAGTGATCAAGAAGATTACCGAGCCCGACCAGCGGTGAAGATCGAGATCGGTGCGGGCGAGAAGCCGCACCCCGACTACGACGTCCACGTCGATGTCCTCCCACTACCCGACATCGAAGTGGTCAGCTGGATCGACCCGCTGCCGTTCGCGACCGCCTCGGTCGACGGGCTGCGGGCCAATCACGTGCTGGAGCATCAGAGCTACGAGCTGGTCGAACCGACGCTGCGCGAGTGGGCTCGGGTGATGCGGCCCGGAGCCGCGCTGGACATCGGAGTACCAGACGCCCGGTTCATCGCCGGGCAGTGGGTGCGAGGCGAGATCGATACCGCCGAAGCCAACTACTGGATTCTTGGTGGCCACTCCGATCGGGCCGCCCACCAGGGTGCCGACGCGCGCGGTGTCCCGCGGTGGATCTGGAACGCCCACCACACCATGTTCGACGCCGAATCGCTGGGCGCGCTGGTCTCCCGCTGCGGGTTCACCGACCTGGACATCTTCACCTACGACATCCGCAACCTGCGCTGCTTGGCGCTTCGCGCCCGGTGAGTGGCGATGCCGGCTATGGCTTTCACATGATGGTCTCAACCACGCCTCCATCGACCCGCAGCGCGGCGCCGGTGGTGGCTGAGGCTTGCGGCGAGGCGGCATAGACAACGAGGTTCGCCACCTCGTCCACGCTCGCCGCCCGCTGGAGGATGGAGCCGAAGAAGTCCTCCAGGCCATAGATGCCGACGTTGTTGACGAGGATGTCGGTCGACGGTTCGGCCGCAACCAGAGCCGAGCAGCCCTCCACAGTGCCGACATCAGCTGCGCGCCCACGAATGACGGCGCCCGGCGCAGTCTTCGCGAGCCTCGTAACTGCGTCATCGACTGCAGCTTCCGAGCGGCCGTTCACCACGACGACTGCGCCCGCTTGTGCGAATCCTTTCGCGATGGCGAATCCGATACCCGCAGTGGAGCCGGTTACGATAGCGGTCTTATTCGACAAGTCAATTTTCATAATTTCGCTCCACGATGTTGTTGCTCGACCGGACAGGGTTAGGGTCCACCCTGCTCGCGTTCGAATTCGATCAGCAACCTGCGGAGCAGGGCCGCCAGGGTGGCTTGTTCCTCGGCCGTCAGCGGCGCCAGCATGCGGCGCTCGTTGGCGAGATGCTCCGGACCGACTCGATCGACAAGTGCCACGCCGGCCGGGGTGAGGGCGACCAGGACGCTACGTCCGTCGTGCTCGCTGGGTAGTCGCTCGACCAGGCCGGCGTATACCAACTGGTGCAGGGTGTGGGTGATGGCGCCGGAGGTACGCATTAGCGCCTGATAAAGCTCAGTGGGCGTGAGCCGGTAGGGCGCCCCGACACGGCGCAGGCTGGCCAGGACGTCGAAGGACAGACGGGTCAGCCCGTACTCGGCGAAGACGGCGTTCAGGGCCCGGTCCGTGTAGGCGTGCGCACGGCCGAGCCGCGCAATCACCGCGATCGGCGTGGTGTCCAGCTCGGGTGCTTCATTCGCCCACAGCTGACGTACTCGATCGACGTGGTCACACGGAGGCTCCCCTGATTGACTTAGCTGCACGCTAAGATATTATCTCCAGAGCAGGGAGACCATCGTGAAGATCGGGATCATCGGTGCCGGGCGGATCGGTGGCAACGCCGCCCGGATGTTCACCCGCGCCGGGCACGAGGTGCTCGTGAGCTTCTCCCGCGACCCCGACACTCTCCCCGCGCTTGCCGCCGAACTTGGCGATCGAGCCCGGGTAGGTACTGCCGCCGAGGCGGCGACCTTCGGACCGGTCCGAGGCCCGGGCCTTTGCCGACCAGTACCGGTCTCGCCGGCGCTCCGAAACCGAACCACGCGCCTAAAGGTGAGGAGTGAGCGTGGAACGCTACCGAGGCATGGCGGCGGGTCACGACGGTGCTCGACGCGGCGCGTAGCGCCGGGGTACGGACGTTTTTCACCCGGCACATGACGCTGCCGCTGGAAGTGACCGGCACCTCCGGGCTGCGCACCGCGATGGCCTGGCAGCACACCGGCACCGTCGGCGAGATCGTCTCAGCTTTTCCTCGAGACTCGCCGCAGTTCCAGCTCATCCCCGAGGTCACCCCGCTGGCGAGCGAGGCCGTCCTGGACAAGATCTCCATGTCGGCGTTCACCGGCACCCCGCTGGACTTCGCGCTGCGGGACTGCGGCATCGAGGCGTTCGCCATCGTCGGGGTGGCCTTGGAGGTGGGTATCGAGCCCACTGTCCGCCACGCCCTGGACCTCGGATACCTGCCGGTGATCGTGATCGACGCCTGCGGCTACGGACACCACGAGGCGGCCCAACGTTCATTGGCCCAGCTCGCTTTCTTCGGCGGCTCCTTGCACACCGACACCGCCACCCTCTGCGCACTCCTGAACCGCTGACTCCAGCCGGCCAGTCCCTACTATTTGTGTAATTAAGTAATTTTACCTGTGGCGGATATGGGGTACGGAGACATGGGCGAACCGACGTCGGCCGCGGGCCAGGGCCGGCTGGCACAGGTGATCGCCGCCCGGGGTGGTCAGGCCGCGGCGGAAGCGCCGTTCGTGATCGAGCACCGGGAGGCGCTGATCTACATGCTCTGCCAGGCGGCGGAGCTGGAGCACGCGATCATGTGCCAGCACCTGTTCGCGGCGTTCTCCCTCAAGCAGTCCACCGACGAGGGGTTGACCGAGACGGAGCTGGCCGCGGTAACCCGGTGGCGGCGGCAGATCTCCCAGGTGGCCACCCAGGAAATGCTGCACCTGGCGCTGGTTCACAACCTGCTGTCTGCAATCGGGGCGGCGCCGCACCTGGCTCGCCCGAACCTGCCCCAGCCCGCCGACCACTACCCGGCCGGGGTGCAGCTTGCGCTGCTGCCCTTCGGGGAGCAGGCACTGCGGCATTTCATGTTTCTGGAGCGCCCCGAGGGCATGGCGATCGACGACGCCGAGGGGCTGGCCGCGCACGGGGCCGCGATCGGGCTGATGGCCGAAGGCGACATCGTGCCGCGGTTGCAGGACTTCGCCACAGTCGGGCACCTGTACCGGTCAATCGAGGCGGGCCTGCACCACCTGGCCGGCAAGCTCGGGGAGCAACGGCTGTTCATCGGACCGCCCCGGGCTCAGGCCACCGCGACCCACTTCTCGTGGCCGGAACTGGTCGCGGTGACCGACCTGGCCTCGGCCTGCCGGGCCATCGAGGAAATTCTGGAGCAGGGCGAGGGACCGCGGGGGGAATGGCGCACCGCGCACTTCGGGCAGTTCGTGGCGATCCTGGACGAGTACCAGCAGGCCCGGGAGGCCAACCCGGGTTTCGACCCGGTGCGCCCGGTCGTGGTAGCCAACGTCCGGCCCTGCCCGCACGACATCACGGTGCCGCTGATCAGCGATCCGGTCACCGCCAGGTGCACGGATTTGTTCAACGTCGCTTACGAGATCCTGCTGCAGGCGCTGGAGCGGTATTTCGCGCACACCGAGGAGACCGACGCTCAGCTGGCCGCGCTGGCCGACCTGACGATCGCGCTGATGTTCCAGGTGATCAAGCCCCTGGGTGACCTGATCACGACGTTGCCGGCCGGCCCGGATCATCCGGGGCGCACCGCGGGGCCCAGCTTCGAGCTGTTTTACGAGAACGACTACCTGATGCCGCATCGCGACGCGGCGTGGGCGCTAATGGAGGAGCGGCTGCGGGAGGCGGTCGAGTTCTGCCGGCGCATCGGGGCCGACGCCCCGGTGGCCGAGCGGCTGGCGCCGGTCGGTGCCGCGCTGGCTCGGATGGCCGACATTCTAGCTACGCACCTGCCCGACCAGGGCGGACTCGCCCGGCCCGGTAGGCCCGACGGCGGGGCCGCGGCCGATCTGGCGCCGCTGCTGGCCCGTGCCGCGGAACTGGCGCAGACCGTCGCGGGCGTTGCGGGCCCGGCGGCCGGCCTGGCCACTGCCGCCCATGAGGTGCTGCGCACCGACGCCGCCCAGCTGGGAGATGGTGCACACCGGCTGGTCGCCAGCGTGTTGCGGCCGCTGGCCGACCTCGCCGTCCGGGCTCCAAACACGGGCGAGGGCTCGGTGCTGGCGATACCAGCAGCCGGGCCGGCGCACGAGCGGCTGCTGTCACTCGCGCAAGCGGCCACCCGACTGCGGCCAGCCCGGGCGCGGCACCCGAACTGATCGAGGCCACCGCCGCGCTGCAGGATCTCGCCCTCCGGCTGGCTCCCGAACGGCCCCTACCTGGTCACCAACGTCGAACCGTGACCGACCACCTCGGCGGGCCGATCCCGGTAAGACCGACCATGGCACTGTGCCGCTGCGGCGAATCGGCGAGCAAGCCCTTCTGCGACGGCAGTCACGCGACAATTGGCTTCTCCGGCGCGAAGGACCCCAGCCGGGTCCCCGACCGCCGAGACACCTATCCCGGGGTGGGGGTCACAGTGCTGGACAACCGCGGGATCTGCGCGCATTCCGGGTTCTGCACCGACCGGTTGTCCACCGCCTTCCACGCCGGTTCCGAGCCGTTCGTGACTCCCTCCGGTGGGCGTGCAGATGAGATCATCGCGGCGGTGCGGGCGTGTCCGTCCGGGGCGTTGAGCTACGCGATCGACGGCCGGGAAGCCCGTGAACAGGTCGACCCGCCCCGCGTGGCCGCCATCGAGGTGTCCAAGGACGGTCCCTACCGCGTCACCGGCGCCCTACCGCTGACCGACGGTGACGGCCGTGCCGAGCCGAGGCCTGCGGGTTCCTCAACCGAGCACTACAGCCTGTGCCGCTGCGGGCATTCCCAGAACAAACCGTTCTGCTCGGGGATGCACTGGTACATCAACTTCGCCGACCCGGCGCCGGCCGAGGAGCCGACCTTGTTCGAGTGGGCCGGTGGGCTGCCCGCACTGGCGCGCATGACGCGGATCTTCTACCAGAAGTACGTGCCGGCCGATCGGCTGCTGTCCCCGCTGTTCGCGCAGATGTCCCCGGATCATCCAGATCGGGTCGCGGCCTGGCTGGCAGAGGTCTTCGGCGGCCCGGCGCTCTACAGCCAGACCTACGGCGGGTACTCCCGGATGATCTCTCAGCATCTCGGCAAGTGCCTCACCGAGGCCCAACGGGCCCGGGTGGGACATTTCCCGCGCCATCGGCGAGAACGCCTGCATCCCGGCCGAGCTTGCCGAACCGCTGCTGGAGATAGACAAGGAGCTTGTCAATGAAAATCTGCGTGGCAGGGTGTTTGCTGGCGAGGTGAAGATTGCCGGCGGCACGGCCTCGGACCGGCTGGTGGCCTTCTTGGGCCGAACACCGTGACCGCCGCCGCGGGAAACCTCGACGCGGCGCTGCGAGCGCTGGCCGACGGTAACCGCCGGCGGATCCTGGCACTGGTGCGCGACCAGCCACGTGCGGTCGGAGAGATCGCCGAACGGGTCGCGATGTCCCAGCAGGCCGTCTCCCATCACCTGCGGGTGCTGCGGACCGCGGGCCTGGTCGCCGAACACCGCGAGGGCACCCGGCACCTGTTCCAGGTCAGCACCGACGGGCTGGGCGCCGTACGAGAGTTCCTTGGCGGGTTCTGGCCCAGTCACCTGACCGCTCTCAAGCAAGCCGCCGAGGCCGAACTCGGATCGTGCTCACCTCAGAGCGGGAGGCAGAATGGCTGAATTCTCGACCTCGATCGACATCGAGGCACCGCCGGAAGTGGTGTTCGCGCATCTGGTGACCGTGGAAGGAATGCTGGCCTGGATGGGACAGCACGCCGCGCTGCAGCCCGAAGGGCATGCCAAAGGCTGGGCGCACTACCTCGCCCGGCTGCAGGTAGCGGCGGGAGGGATCGACCCGGGCCCCGACCCGTGGGTTACCAGCAACGTCTAGCCGCGCATGTCCTCCCGCGGCGGGTTGTCACGGGGTGGCCAGGAAACTTCGGAACCGGGCCGCCAGCCACGGTTTGCGACCCCAGGCCATCAGCTGGCCCTTGGCGATCGCTGCCCACTGGCTCTGCCGCTGCCAGAACACCAGCAGGAACGCCACCGGGTCGGCCGAGAGATGGCAGTCGACCCGGCGCGCCGACGGGGTCTCGACCCGCAGCATCCCGTCGTCGAAAACGAAATGGAGATGGAACCGGCTCCCACCGCGGATGCGCACGTCGAAGGTGGCGTTCAGGCCGGCCGCAGTGTCGGCATTCACCAGCATCCGGGAATCGGCACGCTGGATGAGCGGGATGAAGAATCGGTCCATCAACAGGACCGCATGGGCAGGGTTGATCCGCCAGGGTCGCCCGGCGGCGCGGGCGATGTCATAGCCGTGCACGACAGTCTCGTTGAGCAGGTGACAGGTGAACGCCGACAGAGGCAAGGTCGTGCCTTGGATCAGCCAGGGACGCAGCTCATCGGGAGACTGTCGCGCACAATCGACGAAGTACTGCTTCGCGCAGGCCTCGATCCGGTCAGCCAGCATGCTCAGGTGACGCTCCGGGTCGGCTCGCACCAACCGGGTGGTCATGTCGCCGAGATCGGCGATATCCCGGACCAGCGAGTCACCCGCCACCCCGGCCCGATCAGGCAGCAGGTCATGTAGGGCCGACCGGTCTCCTCGCGCCAGGCCGGCGATACCCAGCCAGGCCTGCGACAGATGCATGGCGACCTCAGCGAGGTCCCACTCACCCACTGCGGGGGCAGCGCCCGGATCACGGATGGACCGCAATAAGGTTGTCACCCGCCCCACCTCATCGCGCAAGGCATTCTGGCTGTGCTGCCAATCCAGTCTCGATGCGCTCATGACCATGGCGACTCCGCTGAGCTGGCCGCCCCCGAGTAGGCAGCGACTGATAACTAGCTATTCGTGGAAGGTAGTAATCGACTGATAACCTGTCAAGGTGGCTGACGAGGCGGTGGCGACGGCGCCGCCTCGTCAGCGCCGGATGACCGCCGCGCAGCGCGAGCAGCAACTGCTGCGGGCCGCGGTGACCGCATTCGCCCAAGGCGGCTACAACGGCACCACCACTGACCAGGTAGCCAGGATCGCTGGCGTCTCCCAGCCCTACGTCCTGCGGTTGTTCGGATCGAAGCAGGCGCTGTTCCTCGCCGCCTACCAGCATGCCGGGTCCCGCATCCAGGACGCCTTCCGCGCCGCTGCCACGACCCTGCCACCTGGCGCCGAAGTGCCCGACCGGTTGGCCGCGTTGGGTTGTGCATACCTGCAGCTGGCCCGCGACCACGAGCTGCTGCTCGTCATGCAGCACGGCTTCATGGCCGCCGCCGACCCGGCACTCGGTCCGGCCATGCGCCGCTGCATGATCGATATCTATCGCCTGGTCCGCACCCTCACTGGCGCCTCCGCCGAGCAGACCCGCGACTTCGCCGCCCGCGGCATGCTGATCAACACCCTGGTGGCGCTGCGGATGCCCGAGCACCTCGACGAAGACCCCGTCGCCGCCGAGCTCGTCAACCACACCCTGACGCCACCGCCAGACTCCCCCTGA
>DASUII010000151.1:0-2522 GCA_036279835.1 Pseudonocardiaceae bacterium
CGATCCTGATCTCCGGGAAGCCGCGAAGCGCTTGCGTGAAACCGTCGCCCTTGAGAAGCGCCATTGAGAGTTGGGGCGTAAGACGAAATGGTCAGCTAGGGGGCCAGAGCCCCGGCCTACTCGCTCGCGAGGCGTTTTCCCAGGCTCTCCACTGCGGCCTCCACCGCCCGCGCGTGGGCCCTGACTGCGCTGACCCACTCGATAAGTTCCGGGTTCTGCGTAGCGAGGTACCCCATGCAACTGCTTGTGGCCTCGCTGAGAGCGGTGGTCGCGTCGAAAAGTTCCTGCATGGCCGGATCCTTCATCAGTACTCCTGTTTCGCTGGTGATGGTCGCTGCCGGGGTGGGTCGCCCAACGGTAGGTGGACAAAGCTCGACTCCATCGCGGGGTAGGTGCGACAGCTGTCTCCCCATGGTCCCTCGGTCGCCGATTGCAGCAGGCTGGGCACGAAGTCGGTCTGATAGGTCCGGATTCGGCGGGTCGGCCTCCATACCAACGAAAACCTTGCCACTCCGGCACCCGGATGGTCGAGCGGCACCGGGCACCCGGAGCGAGCCGCTGCACGTCGTCACGATCGGTGACGCGCTGCACACGTCCGTGATCACGATCTGCAGGACGCCACCGACTCCGTGATCTTGGAGTTCGCGCGACAGCACGCGTTCGTCCTCGTGTCCGAGGACACCGACTTTGGCGAACTGCTGGCTCGTCAGTGCACAGGCGCGCCGTCATTCGTGCTGTTGCGCACCTACGAACCCATGACCCCGAACGACCAGGCCGCTGTTCTGGTGGCGAACCTCCCCCGGCTCTACAACGACCTTGACCAGGGGGCCATCGTGGTGATCGAGCGGAGTCGGCTTCGAGTGCGGGGGCTGCCGGTGCTGCCCCCGATACCCGAACAGCGGGACCAGTGTTGAACGACGCGGTGCGTGACGATCTGGCGGGGGTGTAGCGACACCGAGCGCGACGATGATCACAGGGGCTGCCTCCGGGTGGCTCCTTGTTCGTGTGCGACGACAGTCTGACCATGTTCTGGAAGCGCAACGGCCCTCCGCACTCTCCTTGGCCGGAAGGGAGGGCCGTTGCTTGGTGCTGATGGAGGCACCCGTGGTCATGGTAGGTACGGACCCGGTCGAGGTCGAGCGGCGGCTGCGTGCAGGTGAGCTGGCGTGCCCGTGCGGTGCGGGCCCGCTCGCGCCGTGGGGCCATGCCCGGCAGCGGGAGGTGCGCGGTGTCGGGGTGCTGCGAGCGCGCCGGGCGCGGTGCTCGGTGTGTCTGGTGACGCATGTGCTGTTGGCGGTGTCGTGCTTGCTGCGCCGCGCGGACGCCGTCGAGGTGGTCGGGGCGGCGCTGATCGCGAAGGCGACCGGTCACGGCCATCGCCGGGTCGCGGATCGGCTGGGTCGACCGGCTTCGACGGTGCGGGGCTGGCTGCGGGCGTTCGCCCGTGACGGTGAAGGCATTCGTGCGGTGTTCACCGCGCTGCTAGGCGAACTGGATCCGCTGGCCGGCCCGATCCGCCCGGTGGGCTCGCTGTTCGCCGACGCGGTCGAGGCGATCGGCGCGTGCGCTGCGGCGGCCCGCCGCCGGCTCGGGGTGCTGGGCGCGGTGTCGGCGTGGCAGCTCGCCTCGGCGGTGACCGGCGGTCGTCTGCTGGGCCCCGGCCGGTCCGGTCGAACCGATCAACACGAGCTGGCCCTTGGGCGCCGCTGATTGATCAACGACCCTCGCGAGGCACGTCCGACTACGAGCGCGAGGAGGAACTGATGGCCAACGGCCATGGCAGAACAGGACGAGACGAAGATCAGGTCCGGTCCGAACGGGCCCGGGCGGTAGCGCTGTTTTGGTATTCGCTGATCCGCGAGGCAGCCGATCAACGGCTCAGCACCAAGCAGCGGGGCCGATTGGTGCGCGAACTGGCGGCACGCGAGCATGCCGGCCCGTTCGGTAAGCCGGTACGGGTGTCCCGCGAGAGCATCGATCGGTGGATCCGCCGCTGGCGCCGCGGCGGGTTCGATGCGTTGGTGCCCAACCCGCGCCGGGTCTCGCCACGTACCCCCGCCGACGTGCTCGACTTGGCAGCGGCGTTGAAGAAAGAGGTGCCGGCCCGCACCGCGGCGCAGGTCGCGGCGATCCTGCGGACGCATGCCGGGTGGGCACCGGACGAGCGAACCTTGCAGCGGCACTTTGTGCGCCTGGAACTCAACACTCGCCCGGACGGGCAACCGCCGCGCGCGTTCGGCCGGTTCGAGGCCGACGCACCGAACGTGCGGTGGACCGGTGACGCGTTGCACGGCCCGACGGTCAACGGCCGCAAGGCGATCCTGTTCGCGTTCATCGACGACCACAGCAGACTGCTGCCCGGCTATCGGTGGGCACGACGCGAGGACACCGTCCGCTTGGAGGCCGCGCTGCGTGATGGGCTCGCCGCCCGCGGGATCCCGCAGACGGTCTATCTGGACAACGGTGCCGCCATGATCGACAAGCAACTGCTGCGCGCCTGCGCAAGTCTCGGCATCCGGCTG
>DASUII010000152.1:0-10484 GCA_036279835.1 Pseudonocardiaceae bacterium
TTCCGGCGCTCTGTTCCGGGGCTGTACGGTGCCGCAGGATAGCGAAGCGGAGGCGGAGATATGACCGCAGCACCGGCGCCACCCCAGCAGAAGTCGACGCGTCACCGGCAGTCAGAACAGCCGCCGGTGCGAGAGTCGAGCAGCGCACCACGCGCCAGAGTGACTGCCCGGTTGCGCGCAGCGGGTTCGCGCTTGGGTCCGCTGCCTGTAGTCAACCTGGTCGTGCTGGAAGGGGGGCTGGCGCTCGGTCTAGCGCTGCTCGCCGTGGACACCGCGCTGTGGTGGGCTGCGGTGGTGCTGCTGCTAGTCGCGGTGCCGCTGGCGGTGGGCCGCTGGCACGGCCGCTGGCTGGTGCAGTGGGTCGGGGTCACCGCCGGCTACCTGGTGCGCTCCCATGGCCGCAGCCTCTCCGTTCCGGAGCTGGTGGCAACGGGAAATCCACAACAGCCGGTCGTAGCCGCTGACGATCCGCGGGTGAACTTGCTGCGCCTGCTACTACCGGATCTGACCATCGCGCATGGCGCAGACCACCAGCGCGAACTGCTGGGCCTGGTGTGCCACCAGAACACCTGGACCGCCGTGCTCGAAGTGGACGCGGCACCATCGATGATCACTCCCGTCGGGGGTGCCGCCGGCCTGCCGCTCAGCGCGCTCGCCCCCTGCCTGGAACACCGCGGCGTAGTGCTGGACTCGATCCAGGTGATCTGGCATTGCTACCCGGGCAGCACCGCCCTGCCATCGTCGTCCCCCGCGCTGCGCTCCTATTTGGAGGTCCTGGGCCCCCTGCCGGTGGCTGCCAGGCGCACCACCTGGGTGGCGGTGAACCTGGACCCGCGCCGCTGTCCCGCTGCGGTGACCGAACGTGGCGGCGGTGTGACGGGTTGTCACCGAGCCTTGATCGGTGCGCTATCCCGGGTCCGCAGCGACCTGCAAGCCCAGGGTGTATCGACTCGACCGCTGGATGCCGACCAGTTGCTGCGCGCCGGCATCTCCGCCGCCGAGCTGTCCGCGGTGGCCGGCAGCGGACAACCTGTGACGCTCAGCGAAGGCTGGACAGCCGTCACCGCCGCCGGGGTGGGCCACGCTAGCCACGCGATCACCGGCTGGGGAACCCGGGGTGCTGTGCACAACCTCAACGCGTTGACCGGCGTACGAGCCCTGTCCACGACGCTGTCGCTATCGCTGTCGCCAGGTGAGGACGGTGGTGAGGTCGGGCTGCGGGGGGTGGTCCGAGTCAGCGCCCGCAACCCCACGGAGCTCGAGGCGGCCGACGACCAGCTGCAGGCCGTCTCGCAACGCCTCGGGGTGGCGCTGCGCCCGCTACGCGGAATGCAGATCGCTGGTTTGGCCGCGACCCTGCCACTCGGGGCGCACCGATGAGCCGGACTCTGGGTAACCCCACCGCGGCGGGGACGGGGGCGCCGGAGTTCCTCGTCACTGCTGGGCTGCTCGATGCGATCAGCCCTTCGGGCGACCGTGGCGGCATGGTCCTGGGCTGCGGTGCCAACGATGAACCGCTGAGCGTGTCGGTGCTGCGCCCGCAGCCGACCCGACTGGTCCTGGTCGGTGGGCTGTACCTGGCGCGACAGGTCGCCCTGCGCGCGATGGCCACCGGCGCGTGGGTGGTCATCGCTACCGGCCGACCCGACGCCTGGCAAGAGCTCAGCCGAGCAGCCGGCGAGGGCCCCGACGGTCGTCCCGCCCCCCTGGTGCAGGTACGGCGGCTGGCGCCAGTCGAGCTGCCGCGAGCCTCGGAAGACGCTCCGCTGCTGGTCGTGCACGACGGCGGAGCCGTCCCACAAGAGCTGTTCCCGCCACGGTCGCCATGGCAGACGACCCTGTACGTGCTGCCCTACCTGCACCCGCAGGCAGAGAGCACCGCGGTCAACGCCGACCTGGTGCTTCTGCAACGGCTCCCAGCTGCCCAGGCAGAGCTGGCCGCCGGAATGTGGCGGCTCCCGCCGCCGATGGCCAAGGCGCTGACGGCATTGACCGACGACGGTGTGGTGGCGTTGGGTCCCGACCTCTGGCTGTCACTGCGGCTGGTCACCACTCCCGCGGAGCGAGAGATCCTCGGACCGGTGCGCCGGGGAGATTGATCCGGTTGTCTCGGCTGTCAGGGCTTCGGCAGCAGCACCTCTCCCTCAAGGCCGTCCGGATCGCGAAAGAAGATACTCAAGGCCTTGCCGAAGTCGTTGACCGTGCCGTCGCTGGCTCCGGCGTCGACCAGCCGGCTGCGAATCGTCTCGAAAGCCTCCGGGGACGCGGCAGCCAACCCGACGTGATCAATGCGTCCGCGACCCCACATCGGAGTCTGGCGATCGGCTTGGGTGTTGCCGTCGATCACGAAGATATTCAGCTGAGTGGTCGGGCCGATATCGATAACGGTCATTGTCTCGCCTGGCCCGTGCTCACGCGTGAGTCCGACGACAGCATCGAACACCGTCGTGTAAAACCGGGCAAGCCGATCGACGTCCTTGGAGATCCAGGCGATGTGGTTCACGCCATCCAACAGCATCTCTGCCTCCTCCCACGAGTTGAGAACTCACCCACCGTACTGTTCCTGTCCGTATCGGCGGCAGAATCGCGCTGTGCCCACCCACGTCGCACTGCTGCGCGGCATCAACGTCGGCGGCCGCAACCGAGTCTCCATGGCTGACTTGCGCGCGCTCGTGACCTCCCTCGCACATACCGATGTGGCGACCTACATCCAAAGCGGCAACGTGTTGTTCACGAGCACACAGACCAACACCTCAGTGATCGCCGCTGCCCTCGAGTGTGCCATCGCCGAATCACTCAGTGTGCGCCCCAAAGTGGTGGTGCTGTCCCGCGACGAGCTGTCGCAGGTGGTCGCGAACAACCCGTATCCCGACGAGACGAATCCCCAATGCCTGCATGCCGTGTTCACCAGCGAGCAGATCGGACCCGACCAGCTCGCCACCATTGCCGCCGCTGCGCAGCGGGCCACGGACAAGGGCAGCCACGACGAGGCGACGGTGGTCGGGCGCACCTTGTTCTTGCATACCCCAGATGGTCTCGGGCGCAGCGAGCTGGCTGCACAACTCGCCCGCGCCGGAGGTCCGCTGGCCGGCGCTGGGTCAGCCACGGTGCGCAACTGGGCTACCGTGACAAAGCTACTTGCCATGTGCCGCGCCTGAAGGGAAGCGGACAACTCAGGTGCCGTAGTGGTACCGGCACGCGGCGACGCGAACCTCGTCCCCGCTGATTTTGTAGATGAGTCGGTGCTCGTCGGTGATACGGCGCGACCAGTAACCGTTGAAGCCGTGCTCGAGCGCGCCGTCGCCACACTCCTGGCCATGTGCCACGCGTGACTGGCACGCTGCTGCCAGTGGCCGGCGGATCGGACCTTGACATCAACCATGCTTGAGGTCCGAGCATGGTGAACATGACGACCGCACTGTCTTACTCGCAGCTGCCCGCGCTGATGACGCGGATGACCGGTGATGAGAAGCACGGGCCCAGCGCCACTTCCACTCTCGATGTGTTGTGGGTGCTCTACCACGACATCTTGCAGGTAGATGCCGCCTATCCCGATGACCCGGATCGTGACAGATTCTTATTGTCCAAGGGGCACGGTCCGATGGCTTATTACGCGGTGCTGGCCGCGCACGGGTTCCTCACAGCTGAGGATCTGGACGGGTTCGGAACGTATGACTCCCCGCTCGGGTTCCATCCCGACGGCACGCTGGTGCCCGGCGTGGAGATCAGCTCCGGGTCGCTGGGCCACGGGTTGGGCCTGGCGGTGGGCACGGCGCTCGGGCTTCGACTGACCGGGCGGTCTACGCCCCGCGTGGTGGTCCTGGTCGGCGACGCGGAGCTGGAGGAGGGCAGCAACGCTGAGGCCATCCAGTTCGCCGGCCGGGTCGGGCTCGACCGGCTCACCACGGTAGTGATCGACAACGATTCCGCAGGACGGGGCTGGCCTGGCGGGATCGCGGCCCGGTTCGCCGTCGAGGGTTGGGCCACCGTCGACGTGGACGGCCGTGACCACGACGCCCTACAACGGGCGTTCACCGTCGATCACCCCGAACGGCCGTTGGCCGTGGTAGCCCATGTCGAGCCCAAGACCAGCTGATCGCTAACCAGGGAACACCCATGTCCACCACCACCACCGCCAACGCACCGGCCGTCAGTACTGTCCCCGCTGCCGAGGACCAGCGCGAGCGTTTCTACCGGCTGATACCTGAACTGCTGCGCGAGGACCCCCGCCTGGCGCTGGTGCTGGCCGAGATCGGGGCCGGCTACCTCGACCCGGCGGCCACCGCGCCGGTGGCTGATCGGGTGGTCAACGTCGGTATCCGCGAGCAACTGCTGTTGGGTGTCGCCGGCGGTCTCGCGATGACCGGCATGCGGCCAATCGTGCATACCTTTCCGCCGTTCTTAATCGAGCGGCCATTCGAGCAGGTCAAGCTAGACCTAGGCCATCAGGGCCTCGGCGCAGTGCTGGTCAGCGCCGGTGGCTCTTACGGATGGCCGGCCGGCGGGCAGACCCATTTCGGGCACCGCGACGTCGCCCTGCTCGACACCTTGGACGGATGGACCGTGCACGTCCCCGGACATCCGGTCGAGGTCGACACCCTGCTGCGCCAGGCCGTCGCCAGCCAGGACCGGATCTACCTGCGCCTGGACAACGGCAGCAATGGCCGCCCGCAAGACGTGGACACCGGGCGGATGAGCGTGCTGCGCCACGGCAACGCCGGCACCGTCGTCGCGGTAGGCCCGATGGCTGATCGTGTGCTCGCCGCCACCGCACACCGCGACGTCACCGTGCTTTACGCCGCCACCGTTCGCCCGTTCGACGCTGATGGGTTGCGCGTCACGCTCACCGAGCCCGACGTTGTCATCGTGGAGCCATACCTCGCCAGCACTTCCACCGGTCAGGTGACCCAGGCGCTACACGGGGTGCGCCACCGCCTGCTCGCCCTCGGGGTGGGCCAGGCCGAGCTGCGTCGCTACGGCACCATCACCGAGCACGACGCAGCCCACGGCCTCGACGTCCCCGGACTGCGGCACTCGATCGACGCCTTCTTCACGGGTCGCGATCAGTCACCCAGGGTGCGGGCGGACTAGCCTGCACGCCCTCGCGGCCGCCCGCGACAACGCCCTGCGCAACGATGTCGCCGACCGCGTCGAAGTCCGCCACAGCGACGTGTTCAGCAACGTCGACGGCAGGTTCGACCTGATCGTTTTCGACCCGCCGTTCCGTTGGTTTACCCCCCGCGACGTACTCGAAGCCGCCATTACGGATGAGAACTATGGCGCCATGACGAGATTCTTTCGCCAAGCACTGCGATACCTGACAGACAGCGGTCGAATACTGATCTTCTTCGGTACCTCCGGAGATTTGTCCTATCTTCTGCGCCTTATCGACAATGTCGGCTTCCTACATGAGGTAGTGGCCCAGCGCAGCCTCATTGAGGACGGCTGGCAGATCGATTACTTCACGTTTCGTCTGATCGCGTAACCGGAGATCCGACAGTCCCGCTGCCCGGCCGGGTCGGTGATGGCGAAACGCCACTGGGTGCCGCGTTGAGCGATCACCAGGGTGCGGGCGACTTCGGCGTCCGGGTCACACAACCCGACCTCCACCATGGTGGCCAACAACCGGGCCTGTTCATGAGATAGCTGCCGGGCCCGGGCCTGCAATACTTCTACCGCATCCGCACCGGTCAATGCATGAATGTCGATCCCGGCCAACAACGCACCCAATACCGGACCCGGCACCATCTCAGCCAGACCCCCGGGAATCAACTGCCGCACCATCACAACCCAAACGCTACAACACAGGTCTGACAGTCTCGGCCGACACGAATCTGAGTCGCACTCGGCCAGCGTCGCCAAGCTCCGCTATTGGGCCAAGCCAGGAGTTAACCGCAATGCACGGGTTTGCTCGGCACGGGCGGCGAGCTGGGCGTCGTCGGGATAGTCCACCCCGACTAGAGCGAGGCCGTGCGCGGGTGCCACCGCCACGTCGCTGGCCCGGGCGGTGTGCCGCAGCAGACCAGCGGGCCAGTCCGGTGCGTGCCGGCCCTGTCCCACCGCTAGCAAGGCACCCACCAGGCTGCGCACCATCGAGTGGCAGAACGCGTCCGCGGCGACATGCGCGACCAGCAAGTGCGGATCGTCGCGGGTCCACTCGAACCGCTCCAGCGCGCGCACCGTGGTCGCGCCGTCCCGGCGGCGGCAGAACGCCGCGAAGTCGTGCTCCCCGAGCAAGGGCCTGCAAGCAACGTTCATCGCAGCGTCGTCAAGCCGCCTCGGGTGGCTCAGCGTGTCGTACCGGCGCAGCGGCTCAACGCCCCACGGGGCGTCGCAGATCCGGTACCGGTAGTGCCGCCGCAGCGCGGAGAACCGAGCATCGAAGGTGCGTGGCACCTGCCGCACCGAGAGCACCCGAACATCCGGTGGCAGCAACCGAGCCAACCGGTGTGCGAGCTGGTCGGGCGGCAGCGTCCCAGGCGGCACGTCGATGTGCGCAACCTGCGCGGTGGCGTGCACGCCGGCGTCGGTGCGCCCAGCAACGGTGAGGTTGGCCTCGATCCGCGCCACGGTCGCTACAGCGTGCTCGACAACGCCCTGGACGGTGCGTCGCTCGGGTTGCCGAGCCCATCCGGAGAAGCCGGACCCGTCGTAGCTGATATCCAGCCGATAGCGCAAGAGCCCGCAATCCCCAGTGGGGACCGCGGGCTCCTGCAGTGCGCTGCTCGGACTCAGGATTAGTCCTCGTCCTCCGGCTGAGCAGGCGAGGGTGTCGCTTCCCCAGCCAGGGTCTCCTCCGGGGTGGAATCTGCCGCCTTGTCGGTCGGCTGCTTCGCCTTCGGCCGGGCCTTGAAGGCTCGGCGCTGGACTTCCTCGACCTCAGCCGCGGTGCGCTCGGTGACCAGCGCGATGATCGCCATCGGCGCGTTGTCGCCCTTGCGTGGCAGGGTCTTGAGGATCCTGGTGTAGCCACCCGGTCGGGTCGCGAACTGCGGACCGATCTCCGCGACCAGCTTGTGTACGACGTCCTTGTCCTGGATCACCCGCATGATCTCGCGGCGGTTGTGCAGGTCCCCTACTCGAGCCTTGCTGATCAACCGCTCGGCGAACGGGCGCAGCCGTTTCGCCTTAGCCTCGGTAGTGGTGATCCTGCCGTGGGCGAACAGCGATGTCGCCAAGTTGGCCAGCATCAGCCGTTGATGGGCCGGCGACCCGCCGAGCCGGGCACCCTTGGTCGGCGTTGGCATTTATGGCTCCCTTCGGTTGCCTCGTGAGTGGCAAACAGTGTTATAACACTGTTTGCCACTCACGAGTGCTTAGAGCTGTTCGGTTTCGGCGTAGTCGTGGCCGTCGTCGGGGCCGTAATCGGGGCCGTTGTCAACCCCGTTCTCGCTGGCCTCGCCCCATCCGTCGATCGAGTATTCTGCCGCCACCGCCGAGGGGTCGAATCCGGGCGGGCTGTCCTTGAGCTGCAGACCCAGACCCGCCAGTTTCAGCTTCACCTCGTCGATCGACTTGGCACCGAAGTTGCGGATGTCCAGTAGGTCGGCCTCACTGCGGCTGACCAGCTCGCCGACGGTGTGGATACCCTCGCGCTTGAGGCAGTTGTAGGACCGGACGGTGAGGTCCAGGTCCTCAATCGGCATGGCGAATGCCGCGATCGTGTCCGCTTCGGCCGGCGATGGTCCGATTTCGATGCCTTCGGCCTCGACGTTGAGCTCGCGGGCCAGGCCGAACAACTCCACCAGGGTGCGTCCGGCCGAGGCCAGCGCGTCCCGGGGGGTCAGCGACGGCTTGGTTTCCACGTCCAAGACGAGCTTGTCGAAGTCGGTCCGCTGCTCTACCCGGGTGGCCTCGACCTTGTAGGTCACCTTCAGCACCGGTGAGTAGATGGAGTCCACCGGGATCCGGCCGATCTCCGCGCCGGACGCCTTGTTCTGCACCGCGGGCACATAGCCGCGGCCCCGCTCCACGATCAGCTCGATCTCGAGCTTGCCCTTGCCGTTGAGGGTGGCGATGTGCAGGTCGGGGTTGTGCACGGTGACACCGGCCGGTGGCACGATGTCGCCCGCGGTGACGTCACCCGGCCCCTGCTTGCGCAGATACATCGTCACCGGCTCATCCTCCTCAGAGCCGACCACCAGCTCCTTGAGGTTGAGGATGATGTCGGTGACATCCTCCTTGACTCCCGGCACGGTGGTGAACTCGTGCAGCACACCGTCGATGCGGATGCTGGTGACTGCCGCCCCGGGGATGGAAGAGAGCAGGGTCCGGCGCAGCGAGTTGCCCAACGTGTATCCGAATCCCGGCTCCAGCGGCTCGATGATGAACCGAGAGCGGGTGTAGTCGACCGGCTCCTCACTGAGGTTGGGTCGCTGAGTGATCAGCATGATTGTTCCTCCTCTGGCGCCCGCTATTTGACGCCGTTTGGGTTACTAAGACTACAGCCTTACTTGGAGTACAGCTCGACGATGAGCTGCTCCTGAAGTGGTACGTCGATCTGGGCCCTTTCGGGCAACCGGTGCACCAGTATCCGCATCGTTGCGGGAACCACTTGCAGCCATCCCGGCACCGGACGGTCCCCCAAGCTCTCCTTGGCCACCACGAACGGCAGCGTCGGAACCGACTTGGGCTTGACGTCGATGATGTCGAACTTCGACACCCGGAGGCTGGGCACGTTGACCTTGCCGCCGTTGACCAGAAAGTGCCCGTGGGTCACCAACTGGCGCGCCTGGCGCCGGGTGCGGGCCAGGCCAGCGCGATACACAACGTTGTCCAGCCGGGATTCCAGGATCTGCAGCAGCGTGTCGCCGGTCTTGCCAGCGCGGCGGTTGGCTTCCTCGTAGTACCCGCGGAACTGCTTTTCCATGACGCCGTAGGTGAAGCGCGCCTTCTGCTTCTCCTGCTGCTGCAGGAGATATTCGCTCTCCTTGATCCGCGCACGGCCGTGCTGGCCGGGCGGATACGGCCGACGTTCGAAGGCCTGGTCGCCGCCGACCAAGTCGGTCTTCAGGCGACGGGACTTGCGGGTGACAGGTCCGGTGTATCGAGCCATCTCTGCTGTTCCTCCCCGCGCCCTAGACCCGGCGCCGCTTCGGTGGCCGGCAGCCATTGTGCGGCTGCGGGGTCACGTCCTGAATGGTGCCGACTTCAAGGCCAGCGGCCTGTAGCGACCGGATCGCCGTCTCGCGGCCCGAACCCGGGCCCTTGACGAAGACATCGACCTTCTTCATGCCGTGCTCGGCGGCCTTGCGGGCCGCGCTCTCGGCGGCCATCTGCGCGGCGAACGGGGTGGACTTGCGCGAGCCCTTGAAACCAACGTGGCCCGCGGACGCCCACGCGATCACCGCACCAGTGGGGTCAGTGATCGAGACGATCGTGTTGTTGAACGTCGACTTGATGTGCGCATGCCCATGCGCGACGTTCTTCTTCTCCTTGCGCCGTACCTTTTTGGTGCCGGCACCTGTACGTGCTCTGGGTGGCATTCGATTGCACTCCTACAAAGATCTGGGTGGCTAACGGGTCGTTACTTCTTCCCGGCCTTCTTCTTGCCGGCGACCGTCTTCTTCGGACCCTTGCGGGTGCGGGCGTTGGTCTTGGTTCGCTGACCACGCACCGGCAGCCCGCGGCGCCACCGCAGGCCCTCGTAGCAGCCGATCTCGATCTTCCGGCGGATGTCGGCCTGGACCTCACGACGGAGGTCACCCTCGACCTTGTAGTTCTCTTCGATGTAGTCCCGCAGCCGGACGAGGTCCTCGTCAGTCAGGTCCTTGGTGCGCAGTTCCGGGCTCACCCCGGTGGCGCTGAGGATCTCGTGCGAGCGGGTACGGCCAACGCCGTAGATGTAAGTCAGCGCGATCTCCATCCGCTTGTCGCGGGGTAGGTCAACGCCGGCGAGTCGAGCCATGCGAGGCGTGTCTCCTGTCTCGTCGTCCCAGGTCTGCTCCCCGTCCGTCCCGTATGACGACCGTGTTGGTCGTCCGCGGGCCCCGGCCTGGCGTCCGGGGGTGGACCGATCCCTCGTGGATCGGCTGGCGCGGGGAGGTCTTCTCGCGCCGTGTGGACCAGCGGTGTCGTGCCCTGCTCAACCCTGGCGCTGCTTGTGACGCAGGTTCTCGCAGATCACCATGACCACGCCGTGGCGGCGGATCACCTTGCACTTGTCGCAGATCCTCTTGACGCTCGGCTTTACCTTCACGTCATCTCTCAGTTATGTAGTTGGTGCGCTACTTGTAGCGGTAGACGATGCGGCCCCGGGACAGGTCATAGGGCGAAAGCTCCACGACCACCCGATCCTCGGGCAGGATGCGGATATAGTGCTGGCGCATCTTGCCGCTGATGTGCGCGAGGACCCGGTGACCGTTCTCCAACTCGACTCGAAACATCGCGTTGGGGAGTGGTTCGACCACCCGACCCTCGACCTCGATCGCCCCGTCCTTCTTGGCCATGTCCTCCGCGTTCCTGCTCACTTCGCCGTGCCGCCG
>DASUII010000153.1:0-19980 GCA_036279835.1 Pseudonocardiaceae bacterium
TCGTGCTCGGTCCCTCGGTGCTGGGCTGGGTGCACGTCGACCCGCCGGTTCAGGTACTGGCCCTGGTAGGCCTGGCGTTCCTGCTGTTCCTGGCGGGTCTGGAGATCGACGTGCACATGCTGCGCGGAGGACCACTAACCCTGGCGCTGACCGGTTTCGTGGTGTCTTTCGCGATCGCGGTCGGAGTTGCGCTGTTACTTGAAGCCGGCGGGTTCGCCTCGGCACCGCTGCTGATCGCGATCATCCTGTGCGGCACCTCGCTGGGGCTGGTGGTGCCGGTGCTCAAGGACTCTGGCCAGTCCGCCAGCGCCACCGGACAGCTGATCATCGCCGCGGCGTCCATCGCCGACTTCGGTGCGGTGATCCTGCTGTCGCTGTTCTTTTCAGAGGAGTCCACCGGCCTGGCCGCCCGGCTGCTACTGCTGGCTGGCCTGGCGCTGGTCGTGGCGCTGCTGGCGTTCGCGCTGATCCGGGCCGGGCGCGGTGCCCGCGCCGACCGAGTCTTCCGGATGCTGATGGACACCACCGCGCAGATCCGGATCCGGTTCGCGATGGTGCTGCTCGTCGCGTTCCTGGCGCTGGCCCAGGGGCTGGGATTCGAGGCGATCCTCGGCGCGTTCCTGGCCGGAGCGGTGCTGCGGCTGATTGACGCCGACACCGCGACGGTGCATCCGCACACCGAGGTGAAGCTTGACGCGATCGGCTATGGCTTCTTGATCCCGGTGTTCTTCGTCACCAGCGGGGTGACGTTCGACGCCAAGGCGCTGGTCGGCTCGTCCTCGACCTTGCTGCAGGTGCCGCTGTTCCTCGCCGCACTGTTCGTCGTGCGGGCCTTGCCGGCGCTGCTCTACCAGTCGCTACTCGGTATGCGGCAAACCATGGCGGCCGGGTTCCTGCAGGCCACCTCCCTGCCTTCATCGTGGCCGCGGTACAGATCGGGCAACGCCTCGGTGCGCTACCGGCAGCCTCCGGGGCGTCGCTGATCGCGGCGGGTCTGGCCTCGGTGCTGCTGTTCCCCGCGATCGCTTTGGCGGTGATGCGTGGTGCCCCGTCCGAGAACCGCCCAGCCGCGCCGGTCGACACTCCGGAGCGGGCCCCCGCCTAGCCGTCCCCCGCCGCCCGCGAGCAGCCTCCCGTCTAGGTGCGCGCGCCCACTGCGCTGCTGTCGCCGAGTTCGACCACAGGGCTGCTGGCTTGCCTTGGGACAGCCCTGTAGCCGAACTCGGCGTAGATAAGGCACCGGCCGGGTTTCGCTGCGAACAAAGGCGCGGCTGTGGATTGGGTCCTGGTTGTGGATAACTCGGGCTTTTCGGCGACCAGCAATTAGCTCAAAGGCGCGGTCGGGGGCAGGCTGCGGAGTATGGGTGAATTGACCGAGCCGTTGCGGGGTTCGGCCGCGATGGCTGTCGGTCTAGTGACGAGAAGTCAGCTGCGCGGTCCCGGATTCCGCAGGCTCTTTCCGGACATCTATCTACCGGCGCACCTAGCCCCGACTCTGGCGCTGCGATCGCGCGGCGCGCACCTGCTGGTCGCTGGTCACGGTGCGCTGGCCGGCTATTCTGCAGCGGAGCTGCTTGGTGCCCGGATTGCGCCCTGTGACGCGGATGCCGAGGTGGTGGCGGACCGTGACGTGCGTGAGTGCCGCGGGTTACGGGTGCACCGGGAGCAACTTGCCGACGATGAGGTCGAAACGGTGCACGGGTTGGTGGTCACCGGTGCCCTTCGCACTGCATACGACCTGGCCCGCTGGTCGGCCCTCGTAGAGGGTGTTGTAGCGGCCGATGCGCTCGGTCGCATCGGCCGATTCGGACCATCCGCGCTCCTCGGGCTCTCCGCTCGCTACCCCGGCGCGAGGTGGCGCAAGAGGGTGCCGCTGGTCGCCGAGCTGATGGATCCGCGCGTGGATCCGCGCGCGGAATCCGCGATGGAGACCCGGTGCCGGTTGTCGCTCGTGCTGCGCGGGCTGCCGCGTCCCGAACTGCAGTACCGGGTGTGCGACGAGATCGGGGACCATGTGGCCTGGTTGGACATGGCCTACCCCAGCGTCCGAGCAGGCGTGGAGTTCGACGGGGAACACCACCAGAACACGCAGAAGTTCCGGTCCGATCTGGCGAGATTGCCCACGCCGTGGTATGGCTGGCCTCGCCCAAGGCGTCCTATGTGACTGGCACGGTGCTTACCGTCGACGGCGGTTACCTGGCGCGCTGACTGCGCAGCGCATAGTGGCACACCGACTAGGCGGCATGGCTGGTGCTCGCGTTCCGAGTTGCGCAGGCCTCCTCCGGAAGGCTGAGGATCGCGTCGATCAGGTGCTGGGTGCGGGTCTGGGATTGCATCCATGGCGGCAGATCCAGCAGTGCCATCACCTCGCCGGCGAGCACCTCGCCGATCATGTTCGGCCACAAGCGCTTGGCCTTCGCGGCGGCGGCTGCCGCTATCCGTTGCGCGGCGTACCGGTCGACGTCGTGCGGATCAGGAATCCGTGTCTCAGACACTGAAGGCCTCCTCAGTGCTTGGCCGTACTCGGCATTCACCAATGCCCAACGATTGCGGCTGGATACAGTGGCGAACGAGTTCGCCGCCCGCGGTTGCGCGCGGGATAACGATCACATTGCGGGCCGAGACGGTCTCGACGCAGCCTGGCCAGCGTGTGACGCTCGTGGGGTGGCCTCGCGCGAGCAGCAGGTTCCCGCACTGCGGCGCGAACTTCCCTCCGGCGTCGCGGTCAGCACTATCGCGCTGGCGGCCACAGCGGGTTTTCTCGCCTTCGCCGGGTTCGAGTCGGCGGGTTCGCTGGGCGAGGAAGCGCATCGGCCGGGCCGGTTCATTCCCCGCGCGATGCTCGCCGCGATCGCCCTGGGCGCGGTGTTCTACGTGGCCTGCATGCTCGCCCAGAGCTGGGGCTTCGGCACCGACAAGGCC
The DNA here is from genome assembly GCA_036279835.1 of Pseudonocardiaceae bacterium. Lineage (GTDB taxonomy): Bacteria > Actinomycetota > Actinomycetes > Mycobacteriales > Pseudonocardiaceae. The sequence goes on from DASUII010000153.1 coordinate 2,923, forward strand.
GGGGTTGCGGCGTTCGCCGGCTCCTCGGCGGCGCTGGGTGAGCTGGCCCTGGACTACGCAGGCGCGCCGATGGCGGCGGTGCTGGACTTGGTCGCGGTGATCAGCGCGGTCGGCGCCGGGCTGGGTTGCGTGGTGGTGGCGATCCGGATGCTCACGCGCTGGGTCGGGACCGGATGCTGCCGCAGGCGCTGGCGGCGGTGTCCGGTGAGCGGGTCGCCGACGGTGGCGCTGCGCTGGGAGATGGCGCCCGGCCTGGTGACGCTGATCGCATTCCGGCTCGCTGGAATCACCCCGATCCGGACCTTCTTTCTGCTCGCGCCTGGGTGTCGTGGTGGCGGGATACGTACTGGTTCGCAACGTGTGGCCACCACCGGAGGGCACCTTACGAGTGGTGCCTTACCTGGTGATCGCCTGGCTGATATTGGGAGCGGTCCGGCTCGCATTGCCCATCAGGCCATCGGCGGTCTGCATGAGTACCCGGCCGCGCAGCGCGTAACGGCACCGCCCCAGGGCGAGACTGCACACCATGCGCCAGTTGCTGCCCCTCGCTACCGATCCTGTTGATCCTGCGGTCGTGTACGCCGACCTGCCGGTAGCGCAGGGCCGCCCTTTGGTGCGTCTCCCCATGATCGCCAGCCTGGACGGCGCGGCCACCGTCGGCGGTCTGTCCGGTGGGCTCGGCGGCCCGGCTGATCGCCGGATTCTCGCGGTGTTACGCGAGCTGGCTGACGTAAGGCTGGTCGCGGCCGGCACGGTGCGCGCCGAGGGCTACGGCTCGTCGAAGGTGCCGCTGGCGATCGTCACCCGTTCCTGCACGCTGACGTCACCGCCATGACCAGCATCTACCGGATCCGTCTCCGCCGGATCAACCCCGACTTCGATCCGACGACCGCGCAGGCCCGCCAAGACTGGGCGGCTATGGCGCGGTGAGCCGGATGGCGCGGTTGAGTTCGGCGATCGACCAGGCTTGGAAAGGGCAGCCAGTGGCGGCGTGGGGTGCGTCGCCATCGGCGGTCTCGGAGACCGAGCCGAGTCCCCACTCGGCCAGGTGCGCCGCCAAACCGGCGAGCACGCCGTCGGCGCGGACGCCGGTCCGCTGGCAGGCGTCAACGTAGGGACCGATCAGCCAGGGCCAGACGGTGCCTTGGTGGTAGGTGCTGTCGCGGTCGCGCGGCCCCCCGCGGTGCTGGCCGCGGTAGCCGGGGGAGCCGGGCGCGAGGCTGCGCAACCCGAGCGGAGTGAGCAGCGGTGCGGCCAACGCGTGGACCGCGTCTGGGTCGGTGAGCGGCGCGTGGGGCAGCGAGAATGCGAGCAGCTGGTTGGGCCGCACGGTGTCGTCATCGCCGGCCGGACCGTCCACGACGTCGTAGAGTCCACCCCCGGCCGTAGGAAAGCGGGTGGCGAACGATGAACGGGCGCGTTCGTGCAGTTCGGCGATGTCTGGCGCAGCCGAGCCGAGGCGCGCGTGCAGCGCCAGCAGGGCCGCGAGACCGTTCACCCACAGCGCGTTGATCTCCACTGCTTTGCCGGTGCGAGGTGTCACACCGATCCCGTCGACGCGGGCATCCATCCAGGTCAGCGCGTAGCTAGGTTGCCCCTGGCGGAGCAGCCCGTCGGCCGGGTCGACGCCGATGCCGTACCGGGTGCCCAGCACATGCGCCTTCACCACCCCGTCCAGCACCGGCAGCGCACCGGCGGCGAGGTCGAGATCGCCGGTCGCCGCGACATGGCGGTCGACGGCGTGGATGAGCCACAGTGTGGCGTCGGCGGTGTTGTACTCGCCTCTCGGGTTGTCTTGGGTGGCGCCGGTGTCGGCGGTGTTGGCCAGCATCCCCTCGGAGACCGTCGCGGCGTATCCGCGTAGCAGCGCCCGTCCCTCGTCCACTCGACTGGTCGCGAGGAACAACCCCTCGTAGGAGGTCATGGTGTCGCGCGACCACGCGCCGAACCACGGGTAGCCCGCGACGACGTCCGGCGTGGTGGTGACGAACGCGTCGGCAGCGAGCACGAGACGCGCCGCCACCTCGTCGGTGGGGCCTGCGGTCGCTACCAGGGTGCGGGCCCGCTCGCGGGCGGCCGCCACTACATCGACCGCCCGCGGTGGCTCGGTGGCCAGGTCGCCGGCCCAGGCCGACACCGCCAGCGTGTCACCCACGGTATCCAGGTCGGCTGCGAACCGGCCGGCCAGCCACACGTCCTCGTCAGCATTGAGGCCGCGCTGCGCCTCCAACCGTGCGTGCACGCCGCGGTACCAGTCACCGGCCGGTGACCAGCTGGGTCCTCGGAGCCGGAACGATCCCTCGACCACCGCCCCGCCATCAACCTGCTCGACCGGCAACGGCCCGTTGGTGAAGCGCTCGCCGTGCGCGTCGCGCCAGGTCACCAGTGCTTCCAGCGCCAGGCGAACCGGGCGGCCCGCGAGCAGCCGGTGCACTACCGCCACCGACGCGCTGCCATGTTGCATTGCCAGTTCGCGCTCCAGCACGACATCGCCGACCCGCCACCGCCAGCGCGGCAGACCGTCGTCGAGGTCGAACGATTCGAGGAAGGTATGCCCGCTGGGTGACACCGCGCCGCCCGCCCACTCGTGCACGCCGAGCCGCACCGAGGCGCCGGAGGGCAGTATCAGGATGGGGTCCAGCGCGACCACACCGAGGCGACGAGCCGACGGGCCACCGACCGCCGGCACCAGCAGGCCGTGGTAGCGCCGGGTGCGCAGCCCGCAGACAGTGCCCATCGCATAGCCGCCGCAGCCGTCGGCGACCAGCCATTCCCGATCGCCGCCCTCAGCGAGTGAGGTACACACAGCGGGACCGAAGGCGATGCGCAGCGGAGTCGTCATGCCCTGCAGTGTCCCGCGGGCAGGGCCGGGCCGTCGCGGAGCAATGCCCTCCCCGACATGGAGACATATCGGGGCAATGAGGACCCTATTAACCCCGATATGTCTCCATGTCGAGGGACATCCGAAGGTAAACGTTGATGGCGGGCTGGTGTACTGACCACCATGACTTCAGCGGAGCGGACCCGGCTTCAGCAAGCCGACGAGGGTACCGCCGCCTGGCGGGCCTGGGGGCCGTATGTGTCCGAGCGAGCGTGGGGCACGGTCCGGGAGGACTACAGCGCCTACGGCGAGGCCTGGGACTACTTCCCGCACGACCACGCGCGTTCAAGGGTGTATCGCTGGAACGAGGACGGGATGGCCGGGGTCTGCGATGAGCTCCAGACGTTCTGCCTGGCGCTGGCGCTGTGGAACGGCGTCGATCCCATTCTCAAGGAGCGGATGTTTGGGCTGACCGGGCCGGAGGGCAATCACGGCGAGGACGTCAAGGATTACTGGTGGTATCTGGATTCCACGCCCACGCACTCCTGGATGACCTGGCGATACCACTACCCCCAGCGGCCCTTCCCGTACACCGACCTGGTGGAGCAGAACCGCAGCCGGGGCAAGGACGCGCCGGAGTACGAGCTGGTCGACACCGGCGTGTTCGCGCAGGACCGGTACTGGGCGGTGACGGTCGACTACGCCAAGGCCGGCCCGACCGACCTGTGCCTGCGGATCACCGTGGACAACCGCGGTCCGGAAGCGGCGACACTGCACGTGCTGCCGATGCTGTGGTTCCGCAACACCTGGGCGTGGGGACTGCCCGGGCAGGACGTGGTGCCGGAGATCCGCGCCGGGGCGGACGCGACGCTTCGCGCTCGGCACGCCGAGCTGGGCACGCTGGTCCTCGGCGGAGACGGTGCCCCGCAGCCGCTGCTGTGCGACAACGAGACCAACACCGCGCGCCTGTACGGCGTGCCGGGCCACTCGGCGTACCCCAAGGACGGGATCAACGATCATGTCGTGACCGGCGCCGGGACGGTCAATCCCGACGGAATCGGCACGAAGGGTGCGTTGTGGTACCGGCTCGACGTGCCGGCCGGTGGTCGGGGTGTGATCCGGCTACGGCTGACCGCCGGCGACAGCGCCGGTGATCTTGGGCCCGGTGATCTGGGGGAGGGGTTCGACGCGGTGGTGACCGCCCGGCGCGCTGAGGCCGACGAGTTCTACCAAGCGCTGACCCCCGCCGAGGCGTCCGCCGACGACGCGCTGGTGTTGCGGCAGGCGATGGCCGGGATGTTGTGGGGCAAGCAGTTCTTCCACTACAACGTGGCGCGCTGGCTGGACGGCGATCCGGCCGGTCCACCGCCGCCACCGCAACGCCAGCACGGCCGTAACTGCTCGTGGCGCCACCTCAACAACGCCGACGTCATCTCGATGCCGGATCCGTGGGAATACCCCTGGTACGCCGCCTGGGACCTCGCTTTCCACTGCGTGCCGCTGGCGCGCCTAGACCCGACGTTCGCCAAGCACCAGCTGCTGTTGCTGCTGCGTGAGTGGTACATGCACCCCGGTGGTCAGCTGCCCGCGTACGAGTGGGCCTTCGGCGACGTCAACCCACCAGTGCACGCCTGGGCCGCGCTGCGGGTCTTCGAGAACGACGGATCATGGGATTATGACTTCCTGGCCCGGGTGTTCCACAAACTGCTGTTGAACTTCACCTGGTGGGTCAACCGCAAGGACAGCGAGGGCAACAACGTCTTCGAAGGAGGTTTCCTCGGCCTGGACAACATCGGGCCGATCGACCGGTCCGCGGCGCTGCCGCTGGCGGGGGTCCTGGAGCAGAGCGACGGCACCGCGTGGATGGCGATGTACTGCCTGAACCTGCTGGAGATGGCCTTGGTGCTGGCCGAGCACGACCGGGCCTATGAGGATCTGGCCACCAAGTTCTTTGAGCACTTCGCTTTCATCGCCGCAGCGGCTCACGACAGTCTGTGGGATCCGACCGATGGCTTCTTCTACGACGTGCTGTCCGCGGCTGACGGCCGGAAGATCCCGCTACGGGTGCGGTCGCTGGTGGGGCTGCTGCCGCTGTGCGCAACCACCACGCTGGGCAGCGCGGTCCTGCAACGGCTACCTGACTTCGCTGCGCGGGTGCGCTGGTTTCTCACGTACCTGCCGCAGTACGCCGGAGTGGTGGGCGAGACCCACGTCCGGGACGGCTTCGAGGGCCGGCTGCTGTCGATGGTGGGGCCGCAGCAGCTGCACCGGATCCTGGAGCCGATGCTGTCGGAGCAGGAGTTCCTCTCGCCGCACGGCCTGCGATCGGTGTCGCGCCACCACCGTGACGCGCCGTTCGTGCTCAACCTGCCGGAGTTGCACGCGTCGGTGGACTACGAGCCGGCCGAGTCGACGAGCGGCCTGTTCGGGGGCAACTCCAACTGGCGCGGGCCGGTGTGGTTCCCCGTCAACTACCTGCTCGTCGAGGCGATCAGCCGGTTCGCCCGATTCTTCGGCGACGACTTCGTCGTCGAGCACCCGACCGGCTCTGGTGTGAAACGGACGCTGGCTGAGGTGGCCGCCGACCTCAATGACCGGTTGATCAGCACATTCCGCAACGACTCCGCCGGGCGCCGCCCGGTGTTCGGGAACTACGAGCTGTTCCAGACCGACTCGCACTGGCACGATCAGCTGTGGTTTCACGAGTACTTCCACGGAGACACCGGGGCCGGGCTGGGCGCCTCACATCAGACCGGCTGGACCGGACTCGTTGCGGCGTGCCTGCTGCACCGCCCCGATCCCGTTGAGTAAGTCACGTGCACCTGATCATGGAGAGCGGCCAGATACGCTGAGCCGGTGCCCGCAACCCCGCAATCGCCCCGCGCCGCGCTAGTCACCCTGGGCTGTGCCCGCAATGAGGTCGATTCGGAGGAATTGGCGGGCCGGCTGACCGAGGACGGTTGGGAGCTGGTCGATCCCGATAGCGGCCCCGACGTGGTCGTAGTCAATACCTGCGGTTTCGTCGCCGCTGCAAAGAAGGACTCCATCGATACCTTGCTGGCTGCCGCCGACACCGGCGCCAAGGTCGTCGCGGTGGGTTGCCTGGCCGAGCGTTACGGCACCGAACTGGCGCGCAGCTTGCCAGAGGCCGACGCGGTCTTAGGGTTCGACGCTTACCCAGAGCTGGGGGGGCGGCTGCGTGAGGTACTCGCCGGCCGGACGGTACCGACCCATCAGCCGGCGGACCGCCGCACCCTGCTGCCGATCACCCCGGCGTCGCGGCCGGCGGCGCTCGCTGCCGGTCCCGCGCTGCCCGGACACGGCTGGGGGCCCCGGGTGCCGCGCCGCCGGTTGGATGATTCCCCGGTCGCTCCACTGAAGATCGCCTCAGGCTGTGATCGGCGCTGCGCGTTCTGCGCCATCCCCACCTTCCGCGGCGCGTTCGTCTCCCGCCCGGTTGACGAGGTGGTTGCGGAGGCGGCGTGGCTGGCCGGGTCAGGGGTACGGGAGCTGGTGCTGGTCAGTGAGAACTCCACGTCCTACGGCAAGGACCTGGGCCGCCCGGGCGCGTTGGAGGAGCTGCTGCGCCGGCTCTCGGTCGTCGCCGGCATCCTGCGGATCCGGGTTTCCTACCTGCAGCCCGCCGAGACCCGACCCGCGTTGGTGACCACTATCGCCGGCACTGTCGGGGTGGCTAGCTATTTCGACCTGTCCTTCCAGCACGCCAGCGAGCCGGTGCTGCGCCGCATGCGCCGGTTCGGCTCGCGGGAATCCTTCCTCGCCCTGTTGGACCAGATCCGGCAGCAGTCGCCCGCAGCGGGAGTGCGCAGCAACGTGATCGTCGGGTTCCCAGGGGAGACCGACGCCGACGTCGCGGAGCTGGAGCGGTTTCTCACCCAGGCGCGGTTGGACGCGATCGGCGTATTCGGTTACTCCGACGAGGACGGCACCGAGGCTGCCGGCCTGCCTGGCCAGCACGACGAGGACACCATCGCCGAGCGCGTCACGCGAATCAGCCTGCTGGCCGAGCAGCTCACCACCGCGCGAGCCGAGGAACGCGTCGGAGAAACCGTGGACGTGCTGGTGGAAAGTGTTGCAGCGTCGGACGCGGACAGTGCGGGAGCCGAGACCATCGGGCGCGCCGAGCACCAGGCCCCCGAGGTGGATGGCGAGTGCCGGTTCACTCGATCGGGAACGCAGCCGTTCGCGATCGGTGACATAGTGCCCTGCCGGGTGATCGCCGCGGAGGGCGTCGATCTGATCGTCGAGCCGATGGAGCTGATAGCCCCAGCCGGCGGCGTCCCGTGAGCCCGCCGCCGACGAAAGTCCCGCTGTGGAACCTGGCCAACCTACTGACGATGTCACGCATGGTGCTGGTGCCGGTGTTCGTGCTCGCGTTGTTCGCCCAAGGTGGCGGCGATCCGGCGTGGCGCATCACCGCAGCGGTGATTTTCGGCGTCGCCTCACTGACCGACCGGCTCGACGGCGACCTGGCTAGGCGTCGCGGCCTGATCACCAAGTTCGGCACCATCGCCGATCCGATCGCTGACAAGGCACTCATCGGGGCGGCGCTGCTGGGCCTGAGCCTGCTGGGTGAGCTGGCGTGGTGGATCACCGTGCTGATCGCCGTGCGGGAGCTGGGCGTCACGGCGCTGCGGTTCTGGGTTTTGCGGTATGGAGTGATCCCGGCTAGCCGTGGCGGCAAGGTGAAGGCCTTCGCGCAGGCCGTCGCGATCGAGCTCTACGTGCTGCCGCTGCCAATGGTGGTCCATCCGGTGCGCTGGGCGGCGATGGGTATCGCGGTGCTGCTCACCGTTATCACTGGCGCAGACTACATAGCGCGGGCGCTGCGGCTGCGGGCCTCCGGTCGCCGAGCGGTGGTCCTGCCATGAACCTGCCATGAAGACGACACGTTCGCCCACGGCGGACGCCCGGCCAGCCGGCCGATGAGTACGGTAGGGGACAAGCCGGTTGGACCAAGCCGGTCGACACCTGGAGGAAACGCGATGACGCTGCTGCGGGAGGCCATCGGCGAGCGGTTGCGCCGGACGCGGACCTCGCAGCGCCGCACGCTGCGTGAGGTATCCCGGGTCGCCCGGGTGAGTCTGGGGTACCTGTCCGAGGTCGAGCGCGGTCGCAAGGAGCCATCCAGCGAACTCCTCGGATCGATCTGCGTCGCACTTGACCTGCCGTTGGACGAGCTGCTGCGGCGGGTGGCTGACGATCTCGGTCCGGTGTACCTGCCAGAAGTACCCGACACTCTTGCGGCTGAGCTGGTTGCCGCCTGAGCCAGTGAGGTTGCGGCCGGCTCAGGGCTAACCCCCGGTTGTCCCTGGGGTCGGTGGAAGCGCTGCCTTCCACCTGACACCATGGGCGTAGCGCGCAGCTCTGCTCAATGGCTGCCGATTGGTGACGACGAGAGGCAGCGGAGAGATGGCCAACCCGTTTGTGAAGGCCTGGAAGTACCTCATGGCCTCGTTCTCGTCCAAGATCGATGAGTACGCCGATCCCAAGATCCAGATCCAGCAGGCCATCGAGGATGCGCAGCGCCAGCATCAAGCGCTGTCCCAGCAGGCCGCCGCCGTCATCGGCAATCAGCGTCAACTGGAAGTCAAGCTCAACCGGCAGCTCGGCGAGATCGAGAAGTACCAGTCTTCGGCCCGACAGGCTCTGGTGCTCGCCGACGAGGCGCGGGGTCACGGTGATGAGGCCAAGGCGCGGCAGTACGAACAGGCTGCGGAGTCCTTCGCCACCCAGCTGGTGACCGCGGAGCAGTCCGTGGAAGACCTCAAGACGCTGCACGATCAGGCCTTGCAGGCTGCCGGCCAGGCTAAGCAAGCGGTCGAGCGCAATGCGATGGTCCTGCAGCAGAAGATCGCGGAGCGGTCCAAGCTGTTGTCCCAGCTGGAGCAGGCGAAGATGCAGGAGCAGGTCTCGGCTTCGCTGCAGTCGATGAGCGAGTTGGCGGCGCCGGGTAATACGCCCTCCCTCGACGAAGTTCGGGAAAAAATCGAGCGCCGTTACGCCAACGCCCTCGGGGCCGCTGAGCTGGCTCAGAACTCGGTGCAGGGCCGGATGCTGGAGGTGCAGCAGTCCACGCTGGACATGGCCGGCCGCACCCGGCTGGAGCAGATCCGCGCCTCGATCAGTGGGGCGCCGATTGCGGGTGAGGTCACTGCCGGTGAGCCCGCGTCGCAGCCCGCCTCCCCACAGCAAGCCCTGCCCCCCAACACTCAGCACAACTGATCTTTCCCGGCGGCCGCCATTCGGAGCCGATGACGACATGGGGTGTCCTAGTGGCCTAGCGTTGCTAGGTCTGGCGCGAGGTCGGTCGCGGTACGACGGCGCAGCTGGCTGGAGCGCAGCAACCTAGCCAGTAGCACATCGAAGGCCACCGTGAGCTCGCGCGCTCCGGGAGTGCCCCAGCGCTGGATCGACAGTCCGGCACCCTGGGCGTGTTGCACCGCCGCACGGTCCGGTAGGACGGTGGGTAGCACGAGCGGTCCGAAGATCTCGCGTAGCTCGTTGATCCGGTAGTTGTGCTCAGTGGAGCGCACCCGGACCCGGTTGAGCACCACGCCCAGCGGTTGCAGGTCGGGGTTGTGCTCGCGTTCGTGCTGCACGGCCTCGAACGCCCGTTGCACGCCGGCGACCGCGTAGATGGTCGGTTCGGTAACCAGCAGCGCCCGGTCGGCGGCGACCAACGCCGAACGGGTGAGCTGGCCCAGCGAGGGCGGGCAGTCGAGGAGTACCAGCCGGTACGGTGGATCATCGGCAACCGTGTCCAGCTTCGACAGCGCGTGGTCGAGGCGCCAGAGCCCGGCGTGGTCGGGATCCGGCCAGTTGTGCGCCTCGGTCTCTTCGCCGCCGACCAGCACGTCAAGGCCGTCACCCCAGGCGCTGGGGGCGATCGCATCCATGACTACCGAGCGTCTCGGATCGGCCAGTACGTCGGCCAGGGTGGCTTTCGTAGCGCCCGGATCCAAGGTGCCGGTGCAATTGCCTTGCGGGTCGAGATCGACAACCAGGGTCCGGATCTTGCGCTGCAGAGCAGCCCCGGCCAGCCCGAGCACGATGGTGGTCTTGCCCACCCCGCCCTTGAGGCCGAGCACCGCAATGGTTCGCATCGGTGCAGCCTATGGGAGCCCTCTAAGGTGCTGTTCATGCGAGCCTGCGCGGTGCAACGGGCGCTGGAGGCTGAGGTCGTCGCGGCACGTCGGCGGCTCGGCGTCGCTCCCCGGGTGCTGGACGTGGGCGGTGGCAGCGGTGTCTGGGCTGTGCCACTGGCCCGGTCCGGCTGTGCGGTGACAGTGGTGGAACCGAGCCCCAATGCGCTGGCCACCCTGCACCGCCGGGCTACCGAGGCCGGCGTCCAACTGTTGGTGAGTCCGGTGCAGGGTGATGTCGACTCGCTGGCGGACGTTGTTGCGGCAGGTAGTGCAGACCTGGTGCTCGGGCACGGTGTGCTGGAGGTCGTCGAGGACCCCGCTGGGGCGGTCCGGGCGTTGGCCGCCGCCACCGCGCCCGGCGGCGCGGTATCGGTCCTGGTGGCCAACCGGTACGCGGCGGTACTGGTCCGCGCGCTGGCCGGCCGGTTGGCTGAGGCCCGCCGGGTGCTGGACGACCCGGACGGCAGGCTTGGTGCGGCCGATCCCGTACTACACCGCTTCGATACCGGGGGCCTGTCCGCACTGCTTGCCGCCAGCGGTCTGGTCATCGAGCTGGTGCAGGGCGACGCGGTGGTCGCCGACCTGATACCGGGCGGTGTGTTGGAGGGCCAACCAGGAGCCGTCGACCAACTCGCCGAGCTGGAGCTGCTGGTGGCGAGCCGGGTACCGCTGCGCGACATCGCCAGCCGGCTGCACGCGTTGGCCCGGCGCCCGGCGACAACCGGCTAGCATGGGCAGCGACCGAACACAAGTTCGACTGATCGCCGTTTGTGGGGGGTGCCATGGGGCGCAGTGCAGATCTACCCCGCCATGCGGATTTACCCCGTGATGTGCCTCGCGCTAGCTGCACCGCCGATCGGGATTGCCACGTTTTACACGTCGACATGGACGCTTTCTATGCTTCCGTCGAGGTCCGCGAACGTCCTGAGCTGGTCGGGCGGCCCGTCGTGGTGGCCGGCGGCAGCAACCCGGCCGGAGACCGAGGCGTCGTCCTGTCGGCGAGTTACCAGGCTCGGGCGTTCGGGGTTCGCTCTGCAATGCCGGTGGCACACGCGCGGCGGCTGTGCCCGCAAGCAGAGTTCATCCCGCCGCATTTTCCCCGCTATGCGGAGGTCTCTCGCGGAGTGATGGCGCTGTTTCGCGAGGTCACCCCGCTGGTCGAGCCGCTGAGTCTGGACGAGGCCTTTCTCGACGTCGCAGGCTCGTTGCGCAGGCTGGGGATGCGGCCGGCCGGGATCGGGGAGTGGATCCGCGGCCAGGTCTATGACGCTCACCGGGTGACCTGCTCGGTGGGGGTCGGGCCGAGTAAGTTCATCGCCAAGCTCGCCTCCGGGCTGTCCAAGCCCGACGGGTTGCTCCTGGTGCCCGCGGATGGGGTGCTCGATTTTCTGCATCCGTTGCCGCTGTCCGCGCTGTGGGGAGTCGGCGCGCGCACCGCGCAGGCGTTGCGCAAGCTGGGCTGCGCCACGGTGGCCGATGTGGCCCTCGCACCACTGCCCGCCCTGCGGCGTGCCCTGGGTGTGGTGTGCGCCCAACACCTACACGATCTCGCCAACGGCCGCGATGAGCGGCGGGTGGTGCCCGACATGCCGGAGAAGTCCGTGGGTGCGGAGGAGACCTTCGCCCACGATGTGGTGGACCGAGCGGTGCTGCGGCGCGAGTTGCTGCGGCTGGTCGAGCGCTGCACGGCCGCAATGCGCGGCCGCGACCTGCGCGGTCGGAGAATCGCGCTGAAGATCCGCTATCCCGATTTCACCACCGTCAGCCGGTCCCGAACCCTGGCTGATCCGACCGACTCCGCTCACCGGGTGTTCGCGGTGGCCACTGAGCTGCTGGACGGTAACGTGCCCCACGGGACGGCGGTACGGTTGCTGGGAGTGCGGGTGGAACTATTGGTCCGCGGGGCGGTGGGTGAGCAGCTCACCCTCGATGGCGACAGCGTCAGTGCATGCTGGCCGGAGGTGGAACGCGCGGCGGACGCCGCCCGGTCCCGGTTCGGCAGTGCTGCTGTACGGCTGGCTACTCTACTGGAGTCGCCACCCGATTGCGGGGAAACGCAGTCCCCTGAATCGGGTAACCAGATCGGCTAGTCCATATCGCCGCGGGCTCGTATCCTCGACCTAGGAGCCCACGGTAGGCGAGCGGTCGCCACAGGTACTACCGTCGGAACCGGACACCATATCGACAACCGGAGTGCCGGAGGAGGAGCGATGCCACTCTCCGAGCACGAGCAGCGTCTGCTCGACCAGATAGAGCGTGCGCTCTATGCAGAGGACCCCAAGTTCGCGTCGAATGTCCGGGGCGCCCGGATGCGCAGCCTGTCTCATCGCCGCCGGATCCAGGGAATCGCGCTTTTCTTGCTGGGACTACTGCTCCTCGTCGCCGGTGTCGTGCTCCCCTTCCGCCCGATCGGGATCCCAGTCATCAGCGTCCTCGGCTTCTTGGTGATGTTCGCTGGTGCTGTCGTCGCGATCTTCTCTCGGCGTAACGCTGGTGATGGCCGGCGTGCGGGATCGGCGGGCCCATCGTCAGCCGGGCAAGGTCGCAGCACCCTGGCGCAGCGGATGGAGCAGCGGTTCCGTCGCCGCTTCGAGGAGCATTAGTCCACCGACTGGGCGTTCTAAGGTCGTCTGCGCAGTACCGAGCGCGGTAGCAGCCGGGCCATGCGGGTCGCTGGCGCGCACAGAGCTAGGCTGGCGCGCACCGCGTCGAATGCAGGCCGCAGCTCACTGTCGGACGAGGTGCCGGATCGAACGGTGTTCGATGGACTGTGGCCGACACCGGCATACCAGGATCTCTCGACCGCAGCGACCAAGTCGCGCAGCCCGGCTCGCCCCGGTTCGTCCAAGGAATGCTCGTCGGCCAACCGCTGCGCTGTCACTCGTACGCTCTCGCCGGCGCAGGGATCGACCCCCCGATCCACAGATTCGGCCAACACTTCATCCCACGCGGCGGAGATCGCCTGCGGGCCGCCGGCGTCGACCAGACGCAGCCGCCGCCGACGGCGGTGCTCACGCACGCCCAACGGGGTGATTCCCGCTAGCAAGCCGGCCAACAGGAGCCCGGCAACTCCTTGGCCGATCCTGCTGCCGGGGCCGGGGTCGACGCTCGCTTGGGGGCTACCGGCGCGGGGATCCGGCGCCGCTGAGGTGGGAGCGGGCGGCGCTGGCGTGAGAGTGCCGGCTACCGGCGGTCCGGTCGGCGGTGCTGTGTTGCTGGATAGGTCGGGGACAGTAGCCACATAACCTGGTATCACGGTGCGCCCGTCGGACAACGGAGTCGAGTCGAACGGTAGCCAACCAGCGCCGGGAAACCACGCCTCCACCCACGCGTGCGCGTCGTCGGTGGTGATCAACCGTGAGTCACCGGTGACGCGGCCGGGGGTGAAGCCGACCGCGACCCGGGCCGGCACGTGCAGCGTCCGCAACATGATCGCCATCGCCGACGCGAACTGCTCGCAGTAACCTCGGCGGCCGGTCAACAGGAAATCCACCAGGTCGTTCCCGCTGTTGCCCGGGGCGGTCCGCAGGTCGTAACGAAATCCGTTACGAGGTGCAGTGAACCACTGGTTGAGGGCGACGGTGGCATCGAAGGCGGTGCGACTGCCCGCGGTGACCTGGGCAGCCAGCTGGGCGACTCGCTGGTCCACGCCACCGGTGTCGAGGTACCGGGGATCGACGGAGGTGCTCCGGGCATCGGGAGCGGGAGCCGGTGCCCGGAGCACCCGGAGGTCCGGCGCCGGGAGCACCCCCAGCTCGGTGTACGCCGCCGCGCGCTGGCGGCGATCGGAGAAGATGGTGATCGCGTTGGGGTCGTACCTCCAGTCCGGGGCGACGCCGCCCAGCGCCAGCGGGTAGCCGAAGGACGGTAGCCAGGTGTCCACGTAGTTGATCGGCTCGATCTGCACCTGCAGGGTGGGCCCGGATATCGGGGTCGCCACACCGGCGGGAAGTGGCAACCGCTCGGTGGTCTCGTCGTGCGCTCGTATCGCGCCGTCCAGCGGGCCGATCTGCCAACCCACACCGGGCGTGAACCGGCTCAGAGTCAGCGCCCGAAGGTAGGTCCGTTGTGCTTCTGCCAACCCCCGGACCCGGAACAGCGGCACGGCATCTCCGGCGGATAGCTGCCCGCGCAGCGAGGTAAAGGGATTCAACCCGATCCCGCCCAGCGGCCGGCCGCTGGCAGCACCGGTGTGGATCGACCGGCCGGTGCCCACTGCCGTCACCGTCGCTCCGACGACCAGGGCCACCACCATGGCACTGCCCGCCACCGCCACCGCGGCAGCGGGTACGGCACCGATCCAGCTGCCAGAGCTGGTGGACTGTCCCCACGCCGGTTGCCGGCGCCGGCTGTCGACGGCGAGCAACAGCGCATAGCCCAGCGCACTCAGTGCGAAACTCCACCAGGGCAGCATCCGGTCCGACGCCGCGATAGGCACGATGATCACGCACAACAACACGAGCCCCGCGCATGCAGGTGCACCGGCTGAGACGACCAAGGCGTGCACCGCCACGGCCACCAGCCCGACGGCGACCACCACCAGGCAGCGCAGCTCAACGCTCTGCGCCATCGGGGGCACCCCGACCCGGATCTGTTGGGCGGCTCCTTCGAACAATGTCCATAGCTGCTGCGCCGAGGATGGTCCCGGTAGCACGGCGAGCCAGCCTCCGGAGGTGAACACCGCAGTGACGAGTCCCACCAAAGCGGCGAGCTGGCCGGCTGCGACGACGATCGGTGCCATCCGTAGCCAGTGCAGCGACACGCCGACAGCTACCACGACGGCAATCGTCAGGACCACATAGCCCCACCAGCGCGAGCCGGCGAGCACTCCGGTCAACGATGTCGCGGCGAGCGCGACGGCCAGCCCGGCGGTCACGGCGGGCAGTACTCGAGTGCGCAGCCAGGTCACCGCGGCGCCGCCAGCTTGCTGCGGGAACTGCTGCACAGCTGGTCCCATACCGAAGCAGGCGGCTGCTCCGGGCGGGCCACCGCGACCGACCAGCCCGCGGCAACGAGCAGGCGGGCAGTCTGCGCCGGATCCGCTGCGACCGGATAAGACGAGCCGTTGCCCGCGATATCCCAGGCTGCGACGTCCAGCAGCACGGCGTGGCTGCGCCTACCGCGGGGGCGATGCGCGAGCAGCTGTTCGATGGCGACCGGCCTGAGGGCGCCGAGCACTGCCACCACGTCCTGCCGGCCGGCCATCGCCGGGCCGCTGACCAGATCGGGCTGGTCGGTCGCGCGCAGCGCGGCGAGGGCGTCGAGCGCGGTGTCGATGGTGTGGTCGGTCTGGTCGGCGGCACCAGCCAACACCAGCCCGTCCGCAGTGACCAGCCGCGCCTGCTGACCGTGCCGCCGCAGATGCACATACACGCTGGCGGCCAGCGACACTGCATATTCCAGGCTTGAGGCAGGTCCGCTGCCGCGGTGCGCGGCAGCCCGGTGATCCAGGAGCACGGTGGCACGGCTGCGCTCCGGCCACTCCTCAACCCGGACCATCAGCTCATCTCGTCGGGCCGTCGTGCGCCAGTGCACCTTGCGTAAGTCGTCACCGTGCCGGTAACTGCGCACCACCACTTCGTCCTGGCCCGGGCCGAAGCCCATCCGGCCGCCCGCCGCCTCGCCGGTACCCAGCTCACCGCCAGCGGGCGACCCGGTCAGCGACACCACAGCGGGGATCACGACCAGCCTGCTGGGCCCGGCGAGCGTGGGACCGTACTGCGCCAGGTCGAGTGGATCAGTGATTCGCGCGATCAGCGGACCCAGCGAGTGCACCCCGCGCTGCACCGGGCGCAGCGGATAGCTCAGCTCTACCGCACCGATCCGCGGCGGATGCGCGACTACAACGCGGCAGCTGCCGCCCAGTGCGTCCGGTACCACGTCCTCGACCAGCAGCTGGGCACACAGCCGCCCGGTGCCGCGCAGCGTCAGGTGCACCTGACAATCGCCGCCGACCGCAACCCGAGATGGCGTCAGGTCTCGGTCCGCCCGCAGCCTGTGCCGCGTGTACCCCACGACCACGCTGGCTGTCAGCGGTAGCATCAGCGCGAACGCCGCCACCCGGAGCAGGTCGCGTTCGTCGACCAGCACCGCGCACAGCGCCGCGGCGAGCCCGGCGGCGAGCAGGCACCGACCGCGCGTGGTCAATCCGGCGAGCTGCCGGGGCACCTAGGTCACCCGGGGTGAGCGGCGCCACACCACCGTGCCGTTGCGCTCGGCGCGTTGCTCGGGGCGCATTTTGGGGCGTTGTTCGGGGCGGTCGGGGACGCTGCCGTCGAGGCTGACCGGCGGTGGCCCGGTCGGCGCTTGTGGTACCGGTACCGCTGCCAGCACATCGCGCACCACGTCCTCCTGCGAGATCTGGTCCACCTGCGCCTGAGCAGTGAGTACCAGCCGGTGGGACAGCACCGGCTGTGCCATGGTCTGCACGTCGTCGGGTACCACGAAGTCCCGGCCGGCCAGTGCAGCGGCCGCCCGGCTAGCCCGCATCAGCTGCAGCGTGGCGCGTGGTGATGCGCCCAGCCGAAGCTCGGCCAGCCGTCGGGTCGCACTCACCACCTCCACTACGTAGCGGCGCAGGTCGGCGGACACGTGAATCAGCCGAACGGCCTGGCACAAGGCTCCCACCTCGGCAGCGGTGGAGACCGGCTCGAGGGCGGCGAACGGATCAGTGCCGGCATGCTCGTCGACCATCGCGAGCTCGGCGGCTAGATCGGGATAACCCAGCGAGATCCGGGCGGTGAACCGGTCACGCTGGGCTTCGGGTAGCGGGTAGGTGCCTTCCATCTCCACCGGGTTCTGGGTCGCGATCACCATGAACGGCCCGGCGAGCGGGTAACTGTGCCCGTCTACGGTGACTTGACGCTCTTCCATGCACTCCAGCAGCGCCGATTGGGTCTTGGGAGAGGCCCTGTTGATCTCATCGCCGACCACCACGTTGGCGAAAACCGGGCCCGGTCGGAAGTCGAAATCTCCGGTGCTGCGATTGAAGACCGAGACCCCGGTGATGTCGCTGGGCAGCAGGTCCGGGGTGAACTGGATCCGGGTGACCGTGCAGTCGATCGACCG
>DASUII010000154.1:0-4501 GCA_036279835.1 Pseudonocardiaceae bacterium
AACACCTCAATCGTGGTAAGCACACCACACCTTTCCGGTCGAGTCGTGGTCGTGCTTCCAGCTTGCCCCCAATCGCGCGCACCGGTCCAAAGGTCGTGACCGATGTCTCTGTTATCGGGAGCGCCGCTCCCGAACTCGTACCGAGATGCGTACCGGGCTGCCGGTGAAGCCGAACGTCTCCCGGAGTCGGCGCTCCAGGAATCGGCGGTACCCGGCCTCGAGGAAGCCGGTGGTGAACAGCACGAAGGTGGGCGGCCGGGTGCCGGCCTGGGTGGCGAAAAGCACCTTGGGCGGGCGCCCGCCGCGCACCGGCGGTGGCGTCGCGGCGATCACCTCGGACAGCCACGCGTTGAGCTGCCCGGTGGGCACCCGCCGGTCCCAGGATTCCAGGGCGGTGCGCAAGAACGGGGCGATCTTGCTGACGGATCGGCCGGTGAGCGCCGAGATGTTCACCCGCTGCGCCCACTGCACCCGGGCCAGGTCGCGATCCAGTTCCCGGGTCAGCTCACGGCGTCGGTCCTCGTCGACGAGGTCCCACTTGTTGAACGCCACCACCAGTGCCCGCCCGGACTCCATCACCGAGGTGATCACCCGCTGATCCTGCTCGGTGATCGGCTCACTGGCATCGACGAGGACCACCACGACCTCGGCCGCCTCGACCGCCGCGCGGGTGCGCAGCGACGCGAAGTACTCGGTGCCACTGGCAGTCCGCACCCGCTTGCGCAGGCCCGCAGTGTCCACGAACCGCCACGTCTCACCATCGAGCTCTACCAGCGAGTCCACCGGGTCCACCGTGGTACCGGCGACCTCGTGCACGACCGACCGCTGCTCGCCCACCAACCGGTTGAGCAGGCTCGACTTACCCACGTTCGGCTTGCCGACCAGCGCGACGCGGCGCGGTCCCCCGACGCGAGCCGCGACGTCGTGCGGTGCGGTGGGCAACACCTCCAGCACCGCGTCGAGCAGATCGCCGGTGCCGCGACCGTGTAATCCGCTGACCGGGTGCGGCTCGCCCAACCCCAACGACCACAATGCCGCGGTGTCGGCGACCAACCGCTCGTCGTCCACCTTGGTCGCAGCCAGCACCACCGGAGTGGCCGAGCGGTGCAGTACCCGGGCCACCGCCTCCTCCGCCGCGGTGGCCCCCACCATGGCGTCGACCACCAGCAGAACCGCGTCCGCGGTGCGCATCGCGAGCTCCGCCTGCGCGGCCACCGCGGCCTGCAGACCCCGCGCGTCGGCCTGCCATCCTCCGGTGTCCACCACGGTGAACCGGCGGCCATTCCACAACGCGTCGTAGGCAACCCGATCCCTGGTCACTCCCGGCACGTCCTGCACCACCGCCTCGCGACGCCCCAGGATCCGGTTGACCAGCGTCGACTTGCCGACGTTGGGACGACCTACCACGGCGAGCACCGGCTGCTCGAGCGCCACATCCGCGTCGGCGTCGAACCCCTCGGTCTCGTCCAGCGCCGCCCATTCAGTCTCGTCGGACCAGATCCCGTCGCCGGGCGCCAGACTGCTCATCACGCTCTCTCCGTTCGGGCCGCACCTGGTCGACCCAGGCAGCGGATCGCATCCAGCTCCGCGACCAGCGCGGCCAACCGGTTACGTATCTCAGTAGTAGCAGCGGTCAAGGCCGCTCGTCCCCTGGCCGGAGGCACCGCGAACGGCTCGCCGACCAGCACATCGACCGAAGGCCGGAACCGACGGTTGCTACCCGCAGGTCGGCGGGTGCCGCGGATCGCCACCGGCAACATCCGGGCCCCACCAGCCCGAGCCAGCCACGCAGCACCCTGCTGCACGTTGGCCACGTCGCCCGATCCGCGGGTGCCCTCCGGGAACACCACCACCACCCCGCCGTCCCGGAGCAACCGCACCGCGGTGAGCAGCGGCGCGCGGTCAACCTCGCCGCGGCGTACCGCTAACTGACCGATCCGGCGCAGGATCCAGCCGAGCGGCCCGCGGAACATCTCCTGCTTGATCAGGAACGAACTGTGCCGTCCCAATAGCCCGTACAACAGCGGGCCGTCGACCATCGCGCTGTGGTTGGCCACCACCACGACCGGCCCAGTCGCGGGTATCCGCTCCCGATGCCGCACGTGCAGCCGGTACCCGACGTAGAAGCACCACGTCCCGATCCAGCAGGTGAAGTCCTGTAACCATCGCCAGGTACCCGGTGGCAACGCCCCGCGGGACGGCTCCTCCGGGGGCCGCTCCGATGTCACGTCCGGCCCCGCGCTGCCAGCACGACCAGTCCACGTGCGACGGCCAGCTCGTACAGTCTACCGAGCACGGCTTCGACGTCCAATGCAGTGGTATCCAGCTCAACGGCATCCTCGGCGGCGCACATCGGCGAGGTCGCCCGGCTGGAGTCGAACCCGTCGCGGCGCTCGACGGCGCGACGGACCTCAGCCACGTCATCGAGACCGTCCTGGGCAGCTCGACGCGCCGCTCGCTGTGCCGCAGTCGCGGTGAGAAAAACCTTCAGCGACGCGTCGGGCGCCACCACCGTCCCGATGTCGCGTCCCTCCACCACGATCCCGCCGCCGCCAGTGGTCGCGTCGGAGATGATTTGGCGTTGCTGCGCCACGAGCAACTCACGCACCGCCGACACCGCGGAGACCGGGCTCACCGCGGTCGTCACGGCCGAGCCGCGGATCTCCTGGGAGACGTCGTCGCCATCCAGCAGTACGGAGGAGCTATCCGGGTCAGTTCCCACCTCGATGCGCCGCTGGGCCACCACCTCTGACACCGCAGTGGGATCGGCGGGGTCGACCCCCGCTCGCAAGACCCCGAGCGCGGCGGCTCGATACATCGCCCCGGTATCGAGATACCGAGCGCCCAGCCACGCCGCTAGCCGGCGGGCCACGGTGGACTTCCCGGTGCCGGCAGGGCCATCCACCGCCACGACGCCGCACAATCCGTCGCCTCGCTGCACCCGGCCGACCTCCCGACTCGTTACCGAGCCCATTGTGCCCGCCGCAGGTCTCGAGGCCGAGCCGTGGGGCCGACCGGCCGAATACCGCCTACCGGCCGACCGCGCGGTTGAGAGCACCGACCTCGGGACGCGACAGCACCCGGACCGTGCCGGGGCGCTGCTCGCCGAGGCGGACATCGGCGATCGCGGTGCGCACCAACCGCAGCACCGGGTGCCCGACCTCGGCGAGCAGCCGGCGCACGATGTGTTTGCGACCCTCGTGCAGCACCACCTCGACCAGCGCTTTACCGGGCATGGCCTGCACGACCCGGAATCCGTCGACTGCCACCGGGCCGTCGTCGAAGTGCACTCCAGCGCGCAAAGTCCGGCCCAGTGACCGAGATATCGGACCGGGTACCTCGGCCAGGTAGGTCTTGAGCACACGGTAGGAGGGGTGCATCAGCCGGTGCGCCAGCTCACCGTCGTTGGTCAACAGCAGCAGACCCTCGGTGTCCGCGTCGAGGCGGCCGACGTGGAACAGGCGCTGCGCGCGGTCGGCCACGTAGTCGCCGACACAGGGTCGGCCGCGGTCGTCGGACATCGTGGAGTGCACGCCGCGCGGCTTGTTCAACGCCAGGTGCTCCACGTCGGAACGCAGCTCCAGCCGCATGCCATCGACGCGGATGACAGCGTTGTCGGGGTCGACCCGCACCCCCATCTCGCGCACCACGACCCCGTCCACCTGGACCCGGCCGCGGGCGATCATCTCCTCGGCAGCACGCCGGGAGGCCACCCCTGCCGCAGCGAGCACCTTGTGCAGCCGTGGCAGCCCAGAAGCTGACTCAGACTCAGCCTTCGGCTGGCCCGTCACCTGGGCTGTCGCCTTCGACTGGGCCGTCGCCTTAGATTGGGACATCGCCTTAGCAGGGGACATCGTCGATAGTGTCGATATCGGGTAACAGCGGGGCGATTGGGGGTAGGTCCGTCAATGAGGACAGCCCGAGCCGCTCCAGGAACAGCTCCGTGGTGCGGTAGAGCACACCGTGGGTCTCCGGGTCAGTCCCGACTTCCTCGATCAAACCTCGGACCAGCAAGGTTCGCATGACGCCGTCAACGTTCACCCCGCGTACCGCGGCGACTCGCGAGCGGGTGACCGGCTGCCGGTACGCCACCACCGCCAGGGTTTCCAGCGCCGCGCGGGTAAGCTTCGCACGCTGCCCGTCGAGCAATAACCGTTCCACGAACGGGGCGTACACATCGCGGGTATGTAACCGCCATCCCTGCGCCACCTGCCGCAGGTCGATGCCACGACCGCCGTCGGCGTATCCATCGCGCAGCCGGTGCAGCGCCTCGACCACCCGCGTCACCGGTTGACCCAGCGCGCTGGCCAGGATGTCCTCACCCGCCGGGCAGTCCACCACCAGCAGCAGCGCTTCCAGCGCAGCGTCGAGCTCATCGTCGCCGCGCAGCGGCGGCAGGGCATCGGTCGCGGCGGATGGTTCCATCAGCGCGGTTTCATTCACCGGTAATCCTCGTCATCTTGCCCATCGTTATCCGTTTCCTCGTCCAGGTCGGTGACCG
>DASUII010000155.1:0-4077 GCA_036279835.1 Pseudonocardiaceae bacterium
CCTGTCCCTGCTCGGCGTCGTGCCCGGGATGCGGGTAGCCGCGCCGCGCGACGCACCGCGGCTGCGCGTGCTGCTGCACGAGGCCATCGCGCACCCCGGCCCAGCTGCGGTGCGCTTCCCCAAGGGTGCGGTGGGCCCGGATCTGCCGGCGATCGGACGGATCGGCGGGGCTGATGTGTTGGCCCGCAACGGCTGCGGGGGCGTGCTGGTGGTGGCGGCCGGAGCCTGCGCGCAGGCCGCAGTGGCGGCCGCCGCCGAGCTCACCGCTTCCGGCGAGGACGTCACCGTGGTGGATCCGCGTTGGCTACTGTCGGTAGACCCGGTGCTGGCTCGCGCGGCCGACGGCTACCGGCTGGTCGTCACCGTCGAGGAGAACGCCGGGGCGGGCGGCTTCGGAGACGCCTTCGCGCGGGCGCTGCGCGCCACCGGATCCCGGGTCCGGCTGCGCACCCTGTGCCTGGGCCAGCAGTTCCTTCCCCACGCAGGGCGTGGCGAGCTGCTGCGGGAACACGATCTGGACGTCGCCGGCATCGTCGGCGCCGCCCGGAGGGTAGTGCCCACCCCGGCGCCGGTGGGGAACGGCTCGGCCCGGCACTGGCCCAGGCCGGTGACCGCCACAGCCGCGCGAGTCACCTAATACTCTGAAGGCACTCAGGGATCATTGCCAGGCCCTGGCTAGGGTGAGCGAAGGGACGCCGGGAAGGCTGGCCGGCAGTGGATTGCCGGGTTCCTTCAGGAGGTCGCTGTGCTTGCCGCCTTGATCTGGTCGCCCAGTGGTTTCGGGGTCCGCGGTGAATGATGTTCTCCCGTTCGGTGTGATCATCGCGGTCGTCAGCGTGGCTGGGCTGCTGGCGGTGGTGTCCAACCGGATCAGCGAACGGATTCGGGTACCGGCTCCGGCGATCTTCCTGGTGGCTGCCGCGGTCGCCTCGGACTTCGTGCCGGTACTGGGACAGGTGCCGGTGCTCACGGTGCAGCGGGTGGTCACCGTGACGCTGATCTTGTTGCTGTTCGACGGTGGTATGCACATCGGCGGGCGCCGGTTCCGCGCCGCCGGCGGCGCGGTGTTGTGGATCGGTGTGGTCGGCACCGGGGTCACCGCGGTGGGGGTGGCGGTGCTGGCGCACCTGGTGTTCGGATTCGACTGGCGGGCCGGGCTGCTGCTGGGTGTCGCGCTGGCCCCCACCGACCCGGCGGTGGTCTTCTCGGTGCTGGGCCGGCGGGAGATCTCCGGCCGGTCGGG
The DNA here is from genome assembly GCA_036279835.1 of Pseudonocardiaceae bacterium. GTDB lineage: Bacteria > Actinomycetota > Actinomycetes > Mycobacteriales > Pseudonocardiaceae. Next base: position 1,244 of record DASUII010000155.1, read on the forward strand.
CACCCTGCTGGAGGGTGAGTCCGGGGCCAACGATCCAGTCGGCATCGCCGCGATGGCTGCGCTACTGGCCGCTGGAACCGGCGGTGGATGGCACGCCGTGGGCGCCGGGGTGGGCGAGTTCGCCCTGGAGATGGTCATGGGTGCCGTGGTCGGCATCGCCAGCGGGTACGGGTTGTCGGTGGCGATGCGCCGGCTACCGCTGCCTAGTGCGGCGCTGTACCCGTTACGGACCCTGTTGGGCTCCGGGGCGATCTACGGGCTGGCCACCCTGGCCCACGGTTCGGGCTTTCTGGCCGTGTTCGTCGCCGGTATCCTCGTCGGGGATCTGCGTGCCCCGTACAAGGCCGAGATCGAACGGTTCCACTCATCGCTGGCCAGCCTGGCGGAGATCATCGCGTTCACGATGCTCGGGCTCACCGTGTCGCTGACTGGGCTAGCGCATGGCAACGCCTGGCTGGTGGGCCTGGCTTTGGCGGTACTGCTGGCTTTGGTGGTGCGCCCGGTTCTGGTGGGTCTGCTGTTGCTGCCCATCAAGCTCAGCAAGGGTGAGCGGCTGTTCGTGATGTGGTCCGGACTCAAAGGCGCGGTGCCGATCCTGCTGGGCACCTACATCTTGACCGCAGGGGTGCCCGGCGCCGACCGGCTGTACCAGATCGTGATCGTCGTGGTGGCGTTTTCGGTCATCGTGCAGGGCGGCCTGGTGCCCACCGTGGCCCACCGCACCGGTGTGCCCATGCGGGTGCTGGAACCCGAACCCTGGGCGCTGGGCCTGCGTTTCCGCGACGAGCCCACCGCCCTGCACCACTACTACATCACCGCCGGCGCACCCGCGGATGGCTGCACCATCGCCGACCTCGCGCTGGGCGACGACACCTGGATCAGCATGATCAACCGCAACGGCACCCTCGTGCCCGTCCGTGGCGGCACCGTCCTGCAGGCCGGCGACGAGGTGCTGCTGCTGGCCGACCCGGACACCACCGGCACCAATCCGCAGCCCCTGTTCACTCGGCAACACCCGTAGACCCGCGGGGTTACGCGGCCGGCATCCATCAGGGACGGGTCGGACGGTCCGCTGCCATGCTCAGCGCCATGATGGTCCAACGCTGGGTGCGGTGTCACGCTGACCCGCGAGTGACCTGAGAACATCGGCCCATGGGAGCACGTGCGAGGCGCAAGACCACATCCGGCCACGGCCACGTGAACGGGGACCAGCGGGCGGTGAACCGGCGTCGCCCGCGCGCCACCCGGGCTCAGCTGTTGATGCGCGGCTTGAACGCGTCGGTTACTGGCAACGCGCAGGCATTCGGGTTTTCGATCACAGTGACGGTGACCTTCGGTGTCATCTCCTCCGCCCAGGGCAACCCGTCGCGGCCCGAGCTGATCGGCTTCGCATTGTCCTCGGTTGCCGCCTTCTCGATGCTCAACCTCCTCGTCGCCCGCCTCGTCGAGACCCAAGGCTCCGGGTCGGGGACAACCCGTGCCATGCTCATCGGCACGGCCACCGACTTCCTCGCCGTGGGGGCGGCCGTCGGCGCGGCCATCGGAATCTGCTACGCCGTAGGCGGCTGGGTCACGTGGATACTGGCGCCGTTCTTGGCGGGGCTGGTCTACGTGCTGGTGCAGTCCGTCGAGCTGGCAGTGGGACAGAGCCAGGCGCAAGCCGAGGACGAGTAGATGCGTCGTAGCCCCACGTGGGATTCTCACCGGGCGTCGCTGTCGTGCTGGATGCGTTCGAGGCGCTGTTGACGTGCCACCGCCGCGTGGTGTGCAAGGTCGCCGTCTGGTCCGGTAGGGCGGTCGTCGAGTTCGCGTAGCAGCTCCCCGCGTCCGTACCCGATGAGGACATCGCCGGCAGCGACGACGGTGCGACCGGTCGGCGCACCGAGGTAGTGGCCGTCGGCGCGATGGAGTCCAAGCACGACGACGCCTTCGTCGCGCAACGCCAGGTCGCCAAGTGAGCGGTCGACGACCCAGTCAGCCGGCTTGATCGCCAGTTCGGTAACCGCGTATTCACCAGACAGGTCAAGGAGACCGGCCAAGTCGCGGCTGGGCAGGTCGGTATAGCGGCGGATGAGGAGGCTGATCGCGGCGGTGAGCTGGCGGTCCACCCACGAGCTGCGGGAGACGAACACCAGGGCGAGCAACCCGGCCCCGAGCTCCAGGATACGCCACCACTCGCTGCCGAACGCGCCGCCACGGAAGCCTATGATCGCCGAGCTGGCCGCGGCGACGATGCCTGCGTTGCCCAGCAGCATCAGCGTCGCGACCACCCGGCGGCGCAGCGGATGGTTCACCACACTCTCGGACTCGGTCGTGGTGAACCCAGCGCCAGTGAACGCTGAGCGGGCCTGGAAGCGGGCGGACTGGCGGGACATGCCGCTGGCGGTGAGGATCACTGTCGCCACTCGGGTGATGAGCAGTGAGATAGCCAGGACGAGCAGGAGAGCCGCGATCGCAAACATCAAAGCAACCTATCCACCGAAGTGGTAACGCATCCAGGGCGCCACAAACCACGAGCAACAGGTCTCACCGTGAGAGCTCGGTCCCCCAGATCCGGTACCGTCTCCCGCCACGCCGGCCGCCGGGTGCAGGGTGACCCGGACGCGGGCGTCGCCCCGCACCGCGATGATCCGGCGCAGGATGACCACCCGGTGCGGGTCACCGGGAAAGCCCAGTGCCTCCCGACATTCAACGATCCCAGACGTGGTGATCCACCGGGAGCGCCAGATCAGACTGCCCTGCTCGTAGTAACCACCCCACACATGGCGCTCGACCGGGGTCACCGCGTAAGCGCCGGGACCGCCAATCAACGTGGCGAACAGTCCCACGCTCAG
>DASUII010000156.1:0-17998 GCA_036279835.1 Pseudonocardiaceae bacterium
GGTGCCGGTGGAGGCGCGGCCCGGGGTGCCGGTGGGGCTAGCGCTTCTGGTGCTAGTGGGGGCGGCGCTGCCTGCACCGGCGCAGGCGGAGCCGCTTCCTGAAGACCGCCCTGCGGTTGCTGCAGACTGACCTGGGGTGCGGCCGCCGGTACGGGTGCGACCACGTATACCGGGGGACCTCCGCACGAGATCACCAGTACGCCGAGAAACGCCGAGCAAATCAGCGGTATGCGTGGTCCCCGAGCAGACATGTCGACCCCGTCCTGCCATGCGGTGGTCCCCTCACAGAGTAGAGGCCGCTGAGGTCGTCCTGATACCGAAATTCGCTTAGTTTCTGCCGCCCTTCATCTGGCGCACTGGTAGCGGACGGTGCGTGCCCGGGTAGGCGCAGGACTGCCCGCCCCAGCGTTCACCCTCCGGCAACCAACGACAGCGAGTCCGACGGCGGTGCCGGGTACCCACCGTCACCGGTCAGACGGCTACCCTGAGGCTCAGCTGGCACCCTGCTTTGATCAGCACAACGTGCGCCGCCGTGCTCGCGAAGGTGTTTCTCAGAGCGCAACCGCACCGTCAATGGGAACGATAGTAACTACTGGGAACGATGCCCTGAATTCCGTTCCATATCCCACTGAGAGCTTCACCGGCCTTGTCAAGGGCTTGCGGAGCCGAGTGGGCGATGAAGGGCCCCACCAGGTTCAACAGCACGATGATCAAGATTATGACTACGAAGAAGTTCACCACCCTGAGGACCGAATGACCCACGTTTGGCGCTGCCATCAGATTACCTTCCTCTGTGTGTGGTGCGATCGTATAACGGCCATGTCCGAGACCTGAGGGCGTGCTGACCGCCTGGGCTCGGAGACCGGCCGGAGGGCGCCGAGCGCCGCCGCGAGGCGCGGTGTCGGGTCGCCGTGCGTAATCACAGGGACTAGGGTACGTGCTGCGTCTAGACCCCCACGCACCGCAACGGATTACATCGCCCAGAAGGGCGAAGCCTGCGCCGCGCGGTGGCCCTACCGGGCGGTTGCCCGAGCGTGCTCGGGGGTGTCGGTCGGGTTGTGCAGATGTGAGTAGATCAGGGTGAGCAGCAGGTCGGTGTCTACGGGCTTGGTGACATAGTCGTTCGCGCCGGACGCCAAGCTCTTCGCGCGGTCCTCCTTCATCGCCTTCGCGGTCACCGCGATGATGGGCAGGTCGGCGTAGCGGCTCAGGTTGCGGATCGCGGCGATGGTCGCGTTACCGTCCAGCTCGGGCATCATCACGTCCATGAGAACCAGCGCGATGTCCTCGTTTCGCTCCAGCGCGCGGACTCCGGCCACTCCGTTGTCGGCGAACACGACGTGCAGGCCGTGCGCCTCGAGCATGCTGCTCAACGCGAAGACGTTGCGCAGGTCGTCGTCGACAATAAGGATCTTCTCCCCGTGGAAGCGTGACGGCGCCTCATCGCCAGCCCAGGGTGCAGAACCGGAGTGCAGCTGCGGCAGCGACCGGGCGGTCGACACCAGCTCCTGAGGGATGAGCTCGTCGGGCGTGGCGTCCGGCGCCGGACCGTCAGGAACCGCCAGCTGTGATGCCTCGGCGACCTCGGGCAGATAAAGGGTGAACACACTGCCCACCCCAGGCTCGCTGCTGACCGCGAGTTCACCCCCGAGCAGCTGGGTCAGCTGGCGGCTGATCGACAAGCCTAGTCCGGTGCCGCCGTAGCGACGGCTAGTCGTGCCGTCGGCCTGCTGGAACGCCTCAAAGATCACCGACAGCTTCTCAGCGGGGATCCCGATGCCGGTGTCGTGCACCTCGAAGGCCACCCGGGAGGCTGCGGCGCGCAGCGCTGTGCCCACAACCTCGTCAGCAGACGCGGGCCGGATCCGCAGCGCCACGCCGCCCTCATCGGTGAACTTCACCGCATTGGACATCAGGTTTCGCAGCACCTGCTGTAGGCGCTGCTCGTCGGTGTGCAGCAGCGCCGGCAGCGTCGGATCGAGCTCCACGGTGAAGTGCAGCGCCTTCTCGGCGGCGAGCGGCTCGCACAGCGTCTTGACGTAGTTCACCACGCCGGTCATCGCCACATCGGACAGCGACGGATCCATCCGGCCGGCTTCGACCTTGGCCAGGTCGAGGATGTCGTTGATCAGCTGTAGCAGGTCGCTACCGGCGGAGTGGATGGTTCTGGCGAATTCCACCTGCTTGTCCGACAGGTTGCCGTCGAGGTTGTCGGCCAGCAGCTTGGCCAACACCAGCGCGCTGTTAAGCGGGGTACGCAACTCATGAGACATGTTCGCCATGAAGTCCGACTTGTAGCGTGACGCGGCGGCGAGCTGGGCGGCCCGGTCCTCGATCTCCTGGCGGGCCAGCTCAATCTCAGCGTTCTTGATCTCGATGTCGCGGTTCTGGGTGGCCAGCAGAGCGGCTTTCTCGGCCAGCTCGGTGTTGGACTTCTGCAGCTCGTGCTGCTGGGCCTGCAGCCGCCGCGAACCCAAAGTCAGCTCCTGGGCCAACCGCTGCGACTCGGCCAGCAGCGCTTCGGTGCGGGAGTTGGCCAGGATGGTGTTGACGTTGACGCCGATCGCCTCGCGAAGTAGTTCGAGGAGGTCCCGGTGCACCGTGGTGAATTCGTTGACCGAGGCAAGCTCGATCACACCCAACGCCTGGTCCTCGAACAACAACGGCAGCACGAGCACGTTGGTCGGTGCGGCGGAGCCTAGACCGGAGCTGATCGCGGCGTACTGCGGCGGCGCCTCGGTGACCAGGATCGTCCGCTTGTCCAACGCCGCCTGGCCGACCAGCGACTCGCCGAGGGCGAAGCGGCGGATCGTCAAGGGATCTTGGATGCCGTAACCAGCGGCGAACTCCAGAACAGTCGGTCCGTCGTCATCAGTGCGGACCATGAAGAAGGCCCCTTGTTGCGCCGCTACCAAGGGGGCGAGCTCGCTGAGCACCAGTGAGGCAACGGTAGCCAGGTCGCGGTGGCCCTGCATGAGGCCGGACAGCCGCGCGAGGTTGGTCTTGAGCCAGTCCTGTTCCTGGTTGGTCAGGGTGGCCACCTTGAGGTTGGCGACCATCTGGTTGATGTTGTCCTTGAGCTCGGCGACCTCACCGGAGGCGTCGACGGTGATCTGGCGGGTCAAATCGCCGGCAGTCACCGCGGTGGCGACCGCAGCGATCGCGCGCACCTGGGTGGTGAGGTTGCCGGCCAGGCGGTTGACGTTCTCGGTCAGCCGCTCCCAGGTGCCGGACACGCCGATCACCTCGGCCTGCCCGCCGAGCTTGCCCTCGGTGCCCACCTCGCGGGCCACCCGGGTGACCTCGGAAGCGAATGCCGATAGCCGGTCGACCATGGTATTGATCGTGGTCTTGAGCTCGAGGATCTCGCCCCGAGCGTCCACATCGATCTTCTTGGACAGGTCGCCGCTGGCCACGGCGGTCGTCACCTGGGCGATGTTACGCACCTGACTGGTCAGATTGTTGGCCATGAAGTTGACGCTGTCGGTGAGGTCCTTCCAGGTCCCGGCGACGTTGGGTACCCGGGCCTGACCGCCGAGGGTCCCTTCGGTACCCACCTCGCGGGCCACTCGGGTGACCTCGTCGGCGAACGCACGCAGGGTGTCGACCATCCGGTTGATCGTCTCGGCCAGCGCGGCCACCTCACCGCGGGCCTCTACGGTGATCTTCTTGGAAAGGTCGCCGCCGGCCACCGCGGTGGCCACCGTGGCAATACCTTGCACCTGGCTGGTCAGGTTCTCCGCCATGCCGTTGACGTTGTCGGTGAGTGCTTTCCAGGTGCCGGCCACCCCACGGACCCGCGCCTGACCACCGAGCTTGCCCTCGCTGCCCACTTCGTGCGCCACCCGGGTGACCTCGTCGGCGAAGGCGGACAGCTGGTCGACCATGGTGTTGAGGGTGTTCTTCAACTCCAGGATCTCACCCCGGGCGTCGACGGTGATCTTGCGGCTGAGGTCGCCGCGGGCCACCGCGGTGGCGACATGGGCGATGCTGCGCACCTGGCCGGTGAGGTTGCCGGCCATGACGTTGACCGAGTCGGTGAGGTCGCGCCACGTCCCAGCTACGCCGGGCACTTCCGCCTGACCGCCCAGCCGGCCTTCGCTGCCGACCTCGCGAGCCACCCGGGTGACTTCGGCAGCGAAGGCGGAGAGTTGGTCGACCATGGTGTTGAGGGTGTCTTTGAGCTCCAGCAGCTCCCCGGAAACCTCCACAGTGATCTTGCGGCTGAGATCGCCACGGGCCACGGCGGTGGCGACTTGGGCGATGTCGCGCACCTGGGCGGTGAGGTTGCCGGCCATGACGTTGACCGAGTCGGTGAGGTCGCGCCAGGTCCCCGCCACTCCTGGGACCTGCGCCTGGCCGCCCAACCGGCCCTCGGTGCCGACCTCGCGGGCTACCCTGGTGACCTCGGCGGCGAATAGCGACAACTGATCGAGCAAACCGTTGACGGTGTGGCCCAACCGGGCGAAATCGCCCCGCAGCGGCTGCTCCGACACCCGTGACGACAGGTCACCTTCAGATACCGCGGCCAGCACCCTCGCCAGCTCGGTGGTCGGCCGGGTCAGGTCATCGATCAGACCGTTGATTGCAGCGGCGGCCAGCGACCACCCCCCGCCGCTGCCGTCGGCGAGCCGTTCGCCCGTCCGCCCGTCCTGGCCGACCGCTCCGCGCACCCGGACCAGCTCACCGACCAGGGACTGGTTGCGTTGAGCGATTTGGTTGATCACCGTCGCGATCCGGCCGGCCAGGTTGGTGTCGGTGACCGCCAGGCGCCGCCGGAAGTTGCCGTCGCGAAGCTCCTCCAAGGCCAGCAGGATTCGTTCGAGCGTGGCGGGATCGAGTGGATCCAGGCGCCCGGTAAGTGATTCTGCAGCCGACGCGGGGTGCGCGCTCACGATGAGCCTCCTCAGACATCAATGCTTAACGCCCGCAGCGTGCCACGATTGGTCTCGGGTTTCGACCCCGCGTTCGATTCCTGGGCACACCGGCAGGGGACTACCCTCACTGCCACGCGGTCGGATCTGGGAGGAGATGCCGTGGCATCTGACCGGCGCCCGGTTGTCGAGCTGCTGGTACCGGGGCTGCCCCGGCTGCTTGATGATGTCGACCAAGCAGTGATCGTCGAAGACGGGTCGGGCCGGGTCCAGCTGCTCAACGCGGCGGCCCGCCGGCTGTTTCCGCACCTGGTCCTCGGCGATGAGCTCGAACGCAGTGGCGAGTTCGTCCTCGCGGGACCCCGCGGTCGCCGGGTCGGCGGACGGCTTCGGCCCCTCGCCGATGGCTGGCATGCCTGGGTGGTCAATGCCAGCGTCACCGATGAGCAGTTCATTCAGAAGGCAAACCGAGAGCTGGCGGCCGCGGTGGCCCACAATGCGACGGCGGGCGCGCTGGTTGCGCTGGCCGTTCCGGCTGTGGGGCAAAAGGCCGCGGTGCTGCTGCCGGCGCCGCGCGCGCGGATGTCGTGGTGGCACTGCGGCGGTGCCGGACTCGAGCCCGCTCAAGGCGTGACCCGGGCCCCGGTCCCGCGGGCGGCCCCGGTCTTGGCCGGTGCGCTGCGCGGGGATCTGGCGGACATCACGGCGGTGCCGGCTAGCGAGTTGGGTGAGCTGGCCGCGGTGCTCGGGTCCGACGTCGCCGAGGGGACGCCGGTCGTGGTGGCACCCCTGTTGGGACCGGACCGGACCGAGGGTCTGTTGGTCGTGGTCGGTCCTTCCGCGGATGCCTTGCTCAAGCGGCTGGCGGCGGTGGCCGGACCGATAATCGGCGCCAGCCGCCGATGGCGCGAGCAGACCGAAGCGCTATCGCAGTTGCAGGCCCCGCTGCTGCCATTGCAGCCCGGTGCGCTCCCGGAGCTGGCCGGGGTGCAGCTCGGTGTGGCGTACCGGGTCGCCGGTGAGCTCGCGGTAGGCGGTGACTTCTACTTCGTCCGACCCACTCTTGGCGGGGGAGCCTTGCTCGGGCTCGGTGATGTGTGCGGCAACGGAGCTGAGGCCCTCGCCGAAAGTGCCCGGGTGCAGCACTCGCTGGGTGCCCTGATGGTCGTCGAGCAGGACCCGACCCGGTTGCTGTATCTGCTCAACCGGGCGCTGCTGGCAGCTGGGCGGACGGTCTTCACCACCATGGTGCTCGGCGCGCTGCAGCCGGCCGCGGTGGGATGCACCCTCACGTTCGCTACCGGGGGTCATCCCGCACCGATGGTGCTACGCGGCAGCGGCCAGGTAGAGGACGTCGGGGTGCCCGGCACGGTGGTCGGAATCCTGCCCGAAGCACGTTTCGGCCGGACCTCGATCACCTTGGTTCCGGGCGACACCTGCCTGCTCTACAGCGACGGTGTCACCGAGGCCGATCGCCGTACCGGAGGTGACCAGGAGCAGTTCGGACCTGCCCGGTTGGCCGACTGTCTGCGCGACTGCGCCGGGATGACAGCGCAGGCGGTGGCAACCCGAGTCGAGCACACCGTGCAGGACTGGCTTGGCCGCGACGACGGCGACGACCTTGCCTTGCTTGCGGTTCGCGCCGTCGCACCCGTAGGTCGCTGAACCCGCCCCATGGGCGGCGCAACCCGTATTGGGCCTGCGCAGACGTGCCCTATATGGTGACAAGGGTGGACAACGACTTCCCCGCGGACATCATCGGCTTGCAGGTTGCCGAGCATGGACCCGACGCACGCGTGGTTACCGTGACCGGGGAGATCGATACGCTGACAGCGCCGAAACTCGCCAGCTTCCTCAACGAACAGCTATCCGCCGCTCATGTCGTCGTGGTGGACCTTGACGGCGTTGAGTTCCTGGGCTCTGCCGGTCTGTCCGCTCTGTTCGAGGCCAACGAGCTCGCCAGCCGCGAGCGCCGCGCCCTGCGGATGGTGTGCCACTCCCGCATCGCCAACCGGGCTCTGGAGGCGACCGAACTGCGGGGCCAGTTCACCTTCGCCGACACGGTTCCGGAGGCCTTGAAGCAATCAACCTGACGAGGCTGGCGAGCCGCAACCGAGAAAGTAAAGGAGTCGACGATGGCTGCTGCAGCCGGGCGCGTCGCACTAACCGGGGCTACCTCGGATGCGGCTCGATCGCGGTGACCTATCTGGACAGCGGCACCTCGATGCCTAACCACGGGGCAGCCTCCAACTCGGATGAGTCGGTGCTGTCGCTTGAGCTGCGCACGACGGCCAGCACCGTCTCGATCCCGACGATCCGGACCGTCGCAGCGGATCTCGCCGCCCGGGCGGACTTCGACCTCGACTCGATCGACGATCTCCGGATGGCGGTCGACGATCTATGCGCCATGCTGGTGCGGATCGCCGCCGCCAACGCGACGCTGTACTGCACGTTCACCGTCCGGCCCGAGCGGATCGAGGTAGCCGCCGAAACCGACGTCGACGATCTGGCGGATCCACTGCCCACCGGCTCGTTCGCGTGGCGGGTGCTGCAGTGCCTTGCCGACGAGGTCGGCGCCACATCGGTGCCCGCTGCACCTGGCCGGCCTGGCCGGGTACGCATCACCTTGGCCAAAGACGCATTGACTGCGCCTCAGCCGTGAGCCCGTCCGTGACCCCGTCCGTGTCCTCGGTCGGGACCGAACACGGCGAATATGCACACCTGGTCCCGCTGCAGCGCCGGTACGCCGAGCTTGCTCCCGGCGACCCGGAACGGCAGCAGTTGCGCGAGCAACTGATCAGTGGCTATCTGCCGGTGGCCGAACACATCGCGCGCCGATTCGCCGGCCGCGGTGAGCCGCTGGAAGATCTCATCCAGGTCGCGACCGTGGGATTGATCAACGCGGTGGACCGCTTCGAACCGGTCCGTGGTTCGGACTTCTTCTCCTTCGCGGTACCGACGATCACCGGGGAGGTGCGCCGGTACTTCCGCGACCACGGCTGGTCGACGCGGGTGCCTCGGCGGTTGAAGGATCTGCACATCGTGATCAGGGGCACGCTGGCGGAGCTGTCCCAGCAGCTCGGCCGCGCACCGAGACCCAGCGAGATCGCCGACCGATTGGGGCTACCGATCGCTGAGGTGATCGAGGGGCTGCAAGCCGGGGAGGCATACCGGAGCTCATCGCTGGATGAGATGCTCGGCTCCGGAGAGGGCAAGGCGACGCTGGGCGAGTTCATCGGCGGCCTAGATGGCGAGCTGGCCCTAATCGATGATCGCGAGGCGTTGCGCCCGCTGCTGGCCGAGCTCGCTCCCCGGGAACGGACGATTCTCGCCTTGCGGTTTTTCCGCCAGTTGACTCAGACTCAGATCGCCGAGCAAGTCGGTATCTCGCAGATGCATGTGTCGCGAGTGCTCCGCCAGACGTTGGAATTCCTCCAGGAGCGCATCGCCAACGCGGATTGAGCGCATCCGGCGGTAGCTCAGCTGCCGATGGCGAACCGGACGGCGGCGGCGGCCAGCCGCTGGCTGCGCGCCCGGTGCCCCCGCAGGGCGGCTCGCGCGGCGTTCGCACCGCATGCTCCGTGCACGGCGCCCCCGGGATGGGCCGAGGACGATGCCAGGTACAGGCCGGTAACGGGGGTCTCCGGGCGGCCGAGCCCCGGCGTGGGTCGGAATACCAGTTGCTGGTGTATCGCGGTGGTGCCGCCGTTGATGGCCCCGCCGACGAGGTTGGCGTTGTGCTCGGCGATTTGCGGCGGCGCGGCCACCGTCCGGTCGATGATCTGGTCCCGGAAGCCCGGGGCAAACCGCTCGATCTGCGCTTCGACGCGCTTGGCGATGGCCTCCCGGTCTCGCTCGTCCCATGCGCCGGTGATGTCGTCGCCTCCGGCGTCGCCGCGAACCCGGCGGGGCACGTGGGTGTACGCCCACAGCGATTCGGTGCCAGCCGGTGAACGGCACGGGTCGGCCGTCGTCATCTGTCCCACCAGCAGGAACGGGTGGGCCGGCACGAGTCCCATGGCGATGTGCGCGGTGTACTCGGTCATCTCGTCCATGCCGGCCGAGACGTGCACGGTGCCCGCGCCCGCGGTCTCGCCCGCCGCCCACGGCACCGGCGCGCGCAGCGCCCAGTCGAGTTTGACGGTGGCGTAATCCCACTGGAACCGCCGGATGTCATCGCGCAGCCGGGGCGGTAGGTGCGTCCAATCGACCAGGCCGCCGTAAAGGTAAGTGGCCGGGATCGCAGCCAGCACCGCGCGGCGGGCCAGGATCTCCTCGCCGTCGGCGGTGCGCACACCGACCGCGCGGCCCCCGCGCACCACCACCTGACGAACCGGCGCGTTGCAGCGCAGCCGCCCACCCTGTTTCTCCAACCTGCGGACCAGCGCGGCGGTGAGCTGGCCGGCGCCACCCTCCGGGACCGGAAAGCCATACTGCTGGCCCAGCATCGATAGCAGCCAGCCGAACATGGCTCCGCCGTTGGACTCGGGCATCAGGTCGGCGTGCAGCGCACACCCGGCCAATAGCAGCGAGCCGGGCCCGGTGAACTCCTCCTCGGCGAGGCGGCGCACCGGCAGCAGCCCGAAGCGGGTGAACCTCAGCAGGCCGGTCGGCCCGAGCGCCGCTACCAACCGGGCGCCGGCGAGCACCGGCGGGAACGGCACGAACAATGCGTCGATCAATAAGGGTCCGAGTCGCTGCCAGTTGCCGTAGAGCCGGGTCCACGCCGCACCGTCACCCGCGCCGAGGGCGTCGAGCCCTGCGGCCGTTTTCTCCAGGTCCCGCGACAGCACGGCGGTGCGACCGTCCAGCAGCGGATGCGCAAGGACCGTGGGCGAGTGCACCCAGCGCAGTCCGTGGCGCTCGAGCTCCAGCGCGGCGATGACCGGGGAGGCCGCGGCGAGCGGATAAAAGGCGCTGCAAAGATCGGTGATGAAGCCCGGTGCGGGACCTGGCGCGCTGCGGACTGCCCCGCCGGGCTCGGGCTGCTCCTCCAGGACGACGACGTCCCACCCAGCGTCGGCGAGGACGTTCGCTGCGACGAGCCCGTTGGGCCCGGCACCGACCACTACGGCATCGACCACGCGGCGTGACATACCCGGTCAGCTTTGCTGGCAAACGGCAGGATTGTCCACCGTTTCATCGCACGCATGCCGGGTACCTCCACGCCATGAGTATCTCTACCACACCGATCGATGGGATCATGTTCCTCATTGAGCAGCACAATGAGGTGAATGACATGTTCGGCCAGCTGGAACAAATGGATGGCGCCACCGACGAGCCGAGCAGGCAATGAAGCGGCTGCAGGCATTGAGCCCGGTAGACGCGCAGTTCTGGCCAACGATGCACGAGCTGATCGGTGAGATTCGCCACCACGTGGCCGATGAGGAGAACGACCTGTTCCCCAAGCTCCGGGCAGCCTGCTCCGAGGAACAGTTACAGGAGCGCCCACTGGGCGCTCGCACCCGGCGCGGGGTTGGTCGACTCCCCCGCCGAGGCGTCTGCTCGGTAGTCGAGCAGTAGGAGGACTAGTGCGCGACGAGGAGTTCATCAGCGAGGTCCAGGCCCGGGCCGGCTTAGGTACCCGAAACGACGCCGAGTGCGCTGTCCGTGCAACGCTGACGATCCTGGGTGAGCAACTGCCGGACAGCGTGGCCGGCTCAGTCGCGGCCGCGCTGCCGGAGCGGCTCGGGGAGCACCTGCGGGGACGGCGAGCACGTTCCACAGTGGCCGCAGCGCAGGCCGGCCGGCTCAGCCGAGGGGTGGCCGAAGGAGAAGGTAGCTGGCCCGGCGACGACACCATCGCCGATGCTGATATCGACCACGGCCGGATCGGTCAACGCTGATTGTTCAGTGGCTGGTGCCTCGGCGACACCTGGTGCAGGGCGGCTCCTTGGCCGGTGGTCGATGAGCGTGTGCGCTCGGCCCATCCGCGGAGATTGACCCGTGCGCCGAGGTCGACTTCGGGCTGAAAGTTGCAATTCGCGGCGAGGAGGGCTGGTTGTCAATGCCCGCAGTCGCACCGCTGCCGTGCTTGGCTTCGTCGCCGTCCACAGCGTCGGCAGCGACTGGTTGGCCCCCATCGCCTGGCTTGGTATCCGAGCCGGCAGGCTTGCTTGTCGTGGTCGGGACAGCGGAATCGTCTGCGTCAGCAGAGTTCGCCAGCGTGCCGGCGGGACCCGGCTTGCCGGCAGCTGCCTGTTGGACCGGCGCAATCGGCCGGTCGGGCTGCAGCGTGTCCGCCCGGCGCGGTGCGACGGGGTGGGCGGGCGCGGCCTCGCTGGAGCTGGCCTCCCGTCCGGGGGTGACGTTCCGTCTGGGGCTGGTGCTGGGGCCATCGGCAGCGATGTGCCCACTGGGCGCGGCTACAGCGGGCGCCGGGATGGGCTGCGGCGCTTGGCGGTTGGCGACCATGGACTGGGTGGCGGCCGGCGCTGGGAAAACCACCGGATGCGGTTGGATCCCCGCGACAGGGCCGCGGGCCGCTGCCCGACCGGGTCTAGCGTCCTGGCTCAGGACGGGCGACGGGTTGCTCGCCAGCGGCGTGACGAGCCCATCGTTGACGATTGCGGTGATACCCAGGATCCCCCCACCGACCAACGCAACGCAGGCAGCGACAGCCGCTTTGGCGGCGCGGGTGTGGGGTGGCAGCGACGCAGCGGTCCCGCGTCGGTGGCTGGCGGCGACACTGCGCAAGCGGGGATCTGCGCCTATCCATGCGATCAAGGCGTTGGCGGGAGGTCCGGAACCGGCCTTACGACGATGGCGAGCAGTCAGTTCGTGCACTTTGGGTCTCCGAGTGCGTCAACCCCGCCTCACCTACGTTGATACGCCGCGTTGACTTCGAGAGGGCAGCGCGGTCCTGTCGGCGAGGTGAACTCTACGTGCCGCCGGTGAGTTTAGCGGCGTAACCGCGCGGGTACTCCGGCTCCACGCAGTAAGCCGCATCCTTTCGAAGGAGTGCTTTCCGATGGGTTTGCAAGACAAGGTCGGGAACCGGGCCGAGGTACTGAAAGGCAAGGCCAAGGAAGCTGCCGGCAAGATCACTGGCAACCCCCGGCTGGAGGTCGAGGGTAAGCTGGACCAGGGCAAGGGCAACCTCAAGCAGGCTGGGGAGAAGGTCAAGGACGCGGGTAACAGTGTCTTCGGCAGGTAACGATAGTGGCCAGCACCGAGGCGAAGCGCGACTCTTGTGGAGTTACTGAATGGACGCTAGCAGTTATGTGACGTTTCTCCTGATCGGGATTCTGCTTGTCCTGATCGACGGGCAGATCCTGTATCGGGGCGGCCTGGGTTATCTGCAGAAGGTGTACCAGGCGGACAACGCCCGCTCGGTGATGCAGTTGGTGACAGTGCTTTTCCATCTCGTGGTACTCGGCCTTCTGGCGCTGATCTCGACGCTCGACGTCGCTACCGGGATGCCCATTCGCGACCTCGTAGTCAAATGGGGAGTGGTCCTGTTAGGGCTCGCCGCCGCACATGGTCTGACCATGGCGATCCTGGTGGGCATGCGCAGCCGACGCCGCGAAGAGCGGCTCGAGGATGAGATGGCCGGGGACCAGACCGGTACAGGTCAGCGGGACGCCACCGTCTATCCGGTAGCTGACCTTGAAACGAGGTCTGGTCGATCATCTTACCCTGCGTGAGAATTAGCTGGCGGTAGCGCGACCGGCGAGCGATATCCTTCTTACCCACGGTCACCTCCGCAGACGGTCCCCTCTGTGCCACCCTCGTGGGGCAGGAGTGACCGCTGTGTCGGTGTGCGATAGTTGGGGTGAAGAAGGTGAGGGCATGTGCACCACATTCCACGCCCAGCTAGATGAGCTGATCATCGACCTCGTGCGGATGACCCGCCTGGCCAGCCAAATGATGACCAACGCCGCGATTGCGTTACATCAGGCTGATGTACCGCTCGCGACCGTGGTGATCGCTAAGCGTGACCAGATGAACGCGATGCACGATGAAACCGAGCAGCGCTGCATCGCCCTGCTCGCGAAGCGGACGCCGGATGCGGGCGACCCTCGAGCGGTGGTTGCGATTCTGCGCGCGGTGGGTCATCTGAAGCGGATGGGTGACCTTGCCCGGCACATCGCCCTCATTGCCCGGTTCAAACACCCGAACCCGATGATCGCGGACGAGGTCCGCCCGGTGCTTGCCCGCATGAGCCTGCTCGCCAGCCAGTTCGCCGAGGACGCCGCGGGCGCTATCGAACGTCGTGATTGCGTGTCGGCCGGCCAACTGGCCGAGGCGGACCACGAGGTGAACGCGCTACGCCGGCACCTGTTCGGCATCCTGTTCGCCACGGACTGGTCGCACGGTGTGGAACACGCCGTGGACGCCGCTCTGATCGGCCGCTATTACGAGCGTTACGCCGACCACGCGGTGGCCGTTGCAGCGGAGGCGCGCTACCTCGCCAGGTGCGGGCTACCCGAGTCCCATGGCTTGGAGACAGGCAGTCGGCTGCGCTAAGTGAACGGTGTTGTCGCGCTCGAGCTGACCATGGCGATCCGCTAAAGCACAGCTTGCCACTTTTGTCGCGCAGCGTGCTCGTGATGTGCCGAAGGGTGACTACCGGAGCCCGTTTTCAGCGGTCGGAGCTTGCGCCTACGATTAAGTTAGCCTAGCCTAACTTCTATCATTACTCCGCAAGTGCCGGACCAATCATTGAGAATTTACGCAGATACGGAAAGGATCACTTGCGGTTCAGGAGTGGCGGGTGTTTTCATGTGAGATACCTGGGACGGAAGGTGAGTGCCATGCGGGTGACGTTCCACGCCGAGCTGAACGAACTGGTGGCCGACGTCGTGCGGATGGCCCGGTTCGCCGGTCAGATGATGACCAATGCATCGATCGCACTCCACCAGATTGACCTGCCGCTCGCTGGACTGGTCATTGCTGACTGTGACGAGATGAATGCAATCCACGGCGATATGGAGCGGCGCTGCATCTCCCTCCTGGCGCTGCAGGCGCCGGTCGCCGGGGACTTGCGGATAGTGGTCGCGGCTTTGCATTCAATTGGTCATCTGAGGCGGATGGGCAACCTCGCTCGGCACATCGCCATCATCGCCCGGTTCAAGCACCCGAACCCGATGATCTCGGGCAAAGTCCGTCCGGTGCTGGCCCGGATGAGCCTGCTCGTCAGCCAACTCGCCGACGATGCTGCGACCGCCGTCGAGTACCAGGACCCGCTGTCCGCCTGCCGGCTAGCCATAGCCGACGACGAGGTCGACGCGCTGTTGCGCCACCTGCTCGGCATCCTGTTCGCCGAGGATTGGTCAGACGGCGTGGAGCAGGCCGTGGACGCGGCGCTGATCGGCCGCTATTACGAGCGTTTCGGCGACCATGCGGTGGCTATCGCAAAGCAGGTCTGTTACCTGGCCACCGGGCTGATAGCCGTGCCGGACGCTATGCGGACCACCGGACCCGCCCCCTGCACGTCGTAATGGTGATGACAATGAGATGTGAGTGCTTCTCCTATTCGAGTGATGACAAAATTATTGTGTAACGATAAGTAGGTGTCCTCTGTGGGGTAGGTGGCAATCCTTTCGTCGCCTTTTGGACCGCTTCCGTTCACCTGTGCGGTGCAACGTCGCGTCCCCAGTCCAATCCGTATGGTGGCGGGCCTGATGGCGGCAGCTCGGTTCCAAGTGGTGTCAGCGGTGCGCTCCCTACGCATTCCGGCGCCACGTGAGCCGGACGCTGGAGCCGGACCGAGAGCGGAGCTCCCGCTGGCCCGGGAGCAGGGCTTCACCTGGAGGTTAATGTCCGCCAACAACCGCAGCCTAGCGAAGTCGGCACAGATCGCTCCGGACGTGGACGCCTGCCTGGAGATGATCCGCACCTTGCGGGAAAACCTGCCGCACGCGGTCGGAGAGACCTCGCGGAACAGCTACGGGCAGTGGGTATGGCGGATCCGGTTGGCTGACGAGGTCATCGTCACAGCGGCTCGCAGCTACCCACGGGAAGTCCGCGCCCGGATGACGTGTGACGCTTTCCTGCTGCTAGTCGCGACGATTCCCAGTTCGGCCCCGGTGCAGGTGATGTGCCGGTGACCACTGTCCTGATCGGACAGCCAGCGCAGTTTCCACCAGAGGGTGGCTAACCACACCCGGACGGCTAAGCCAGGCGACGGCCGGGATCACCGCGGCGGTTGGGTGGGGGACAGGTCATACAGATCTGGCCCGGTGAAATCCGCGGTGCGCCGCTGATCAAACCGGCCGCTGGCCGGAGTCGGGACATTGCGGCCCGGCCAGACGATCACCGACGCACGCGGGAGCGTGAGCCGGCAGCGGGCACCAAGTGCTGGGTGATCGCCGGCCGGGGTCTGCGCGGTCAACTCGGGGCCACCGTCCAGTGCCACCAGCACCTCGTCGACCGCGCCCAGACAGACCACGTCGCTGACCGTGCCGGGATGCCCAGCCGAGTTCTCTTCGATGATGTCGTGCAACCTCAGGTGCTCGGGGCGGATACACCAGGTCAGCTCCGCGTCGACGGCGGCGTCGGCCGGCAGGACTGAGGGCCCGAACGCGATCCGTACCTTGCCGGCCGCCAGCTCCCGTGGGCCGGTCCGCTGACCGATGTGCAGATTGCGGATGCCCAGTAGCCGGGCGGCGGTGGGGCTGGCCGGGTGCGCGAAGACCGCTGGCTGCGGGCCGACCTGTTCGACCTGACCCAGCTCGAGGATCAGTACCTCGTCGGCGAGCAACGCGGCCTCGACCGGGTCGTGCGTCACGATGACCGTGGTGATCGCGGTATCGCGCTGCAGCCGGCGTAGGTCGTGGCGCAACTCGTCACGGACCGGGGCATCCAGGCCGGTGAACGGCTCGTCCAGCAACAGCAGTCGCGGGTTGCGAGCCAGTGCCCGGGCGATCGCGACCCGGCGGCGCTGGCCGCCGGACAACTGGGACGGCAACCGGCCCTCCAGCCCGGTCAGCCCGAGCCGCCTGATCCAATACGCGGACAGCCCGGGCTCGGTGCCGACCCCGAACATGACCTGCTGCCACACCGGTAGATGCGGGAGCAGTGCCGCATCCTGCGGGACGTAGCCGAATCCGCGGTCCTCCGGCGGCACCGCGGTGACATCAACATCGTCCAGGCACACCTGCCCGCCGGTGGGACGGATCAGACCGGCCAGCATCCGCAGCGTCAGGCTCTTGCCGGACCCGGACGCCCCGAGGATGGCCAGGTGTCGCCCGGTCCCAGCGGTGTGCGCGACCTCGACCAGGAACGAGCCCAGCCGCCCGGCCAGATCGAAGGTCAGCCGCGGACTGGCCGACGAGGTGGGGGCGTTCGGCGCCGGCAACGGGTCCGGCACCGGGTGCCGGCGGCGCAGCCGGGGTAGGTATGCGGCGAGCAGCAGCACCACCGCGGCCGCGGCCAGGCTGGCACCGACCGCGGTCAGCGTCGAGCTGATCCCGGTCCCGCCGAACTGCACGTAGGTGAACACCGGTACGGAGAACGGGTGGTAGGCGAGCACCACGGTGGCGCCGAACTCGCCGAAGCCGCGCAGCCACGCCAGCAGCAGGCCAGCGGCGATGCCCGGCGCTGCGGCCGGGACCGCCGCCCGGGCGAACCGCGACCACCGGCCGTGCCCGAGCGTGGCGGCCACGTCGTCCAAGGCCGGATCCAGCGCGGCGAACGCCGAGCGGGCGGCCACGATCAGAAACGGTGCTGCCACGAACGTCTGGGCCAGCACGATGCCGACCCGGGTGTCAGTCAACGCGCCGTGGAAGAGCTGCCCGAGGGGCGTGTACGGACCGACCAGGTAGATCAGCAGGATGCCGCTCATCAATGGCGGCAGCGCCAGCGGCAGCTGCACCGCGACCCCGACCACCGTCGAACTACGCCCGCGGCCCCGGGAGAGCAGGTAGCCGAGCGGGATCCCGAGCACAGCGATGATCGCTGTCGAGATGCTCGCCGTCTCCACCGACACAGCCAGCGCTGAACCGAGCCCGGGAGTGGTCAGCGCGCTGGCCGGGGTATCGGCCACCCGGATCAGGTAGGCGAGGATCGGGACCAGCAGGTATAGCGTCAGCAGCCCGGCCAGCCACGGCAGCGGGGTACGGAATATGAGCGCCGCCCCCCCGGCTGGCCTGGAGGTCACCGGCCGCCAGGTGCTGTCGTGGTCGTGGCCGGGGCGCTGGCAGTCGTCGGTAGCGTCGACTTCAGTGCTGGTAGCACCGCGGCCGGGTCACCGTAGAGGGCCAGCGGCAGGACCGTCAGGCCGTCCTGCTTCAACAGATCCTCGCCCGCTGGCGAGACCAGGTACTGCACGAAGTCCGCGGCTGGTGCGGGATCCGGGGCCATGTTCAACACGGCCACGGTGTAGGTCGCTGACAGGTGCACTTTGTCGAGGCTGGCGGTCTGGATTTTCTGCTCACCCGCCTCGTTGCTGTAGAAGAAGCCGGCGTCGAGTTGGCCCGACTCCAACCGGCCGACGAGCTCGGTCTCCGGCAGCACGGTGATGTTCTGCTGGGCGGCGGCCGGCAAACCAGGATCGTTGTAAATCGTCGCGCCGTCGGTGAGCGCCTGCTGGGCAAGCTTGCCCTTGGGATCGACCTTGGGATCGGTGCTGCCCAGTTTGAAGCCGGGCTCGGTGATCACCTGGTACCACGGCTTGGACTTCAGGTCGGCAGCGAACTTCGAGTTCGGGTTGTAGCCGATCACCAGCGGCGCCGAGGCGAACTTCACGTACCAGGGCACCCAGTTTCCGTTGGTCGGCCCCTGCAGGTCGTTGTTGACCGATGGGCTGGCGCTGATGAACACGTCACCTTGGCGCACCTTGCCCTTGATCTGTGCGGCCAGCGCGCTGGAACCGGCGCTGAAACCCTGGAAGGTGTCCCCGCTGGCCTGCTCGAACTTCGGCCCGAGGCTGTGTTCCATCAGATTGACCAGCGAGCCGGCATAGAGCACCTTCACCGGACCCTTCGGTCCGGCCGATGTGCCGGGCGTGGTACCGGTGCTCGAACCACCGCACGCCGTCACCGCGACCAGCATCGCGGTCAGTACCCCGACAACACCTGCAACCCGCATAGGTTTTTCTCCTCTAAGCCTTGGATTGCTGCTTTGCCAGGCTCGCCCTGGCGAGACTGTCGCGGGGTGGCTGCGGCAGCGTGACGACGACG
>DASUII010000157.1:0-11718 GCA_036279835.1 Pseudonocardiaceae bacterium
GTTCCAGATGCTGGCGCAGCAGAATGTCGAGGTACTCAACACGGTTTTCGGCGACCGGGAGCCGGGCCGTCGCAAGATCGTGACGACGTGCCCGCACTGCTTCAACACGCTGGGCCGGGAGTACCCGCAGCTCGATGGGCACTACGAGGTGGTGCACCACACCCAGCTGCTCAACCAGCTGGTTCGGGACAAGCGGCTGGTGCCGGTCCCGGCTGCCGACGGGCCAGCCGTCACCTACCACGATCCGTGTTACCTGGGCCGGCACAACGAGGTTTACTCACCGCCACGCGAGCTGGTCGGCGCGTCCGGTGCGCAGCTGACGGAGATGCCGCGCCACGGTGACCGTTCGATGTGCTGCGGTGCCGGGGGCGCCCGGATGTGGATGGAAGAGCGCATCGGCAAGCGGGTCAACCTCGACCGGGTCGACGAGGCCATCGCCACCGGGACGTCCGCGATCGCCACCGGCTGCCCGTTCTGCCGGGTCATGCTCACCGACGGCCTCACCACCCGCGCCTCCGAAGGCATCGCCGCCAACCAGACCGAAGTCCTAGACGTAGCCCAACTCCTACTGGCCAGTGTCAAGCGGGAGTCGACACCGCCAAAAGGTTCCGAATAGCGGTTCTCGCGAGGCCGAAACCGCTATTGGGTTCCGGATGGCGATTTCTCGAGCAGCACCAGGACGTTGTCGCGGAGCTGGTTGAGGTTTGCGCCCAGCTTGACGAGCACCTGGGTGGCCAAGCCCTCACCCTCGCGGATCAGGCCGAGCAGGACGTGCTCGGTGCCGAGAAAATTGTGGCCTAGCCGCAGGGCTTCGCGCAGCGCCAGCTCCAGCACCTTTTTGGCCTGCGGTGTGAACGGTATGTGACCTCGTGGAGTCGCCTCACCGCAACCGACGGTCTCCTCGACCTCGGCGCGGACAGCATCCAGCGTGATCCCAGTCTGCTGCAGAACTTGAGAAGCGACGCCCCCACCCTCCGCAAGCAGACCTAGCAGAAGGTGCTCAGTGCCCATGTGGTCATGGCGCAACGTTCGGGCCTCCTCCTGGCCGAGTACAACGGCCTGGCGCGCCCGGGAGGTGAACCGCTTGAACGCATGCCCCTTGGCGGCCTCGACACCGCCAACGAATTTGCCGATAAATGAGCGCAGCGCGGAATGGCGCTGCTGGGCCGCCTGCTTGCTGACACCGAGCGCGGCGCCAATCTGAGACCACGAGCACCCGACGGACCGGGCTTGCTGGACGAAGTGGTCGAGCAGCTTCTCCCCGACGTCGGCCAACTCCTGTTGCCGGCGCGCCGCCCCTGCCAGCAAGTCAAGCGGGTCGAGACTCGGCGTTTGCGCCCGAGTCTGGCTGATGAGCTCGTCGAGGGTCATGCGTCAACTATCACTTGACGCGGGCCGTCTCGTCAAGAGCTGGTTGACGCTCCGGTCAGCGATGTGTGTCGACGCGCTGGAAATTGAGGTACGCCTTCGAGGGGGTGGGCCCGCGCTGGCCTTGGTAGCGGGAGCCCACGCCGGCGCTGCCGTAGGGATGCTCGGCGGGGCTGGACAGCCGGAACAGGCACAGCTGCCCGATCTTCATTCCGGGCCACAGCGTGATCGGCAGATTCGCCACATTCGACAGCTCCAGAGTGATGTGACCACTGAAACCGGGATCGATGAAACCTGCCGTGGAGTGGGTCAACAACCCGAGACGGCCCAGGCTCGACTTGCCTTCAAGCCGCCCCGCTAGATCGTCAGGCAAGGTGATCTGCTCGAACGTTGATCCGAGCACGAACTCGCCGGGGTGCAGCACGAAGGGCTCGTCACCCTCGGGCTCCACCAGTGAGGTCAGCTCGTCCTGCTGCAACGACGGGTCGATGTGGGTGTACTTGGTGTTGACGAACACGCGGAAGAAACGGTCCAGCCGGACGTCGATGCTGGAGGGCTGGAGCAACTTCGCGTCGAACGGCTCGATACCCAGGCGCGAAGCATCGATTTCGGCCCGCAGATCCCGATCGGACAGCAGCACGCCGACACCCTAGTCGGCGGTGTGGGTCCCCACCCCGCCACAGCCCTCCTCACCGAGGCCCCTTGCACCCCAACAGTCACTTGGACCTCGCAAGCCCCTGGCGGTCCTGGGTAGATCCGCCGTGGACGCGATAACAGCTTCCGGGAAAGTCACTGACAGTCACCACACTGCTAGAGATGAGCCAGCGGTCAGCCAGACCCAGCTCGGTGGCTACAGACCGTGACCGTGCTAGTCTCAGGCGGCGTCGCGGGTGTAGTTTAATGGTAGAATGAGAGCTTCCCAAGCTCTAGACGCGGGTTCGATTCCCGTCACCCGCTCCACCATAAAAGCCCAGTTTAGAGTCATCCTGCTCCTTTGTTGCGGTCGGTGTCGAAGGTCCGCGTGCCACACACGTGCCACTAGCTCAACGGACGAGAGCGCTGGACGAGTCGTCGTAGCCATCATCATCCTTATCCAGTCACTCCGCTTCATCGGCGTCATCAGACTCGATGCGCGTCGACTAAACCGCTGAGTCGGTCCGCGATCGCCCGATCCTCAACCGTCGTGGCGTGCTGATAGATCATCGCTGCTCGCGGACTGTCATGACCCATACGCGTCATCAAGTCCCGGAGACTCGCTCCGGGTGCCGCCAAAGTGTTGCCAGTATGACGTAAGTCGTGAAATTGCAAATTAGTCGCTCCGATGCCGGCTACTACCTTCGCCCACTTCACCAGAGGATTGAAGTTTGCCGCGACGCATGGGACCGCCACGGAGCATAGTGAATACCAATGCGTCCGATGCCGGGGCCACGAACTCCCTCAGGTGCGCGATCACATCTGGCCGGATCGCCGCTGGCACCGTTACAGTTCGTGCGCCCGCCCGGGACTTGGGCGGCGTGCGGACGAGTCCACGCCCGACAAGATCGATGAACTGTGAGCTAACCCGAACCCAGCTCCCATCTGGGGCAACATCACACCGTCGCAATGCCGTGACCTCGCCCCAGCGCAACGAGCAGAATGCCGTGACGAGGATCAATGCCCGGTACTTGCGTTACAGCATCAGCTCCGCGAGCGTGAGCACGCTCAGCATCGCGCTTCTTCTCGAATGTTCTCGGGATCGATCGCAGCTGGCCGTCCGGTCCTCGGTAGCGGACCTGCCATCGACCCGAGGGGAGCTGACGAAGATTGCCGAAGCGGCGGCGTGACTTCTTGTCCACCATCACGCCACGCTCCGCAGCTCACGCACTACCGCGTCGGCGCAGTGCGGTTCCACTCGACTCGCAGCCAGCCACTCGTCGAGATCGGTCAGCGCGACCCCTCCGCTGACCGTGGGAACGTCGATCACGACCCGTCCGGGATCCATCGACAGCACGAGCGAAACCCATCCGGGGCCGATCTGTCGTACACCGGCCGCCGCATCCCGGCCTGGCGAGCAGGTCACCGTGAATCCCACGACCCTCACCCGCCCTACGCTCGGATTCATCCCAGGGGCGACGGTCCTTCAACCCGGAGCAACATGCCATCTGGCTTACGGCACGGTCCCCAACACGAAGGCGAAACGGTCTCGGAACGCCACCTTCGGTCCTGGATGCTGACGCCGGATCTCCTCGATCCCCGCGGCCAGCTCCTCGTCATCGAACAGGGACAGCAGCGAGAGGTAGCGGCTACGCACCATCGCCAGGTACCGCTCAGTCGGGAACATCAACGAAAAATCTTCATAAGAGAGGCTGACCTCAAGCCCCGCATCACCCATCGATGCCGCGATCACCTCAGGATCAGGCTGCAACTCACGGAACCGATCATGCGCTGCTGGGAACAGGGGATAGTCGATCCTGGTCGGCAACATCACGACAAGCAGCCTGCCACCAGGAGCTAGCAGCTTCGCCAATCCGCTGATCACCGCGTCCCGGTCTGCGACGTGGTGAATTGCCTCCTTCACCAGGATCGCCTCGAACCGATCCACCGGCAGCACTGCACGTCCTGAAGCCAAGTCTTCGGCCGACGACGGCACCGTCACCAGCCGCGGATCATTGGGGATTTGCTCCAGCATCCGCACCGAAGGATCAACACACACCACGCCCTCGGTATGTTCCACCAGATGGCGCGCGTACAACCCAGTCCCGCAGCCCACATCCAAGACCCGATCACTGGATCTCAGTCGCAGGCGGCCGAGGATGCACTGCGTCATCCACTCCAAAAATTCCGGACTGTAGGTCCAGTTCTGGTCATACTCCGGCGCCAACCGGTCGTAGTGGGCCTGCGTCTCGTCCCGCACCGAATGACGCCTCCAGTCACGCTCTGGCAATCATCCTCGACTCGAACGCTATTACAGGTGCGTCACCGCCACCCGTGATCAGAGTTTGATTTACCCTTAGTAACGAAATGTCACTAAAGTTTTGCCGAATTGTCCTCTATGGGATCAAGGCGCCCGCTGCCCCGTCACCGAGGGTGGCGTCACCGACCGGACCGGCGGCTGTGATCATTTCCTGGAGTCCCGGTTCGGGGTGCGGTTGCCGGCCGTTGGATCCGGCCGGGCCGTTGCCCGCCGCAGGGTGTGCAGACCGATCCACGTGTGTCCCGCCACGCCGGGCGGAACGTTTGGAGCCAGCTCGGCGACATCGGGACACCCGCGCGACGCAATCTCTTAGACGATCGCGGCGACCAGACAAAGCCCATGACTACCCCCGGATGGCTGGTGCTCGGCCCGAGGGCCGAACTCATCTGCGCCGGGGTCCCGGGCCTGTACCCCCGACAGTAGCCCCCCGATGCGCGCTGCGACGGTAATTCATTCGACCATCAAGGTGCGCGCAGACACGACGTAGAAGGGCTGATCCGGACCACGCGAGTCGATGCGAAGGATTCCCAGACACGACAGTGTGTGTGCGGACCGGCGAAAATAGACACTGACACGGCGTCAGTCCCAGCTACGGTCGGGAGGCGGCGGATGCGAAGGGGACCCTCCCCACCCCATGCCAGCTTCGTGTCCCATTGCCCCGGTGGTACCGCTGGAGTCACGGTCGGCTGGAGCGCTGGGACTGGTGTCGGCGGTGTGCGTGCACCGAGTGGGTAACCCATCTGGATCTTGGGCAGAAGTGGATGTTTCCATTATCGTTGTTGTTGCACGTGGTGTTCATCCGTATGCGAGTGGTGATGGATCCGAGACCCCTAGCGGCCGCTCGGGTTCACAGGCTGACAGACCAGGCGATACACCAGGCGTGAGGTGATCCGATGCCGTTGATGCCCGCCGACGTTCGCAACGTGACGTTCAGTAAGCCACCGATCGGCAAGCGCGGTTACCACGAAAACGAGGTCGATGCCTTCCTCGACGTTGTCCAGGCCGAACTAGCTCGGCTGATCCAGGAGAACACCGATCTCCGCAATCAGATCGCGCAGCGGGATCAACAACTGCGCGCTGCGCCGGTCGACACCGGAAATAGCCTTCGCCCGGCGGGGCCGCCTGGGCGGGTGCGAGTCCCGATACGACCGCCGATGAGGGAGCAGACCTCGCCCGATGATGACCACAACGTGCAAGCCGTCAAGGTGTTGGGCCTGGCCCAGGAGATGGCTGAGCGACTGACTGGCGAAGCCAAGGCCGAAGCAGACACAATGTTGACCAAGGCCCGCGCCACCTCCGCGCAGCTGCTCGCCGAGGCTAGGACCAATGCCGATTCCATGGTCACCGACGCCAGAACCCGGGCCGAGACCATGCTCAACGATGCCCGCACCAAAGCCGGAACCCTCGACCGGCAGTCCCGGGAGACTGCCGCGTCGCTGGAACGCGAGGCGGCGCGCAAACACACCGAGATCCTCGGTTCGATTAACCAGGAGAAGACCATCCTGGAGAAAAAGATCGACGAACTACGCACCTTCGAACACGACTACCGCACCCGCCTGAAAACCCACCTGCAAGCACAGCTCCAAAAGCTAGACGAGCAGGGACCCACCGCACCCGCAGACCCGACGCGCACCCCACAGGACTTGGTGACCTCCCTATCCGGCGCACGCGCCGAAACCCGCGGTTGACGCTCAGGAGAAACGACCCACCCCTGGCTGTCGTCGAGGTCAGTCAGGAATTGTGCCAGCGGAGTGCTGGCGCGCTGAGATCGGCTTCCGTGCATCAGCCACGGCCGGTGATGCGTCCGGTCCCGCGTTGAGACCGGACCCACTCCTGCAGGTGGCGGGCTTTGTCGTGTTCACCCAGCGCGCGCAGGTCGACGACAAGGTTGTCAGCCGAGGCCAGAGTATGGGGGTGGTCGTCGCCGAGCGCCTGCTGGTGTTCCACCAGTGCACGCAGATCGACGGCGACATTGTTAGCTGAAGTCAAGGTGTCGGGATGGTCGTCGCCCAGCACCCGGCAGTAGCGCGCCCAGGTGTCCTCGTCGAGTACGCGGGCTCGCTGGTATTGACCCAACGCCCGCAGGTCGAGGGCGAGATTGCTGGCCGAGCGCAACGTGTCGGGGTGGTCTTCGCCCAACACTCGGCGGCGCCGACTCACGGTGTCCTCGCTAAGTTGGCAAGCCGACTCGTGTTCACCCAGCGCGCGCAGATCGTTGGCAAGGTTATGTGCCGAACGCAAGGTGTCGGGATGGTCGGCGCCCAACACCCGGCGATAGCACGCCAAGGTGTCCTCGCTCAGTATCCGGGCCCACCGGTAATTACCCAACGCGCCCAGGTCGACGGCAAGGTTGTGAGCCGAGGCCAGGGTGTCGGGATGGTCCTCACCCAACACCCGGCGACGCCGACTCAACGTGTCCTCATCAAGCGCGCGAGCCTGCTCGTGCTCACCCGACGCCCGCAGATCAACAGCGAGATCGTGAGCCGCAACCAGGGTGTCGGGGTGATCGTCTCCCAGCACGCGACGGTAACGGGCCAGACTGTCCTCGCTGAGTTGGCGCACCCCCGCGCGCTCACCCAGTGCGCTGCGCTCGACAGCGAAATCGTTAGCCGAGCCCACGGCCTCAGGGTCGCGCTCGCTAAACAGTCTCCCAGACAGCCGGCGTGCACATTCACACAGCGCACCCGACAACACACACTGCCGCGAATCAAGCACGACCCACAGCATCCCATCACCCCGCTCTGACCCCAGACCAACCCCGCACACCCAGCACGCCGCACTACTCGGTCAACAAGCCGGCCCCGTGAAACCCGACCATCCGCAAGCCGAAGCACAGATCAACCGTGCCCCCGGCAGGCCTTGCTCCGGGATGGGCCAGAGCTGGGCGCGAGAGTGGTGGATCACCAGAGGCGCGGGTATCCCGTACCGTCTGCGCCGAAGGCGGAGCAGGCCAGACGCAGGGGTTGAGGTCATTCAGCCGTCGGGCGCTCCACCTCGATCCCTGCTCCTGGCTTTTAGGACGAGCCCGCCGACGCGACGGGATACCCGCTTTCGACCTCATCTTTCATGCGAGCAGGACAACCACCGTCGTGCCGTCCGCGTGCAGCAAGAGCGGTCACCTACGGCGCGCGCGGTACAAGCCATCCGCAGGTCAACGAGTATCACCTGGCACAGTGGACACCCAAGCTCACCATCACTACGCGCGGCGTGCTCTTAGCGTGCTGACTATTAGCCCCGTAAACCACGGTCAGTAGCGGACTTCCTGGAGGTCGAGGCCTCTGACCACGCGTTGGAAGCAGTCTTCCAAGCCGGCCATGTGGTTCGATGCTCAACACCCGCTCTACGTACTGGAGGCTCAGGGCTCCGGCGCTGGGCGGGGGATGTCGCTGCCAGACGCCGGAGTGGTGATCAGCGCGGCGGCCTCGGCACGGAACGTTTTGATGAGCAGGGTGATGGCGCGCGAGCCTCCTGCAGGGCCTCGTGTGCGTGGTAGGCGTGCATCATGGCGGTGGACCGGGTGTCATCGCCGTCAGCGACGAGGCATCTGTCGTAGCTGTGCAAGGCCATTTTCAGGGCGAGCTCAGCGTCGTGACATTGCGTGTTCGCGGCGGTCATGGGTGTGATGCCGTCATTCTGGACCGGAGGTGGTCGGGTGGAGTCGTCTTGGTTTGTGCCGGTGGCCCTTTCTGCGCGGCGGTTGGTGGGTCGGGTGTTAGTTAGTGGGCTCGGTCCGCGTCTGCGGCAGCAACATCACCCGCTGCCGGGTGACTGGTAGGGGGCCAGGGCCAGGGACGGCGGTCGCCGCCGGTTGTCGTGCGCTCGGGGTTTGGCTTGGCAGTGGCGCCTGCGATGTCCCCCCGCCAAGGACGCAACCACCGGAGGGACCGGCCGGTGTGATCATCCTGTCCAGTCCCGCTTTGGAGTGCCGGCCACTGGATCCGGCGGGGCCGTTGCTCACAGGAGGGTGTGCAGACCAATCCACGAGTATCTGCCACGCCGAGCGGAACGTTCGGGGCAACCTTGGCGGCACACCTGCGCGACGCGCTCTGTTATATGGTCGCGACGGAGCGGCCGTCGTTGTATGCCTTGGCTAGATCGGCTAGGGATACCTCGTCAGTGGCGTGGCGGCGGAGGATGGAGCGCTGCGCTGAGTCGGTAGTGTGGGCTGTTTGCCGCGCAGTTTGCCTTTCGCTTGGCGATGGCCATGCCGTCGCGGGTTCGCAGGTGGTTGAGGTAACCCACGGAGCGTCGGCAAAGCCAACACACCGTGACCCCGGCAGCACACCACACAGACACCGCACCGAACACACCACCCCGCCTTCACCCGCGGAGTATCCAAACATGCCCGACACCCCGGACACGTCCCCGGGCAACACGGGCCCCCATGCCTCGGTGCCCGAATCAACGCCACATACGGGGCCGCCCGCCCACACAGATCGTGCACCGCATCCGGTGGCACCGGTCGATCACACCCAGGACTCGAGCACCGGGGCCAAAACTTCTGACGAGAGCGAACCGCTGGGACATTGCACGCATGAGCAGCAGAACTAGCGGCGGCCCATCGGGGGTTTCGGGCTTGTTGGATCACGAAACGCAGATACGACCACGCGCGCATAAAAACTATCCCTATCGGGAAAAAGGTGGCGGGACGACCAACTTCCACGACCGCAACGGAGCCGCGCGCACCACGCAATATGCCACGACCGCCGGGGTATCCATCAGCTCCGTCAGCAGGAAAGCCCACACCTTGTTGCTGCGGAGCCTTAGCGGAGCTTCTCCACCCTCTGATCCGTAGGGCCGTGCCGTTATGTGCCACCTCTACTGTCTCCTTGCGTGCTTGCAGTGCTCAGGAAGATCCTTGCTAAGCGAACGGGAGTCGATCAAGACCGCAACCGGGCGTCTCCCCCGGAGTGACCCCGGTGCCGAGTGCACTCACCGCAGTCGTCGGCTTCGGCCGGGCGTGTCCCTGGCCGCTCGTTTGGAGACAGCGTTGCTCTGCGAGAAGAAGGTCGGAATCCGTGGGACATCGACCAGGGCGGCGGCCGGCATCCGGGATCGATGACGTCTTTAGTAAAGAGTTCATCTGTCGCGGCGATGGCGGGGGCCAAGTTGGTGACCAAACCGCCACGTCACGCAGCGGACCGAGCGGAACCGCTGAGACGGCACGTTGCTCGGCAAGCAGGTCAGCTAGGACATTGCCGCAACGGGCGGGACTGTGTGAGACGGCTGCTTGCCGACTCGTTGAACCACTTGACCGTGTCCGTCGCCATCGCCGCTCCCTCGCACCCATAGATCCGTGATACCCATGGCGACCGAGTCATCGCCATACGTGACATTACGGCGGCGCAACGCGCGGCCACACCACCGAACGAGCGGTGATCGCGACCCAGCCCAGCCCGGTCGCGAACGCCACGGCCAAGCCAGCCCGCCGTCAACGACTGGGACTCCTTGAGATGGATGACACTGGTTTGGTGGTCTGGCGCAGCCCGCAGGGCGCCGACGATCAGCCGTGCAAGGTGGATCGACTCCCAAACTACTGACCGAGAACCGGGTGGTGATCAGCGGAGACTGCCCCCGTCCGGCGAGTCGGTGCTCCACAGTTGTCGGATGTCGGGTTGAGCTTGGGCGAAGGGCGGCCCTCGTAGCGGCAGCACCCGCCATCCTGACGATCTCTACACCATTCCGAAGTGGGCTCATGCATCCCTTGCTCAACGCCGCAAGCGGCGGCCATAACAGGTTATGAATTGTGCACACTGTCACTGTAGCGCCACGGTAAGTGTGAAATTCCAGACTCCCGATATGCTGGAGGCTAAACCACACATTGATCAGTGCTTAAATCTCCCAACCTGGCCCGTTTGTGGAGTTATGCGTGGAGTCATGCGCTACTTCATCTCTGTCGCTTGCTGCTGCCACCTCACGCAAAACACACCGTCCGGCACATTAAAGTGGGCATTGAGGGTGGGTCTATAAGCAGCGGTCGGGAGCAGCTTATGAACGACCACCCGTTCTGGCGTCCCGGCGACCAGAAGCGCGTGCGAGCGCCGCAAGCACCCAGCGTGGTGGCCCCGTGGGGCTCCTTCGCCGCTCGGGCGGCCGTGCACCGAACTTGCTACGAGGTGACACTGCGCTGCCAACGCGTCCTCGCCCGGTATAGCCCCGGAGAGGACAAGCTCAAGCACGTCGCTGTAGGTGACCCGGATCCTGTCCCCGCCCACGGTTACCGGGCGTGCAGGTTCGAATGGGCGGATGAGGTCTCAACAGGCTTCGTTCTACTCTGGTGCTGCACACGGGCACAAGGACACCACGGCCAACACCTTGCCGGCACCGGCGATCGGGTCGCCGCTGTGCACCCGAATTCTGTGCAAGGGCATTCCGGATGCCAAGGAGCCTACGAGCGTCACAGACGATCGATTCCCGCTGGGGGGAGCAATAGGACGAATTGATCATAACCACGACCAGTCAGTGGTGACGGACCATCCAGCACCATCAGACATAATGCGGAGCCGGCTCATGGCGCTCCGGCCATGCTGCCCGCGTGCTGTAACGAGGGGTCAGTAGCGGTCAACTACGGCCCCTCGCGGTACAGGCCACTCGCAGGTCAACGGGCATGACCAGGCATAGTAGAGAGATTCCCAAGCTCTAGACGCGGGTTCGATTCCCGTCACCCGATCAATTTGCTAAAGCCCATGTCAAAACTAGCATCTGGGCTTTTGTTATTGACAGCGTCAGGGCGGTGCGTACCACTTACCGTAAAGATGGCCCCGATCAATCTCGGCGACCTCCGCGTACAACGCCGCTGACTGTTGATGATACGCCAACCACTCCGTCAGCGGCGCCTTCCGGTGTCGTCATGAGTCACTTCCAGTACTGAAGGCATAGCGTGGGTCCAGGTCGGCCGAGCGGCCCCACGGGCGGGGTCCGGCAGAACCGGGCCAGGACGAGCGCGCTCCCGCTGACCGTCAGACCGCGAACTCGCCCGGCGCTTCAGCAGCGCTCGCAACCCGGCCCGCGAAGCTATCCGCCTGCTAACCGAGGAAGACCTCGTCACGGCCCAGCACGGGCGCGGCGTGTTCGTCCGCGAGAAGCAGCGCATGTTCCGATGGGGCAACGAGCGGTACGCACGCCGCACTTACCGGGAGACCGGACTTAGGCCGTTCCGGCTGGAGATGGAGCGCGCATGAGGTGACCCGATGCCATTGACGCCCGCCGATGTTCGCAACGTCACATTCAGTATGCCGCCGATCGGCAAGCGCGGCTACCACGAAGACGAGGTAGACGCCTTCCTCGACGTTGTTGTGTCCGAGCTGGCTCGGTGGATCCAGGAGAACACCGGCGGGATCAATTCGAGGTTTTTTTGAGTGTGTTGTTCAGGAGTTTGATCGTCTCGGTAGGGGAGT
>DASUII010000158.1:0-2061 GCA_036279835.1 Pseudonocardiaceae bacterium
GCGCTCTGGTGAAGCGGGGCCTGACCCGGATAGATTGTGAAGGAGGCCCGCGGCTGTTCGACTCTCTGATCGAGGCGGGACTGGTCGATGAGCTGCGCCTGACCATCTCGCCGCTGTTGGTCTCGGGAATGGCCGACCGGATTGCATACGGCCCGGGAGTCGTGCCGACTCGGCTTGAACTGGCGTCAGTGCTCGCCGAGGGCGACACCTTGCTGCTGCGTTATCTGGTGCAGCGCTGAGGTGACCAACCTGACCATGAACGCGGAAGGGATTACCGCTTGACCAGGGATAAGGCCAGCTACCAAGGCGCACTGGGGCATTATCTGTCACCACGACGGCGTGACCCGGTGAAGACCCTCATGGAAGAAGTGGTCTCGCACAAGATTTTTGCCAGCGCCGTGCGGCGGTTGCGACTCCCAGCCGGTCGGCCGCTTCGGGTGCTCGACATCGGTAGTGGTGTCGGCGACGGGTTCGCCCTGCTCACGGAGGCTCACGGGGATCTTGCGCCGGTGACCGCCGATCGCCGGCTCGACTACGTCGGCCTGGACGGCGATCCGGACATGATCGAGACCGCCACGGCGCTGCATCCAGTATCCGAGGCGACCTTTCGCGTCGGTGACATGCGTGATCGGCTGCCGGCGGGCGATTTCGACCTCTACCTGTCCTGCGGCGTTCCGTATTCCCACCTCACCACAAGCGAGATGACTGAGGTCATCGCTAACATCATGCGCCGTATCCTTGCCGCCGGGCGGCGCGCCGCGATCATCGTCGACGTGCTGGGGCGGTTTTCCATCGAGTGGATGCGCAACTGGCACTCCCCGCGGTGGAACTACGCGATGACTTTCTTCGAGGACACGACCGAGCGGTTAGAACAGCAGATGACGTTCTTCGACCGCACCTCACTGGGTGAAGCCATCGCGGCCGCGGCACGCAGTACCGGGGCGCAGCCAGCCGAGCTCGGTTTCACAGACCGGTCCATCCTGGTGGGCCGGCACACCGCCACCAGGGCGTTCAATCCCGCGATCCCGCCGTACCGGACGCTGGTCAACGATCTGGCGCGTGATCCGTCGAGCGTGTCGCTACCCGAGCTCTACTTCGAGCCGCCGACGGCGGGCGCGCCACCGGAGATCCTGCACTTCTTCCGGGCCCTCGCCGGGAGCTGGAACGAGCTGCTCGATCAGGCTGCGACCGGTTCCGGAAAGCGGATGCGCGCCCTGGCGTCGGCGCTGTTGCGGTGTGAGACGCGGGAGCAGCGCGGCCTTGGTGTCGGCCATTCGCTGACTGCAACCGTGATCATCGATGCGTCCTGACGTCGGTTCCGAAGCCGCAGGGGCGCTGCGGATCCGGGCCGAGGCCGCGTTGTTCGACCTCGACGGTGTCCTGGTCGACTCGATGCCGATCATCCGCTCCATTTTCGAGGACTGGGCTCGGTCGTGCGGGCTCGACCCGGCGCACGTCGTGCAGACCGTGCACGGGCGTCCTACCAGCCAGGCTCTCGCCGACCTCGTCCCGGCCGCGGAGGTGGCCGCTCACCTCGCCTACCTGACCGCCGAGGAGATCAGGCGTTCCACCGAGATGGTCTGCCTGCCAGGAGCCAAGGAACTGCTGACCGGGTTGCGCCCCGGCCGCTGGGCGGTGGTGACCTCGGGAGCGCGTGCCGTTGCGCGGGCGCGCCTTGCGTCAACCGGCCTTCCGTGGCCCCAGGTGCTGGTGACCGCCGACGACGTCGAACGAGGCAAGCCCGCCCCCGACTGTTACCTGCTGGCGGCCACCCGGCTCGGCATCGGGCCCGCGGGATGTGTGGTGGTCGAGGATGCGCCGGCCGGCGTCCGCGCTGCGCTCGCGGCGGGAATGCGCTGCATCGGGATCGGCGGCGGCAGGCTCGCCGGCCTGCTGCCGGAAACGACGGTCAACTCGCCGGCCGAAATCCAGCTTGAGCTGTGAACGGCCGGGTCGAACCGGGGCCGATTATCATCGTCCCGACCTGGGGAGAGGCTCGATGCATGAAATTATTGTTCGTGTGGAGGCGCCGAAGCTCGTACCAGTGGCACCCCATCACGG
>DASUII010000159.1:0-4545 GCA_036279835.1 Pseudonocardiaceae bacterium
CCGGCAACCGACGCAAGCGCGCGCGCATGTCCTCATACCGCGAGGCCGCTTGCGATCACGGTGCCAATTCCGACCCGCAGGTGCGGGAGAGATGAGGAGAGACCTCGCGATGGCTGGCACGCTCGACACACGCTCGATCGATACTGCGACGATTCACGCCGCGACGATCGACCCTGGACCGATCGACACCATGACAGCTACTGCCCTAGACCTAGGACCGGCGCGCGAGCTCGTGTGCCGAGAATGTGGCGCCAGCACACCACTGGCGGCAGAGTTCGCCTGCACTGAGTGCTTCGGCCCGCTGGAGGTTGCTTACAACTTCGGGCGCATCACCCGTTCGGATATCGAATCAGGTCCCCCGTCGATCTGGCGTTATCGCAAGATGCTGCCAGTGCCAGCCGACGTCGACGAACACCCGAACACCCAGCCAGGACTCACCCGACTGATCCGCGCCGACCGGCTCGCCAAGGCGCTGGGAATCCGTCGGCTGTGGGTCAAAGACGATACCGGCAACCCGACACATTCCTTCAAAGACCGGGTTGTGGCCGTCGCGCTGGCCGCCGCTCGGCAACTCGGATTCCGGGTACTGGCCTGCCCATCCACCGGCAACCTCGCCAACGCGGTAGCCGCCGCGGCCGCTCGGGCCGGCTGGGAATCGGTGGTGCTCATCCCCTCCTCACTGGAACGAGCAAAAGTACTCACTACCGCCGTCTACGACGGTGCGCTGATCGCGGTGGACGGTACCTACGACGACGTCAACCGGTTGGCCACCGAGTTGGCCGCCGACCACGAGGACTGGGCATTCGTTAACGTCAACGTTCGGCCCTACTACGCCGAGGGTTCCAAGACGCTGGCTTATGAGGTCGCCGAGCAGCTCGGCTGGCGGCTGCCCGACCAGATCGTGGTGCCGATCGCGTCCGGCTCGCAGCTGACCAAGGTGGACAAGGGGTTTCGCGAACTCACCGAGCTCGGCCTGGTCCAGCCGGCGCCGTACCGGGTGTTTGGCGCCCAAGCTACCGGCTGTTCGCCGGTGTCCGCGGCCTTCAAGGCCGGCCGCGACGTGATCGTCCCGGTCCGGCCGGACACCATCGCTCGCTCCCTGGCGATCGGTGCGCCCGCCGACGGCCCATATGTCTTGGATGCCGTCCGCCGTACCAACGGTGCGATCGAGGACGTCACCGACGCAGAGGTGGTCGACGGTATCCGGCTGCTGGCCCGTACCGAAGGGATCTTCGCTGAGACCGCCGGCGGAGTGACGGTGGCCTGCGCGAAAAAGCTCGTCGAGTGCGGCCAGCTGGATCCCGATGGCGAAACCGTTCTGCTCATCACCGGCGACGGGCTCAAAACCTTGGATGCAGTCGAACCCCACCTAGGAATACGTGCCACTGTGGCGCCGAACGCCAAGGCCGTCCGCGAGGCCCTCCGGCGCTGATACGGCCGCATTCTTCGCAAGTCCCGCGGTATATCCCACCAATCGTCAGCAGCGCAGGGTACAGTCTCGCCGACATAAGGTGCCGGGCCTTGTGGCTTGATCCGTGGACTGCGAAAGGGAGCGTGCTGGACCGATGGTCGCCAGCTTTTCGCCCGCGTCACCCATACCTTGGAGGCCGACGGCGCACACTTTGGGAGCGCTGTTCGCTGGCTCTGCGGTAACCCTGTCCGCCACCGTTATGCACGGCAGTTCGCTGCTTACCGGAGACGACGAGGTGGGGTCGATAACCGAGCCCGCAGCCAGCCCGAACGTCGCGGAGCCGGCGCAGCCACCCCCGGCAAGCTCCTCAGCTTCGTTCTCAGCTCCAGGTCAGGCCGCGCCGTGGACGCCAGGCGCAACCCCACAGTGGAGTTCGGCTCTGAAGGATCTCCCTGTGCGGCGCGCGCCGGTGCGAGCGGCGCCACGGCACAGCGTTCCTACTCGGACAGCTGTAACCGGCTCAGCGAAACCAGCGGGCTCCGGAAATCTTACTGCCGTCCCAAAGGCTCCTAGGCATAGCGCCGATGGTGCTAGCTATAGCGCCGTCAGTCCCGGTGAAACCGCGCCGCAGGCCGCTGAGCCAAAACGTAGCGGACTGATCGGTGGTGTCGTGGGCAATGTCTTTCATGTAACGAACGGGCTGGGACAGTAATCTCGGGCGGACTGCTTAGGGACTGCGCAGCGCGTTTCCGCGCGAGACTACCTGGAGCCGGGGGCTGCCTACCACCGCGATATCTCCATCCAAGTCGGTACGCAGCACCGAGGCGCCTTTCTCCGCCAGTGTGTCAAGTACATGCTGGCTGGGATGGCCATAACTGTTGTGTGCCCCGACACTGACAATCGCTACTCGCGGTCGAACCGCGGCAAGGAACTCCTCGGCGTTGAAGCGCGAGCCGTGATGCGGAACCTTGAGCACGTCGGCCCGTAGATCTGTCCGGGTAACCAGCAGGTCTGCCTGAGCATCGAGCTCGACGTCTCCGGTGAGCAGTACCCGACCGGCGGGAGTGTTCGCCCGCAGCACAACCGAGGTGTTGTTCACCGCGGTGCCGTCGACCTCGGCCTGGTGATCCCCGACCGGCGGAGGATCGCGCAGTGGGGCCAGCACATCGAGACCCAGACCGGGCCAGGACAGCCGCTGCCCAGCGGTGAGCGCGACCACCGGCACCCGGGCCACCGCTGCGGTCCGCAGCACCTCGGCCATCGCCCACGGGGGGCTTCGCCCGGGACCCAACGCGACGGCGCTGACCGCCCGGTTGCGTAGTGCGCCGACCAGGCCGCCGATGTGGTCGGCGTGCAAATGGCTCAGGACGATCAAGGCGAGGCGCCGGACGCCGAGGCGGTCGAGGCACGCCGACACTGGTCCTGGGTCGGGTCCCGTATCGACCAGGATCGCCCGACCCGGCTCAGCGGTGGCCAGCACGACGGCATCGCCTTGGCCAACATCGCAGGCCACCATTACCCAGCCGGGCGCTGGCCAGCCGGGCGACACGAACCTCGTCGGCACCAGCACAAGCAGGGCGCCCACCAAACCAGCCGCCGCGAGGACGCGCAGCCGGTGCGCGCGCATGGCAAGCAGCCCCACCGCGACGATCAATGCCAGCAGCAGCGCGCCAAAGGCCCCGTCGGGCCACCGCAACACCCCGTCGGGCACCGCGGCCCCCTGGTGACCGACCCCTACGAGCCAGCTCACAGCCGGCCCGGCCAGATGCACCACGACAACAGCGGCACCCGGGTGCACTACCGCCACGACAGCGGCGAGCACACCCAGTACCGTCGCTGGCGCGACCGCCGGGGCGGCCAGCAAGTTGGTCATGATCGCCACCAGGCTCACCTGACCGGAGAGGCCGGCCACCACCGGCGCGGTGATCACATGGGCGGCGGCGGGCACCGCGAGCGCCTCGGCGATCCCCGGCGGCACCCCGTGCCGGCGCAGCGCCGCCGACCAGCCCGGGGCCAGCAGCACCAACGCGCCAGTGGCCAGCACGGATAGTGCGAACCCGGGATCGTTGCCGAGTGACGGATCGACCATGAGCAGGACAAGAACAGCAGCGCACAGTGCTGGAACAGCTGAGCGGCGACGGCCGAGCACCAGTGCCAGCAGCATGACGCCACCCATCACGGCGGCGCGCAGCACGCTCGGCGACGGGCGGCACAGCACCACAAACCCGACCAGGGTCAGCGCAGCGAGCAGCACCGCAGTCCGTGGTCCCAACCCGGCCAGTCGGGCGAGCCCGAGAACGACCCCGCACACGATTGCTACGTTGGTACCGGACACCGCGATGAGATGGGTGAGCCCAGCGGCGCGAAACTCCGCCTCGACAGTGGGCACCATCGCCGACGTGTCGCCCACTACCAGCGCGGGAAGAAGTCCGGCCGGCTCCGGATCAAGGACCCTGGCCGCGAGTCGCAACCCGGACCGCAGCCGCTCGGCGACTCGTTGGACCGCGGATGGCGCCGACAGCACCTCCGGCCCACCTCGCACCCGCAGCACGGCCACCGTCAGATCGGATCGGTTGGCAGCGGCGAGCATACCGGTAGTCCGTACTCGCTGGCCGGGCAACAGGCCGATCCAGCCGTGCGCCGGTGCGAGCAGAATAACCCGACCGCCGGTGCGCCACCGCTGTCCAGCCACCACGGCGGCCTCTAGTTCGGCGGGTATGACCACCTGCTGGACCTGCGGTTGCCGGCCGCCGTAGCCCGGGGAGGCGACCGCTCGTGGGTCGTCGCGAAGATGCACCACCAGGGTCGCCGCTGATCCGTGTTGCGCGGCTGACCGCAGCGGGTGATGTTCGGTCTGCCAGGTCTGTGTACCGACAACCAGTGCCACAGCGGCGGCCACCGCGCCCACGGCGAGAACCGCTGCCGAACGACCGGACAATGCAGCGGCTGCGGCCACAAGCAGGCCCGCTGCGCCGAGTGCGGCCGCGGCCAAGGACCCTACGTCCCGTCCGAGACTGCGCTCGGAAGGGATGGCCCCTGACGGGGCAGCGTTGGCTGGCGGTGTGATCGTGGTGCGGTTGGTACCTCGTAGGGTGCCGTGGTGGTTGATGAACTCACCGAACGTTATGGGGATC
>DASUII010000160.1:0-11845 GCA_036279835.1 Pseudonocardiaceae bacterium
CCACGCAGTCGCCCGCCCGGTCGACCTCGAAGCAGTTCCGGCGGTGCTGCGCGGCAAGCTGGAATTCGAATCCGGCTACGACCAACCATCAGCGGAACGCGACGAGCAGGGCGAGGTGCTGACCCACCTGCTGCGCCGCGCGGTGGCCGACA
Source organism: Pseudonocardiaceae bacterium (assembly GCA_036279835.1). Lineage (GTDB taxonomy): Bacteria > Actinomycetota > Actinomycetes > Mycobacteriales > Pseudonocardiaceae. The sequence continues at coordinate 153 of DASUII010000160.1, forward strand.
CCGCCCGGGCCCGGCTACGCGGACTGGACCTCACCCCGCTGACCGCGGCGGTCTCGGGCGGCCACCGGGTGGCCACCGGCGAGCGGGTACCCGCCGCCGAGGTGCTGGCCGCGCTACCCGAACTCCCGGTGCTCCACGAGGTCGCTACCCGCCTGGGCGCCGCCCCGGATGGTCCGCCGGGCCCGATCGCCGCCGCTATCGAACTCGCGCTGGAGTCGCTGTACCTCACCCGCAAGCTGGGCAAGGCCGCCGAAGGCGGCCGCACCGTCTACGGATCCCGGCAATGACCTCTGCCAGCCGGTACAGCTACGGGCCCTGGGAAGGCGGCCCGGACCCACTGGCCGCCCCCGCCGATCTGTCTGCGGCGCTGGATCAGATCGGTCGCGACGTGATGGACGGCGCCTCGCCCCAGGCGGCGATGCGGGAACTGCTGCGCCGTGGGATGCCCGGCACCCGGGGCATGGACGAGCTGTCCCGGCAGCTCTGGCAGCGCCGCGCCGAGATCACCCGCCGCCACCGGCTCGACGGCACGTTGCAGCAGGTCCGCGAGCTGCTGGACAGAGCCCTCACCGCCGAACGGCGGGCCCTGTTCCCCGACCCCGACGACGACGCCCGGTTCCGCGAGGCCCAGCTCGACGCGTTGCCGCCGGACACCGCGCGCGCCGTTACGGAACTCGCCGACTACGACTGGCGATCGGCGGAAGCCGCCCAGGCCTATCAGGACATCCGGGACCTGCTCGGCCAGCAACTGCTCGAGCAGCGCTTCGAAGGCATCAAGCAGGGCCTGCAGTCCACCTCCCCGGAGGATGTCGAGCGGATCCGGCAGATGCTGTCCGACCTCACCGATCTGCTCGCCGCACACGCCCGGGGAGATCCGCAAACGCCGCAGCGGTTCGAGCAGTTCATGCGCCAACACGGGGACTATTTCCCGGAGAACCCGCGCACCGTTGACGAGCTGATCGACGCGCTGGCCGCCCGGGCCGCCGCGGCCCAGCGGATGCTCAACTCGATGACCCCGCAGCAGCGTGCCGAGATCGCCCAGCTCGCCCAGCAGGCCTTCGGCGACCCGCGGCTGGCTCAGCAGCTCGCGACGCTCGACGCTCAGCTGCAGGGGCTGCGCCCGGGGGAGGACTGGCAGGGTTCCGAGCGGTTCCGCGGTCAGGACCCGCTGGGCCTGGGGGAGGGCGCCCAGGCGATGGCCGACCTCTCCGAGCTCGACGCGCTGGCCGAGCAGCTCGCGCAGTCCTACTCCGGCGCCCGCGCCGAGGACATCGACCTCGACGCGGTGGCCCGCCAGCTCGGCGACGAGGCCCGGGTCGACGCCCGGCGCCTAGCCGAGCTGGAACGTGAGCTGGAGCGCCACGGTTTCTTCGAACGGGCCCCGGACGGGTCGCTGCGGTTGTCGCCCAAGGCGATGCGCCGGCTCGGTTCGCAGGCACTGACCGATGTGGCCGACGCATTGCGCGGCCGGCGCGGCGAGCGCGAGCAGCACCGGGCCGGGGCGGCCGGCGAACCCACCGGGGCCACCCGACCCTGGGAGTTCGGCGCCTCCGAGCCGTGGGACGTCCCCCGCACCGTGCGCAACGCCGTGTTGCGCCACGCCGCCAGCAGCGACGGTCCGCTGCTGACCGTCGAGGACGTCGAAGTGGTCGACACCGAGCAGCGCGCCCGGGCCGCGGTGGCGTTGTGCGTCGACACGTCGTGGTCAATGGTGCAGGACGGGCACTGGGTACCGATGAAGCGCACCGCGCTGGCGCTGCACCACCTGGTGCGGACCCGGTTTCGCTCCGACGCGCTGGAGCTGATCACCTTCGGCCGCCAGGCGCAGCGGGTGGACATCGCGCAGCTCACCGGCCTGACCGGGGTGTGGGAGCAGGGCACCAACCTGCACCATGCGCTGCTGCTCGCGGGCCGGCACCTGCGCCGGCACCCGGACGCCGCGCAGGTGCTGCTGGTGGTCACCGACGGGGAACCCACCGCGCATCTGGAACCCGGCGGCGAAGCGGTGTTCAGCTACCCGCCGCTGCCCCAGACGCTGGCCCTGACCGTGCGCGAGATGGATGGCCTGGCCCGCATCGGCACCGCGGTGAGCATCGTGATGCTCGGCCACGACCCTAAGCTCGCCGCATTCGTCCACACGTTGGCTCGACGCTGCGGCGGTCGGGTGCTGCAGCCGGGAGCAGACGGGCTGGGCGCCGCAGTCGTTGGCGACTATCTCCGGCACCGCCGTCGTCGCGCCTAACCCCAAGATGCGGTGACGTAGGGTCGAAACCATGCAGCCCTGGACGTCGACCCCGGTTCCGCGGCTACCCGGCCACGGTCGGCCGTTGCGGCTATATGACACCGCGGGCGGCGCAGTGCGGCCGACCGCGCCCGGGAGCACCGCGCGGATGTACGTCTGCGGGATCACCCCGTATGACGCCACCCACCTCGGGCACGCGGCAACCTACCTGGCCTTCGACCTGGTAAACCGGTACTGGCGCGACGCCGGGCACGACGTGCACTACGTGCAGAACGTCACCGACGTCGACGACCCGCTGCTCGAGCGAGCGCGCCGCGACCAGGACGACTGGATCGTCCTCGGGATGCGGGAGACCGCGCTGTTCCGCGAAGACATGGAGTCGCTGCGGATCCTGCCTCCGCGGGACTTCGTCGGCGCCGTCGAAGCGATCGGCGAGATCGTCGAGGTGATCGCCAAGCTGCTCGCCTGCGGCGCGGCCTACCGGGTCGAAGACGCCGAACACCCGGACCTCTACTTCGACCACCAGGCCGCTGCCCACTTCGGCTCCGAGTCGGGATACGACGCCGAAACGATGTTGCGGCTGTCCGCCGAACGCGGGGGAGACCCGGAGCGGCCCGGTAAACGGCACCCGCTGGATGTCCTGATGTGGCGCACCGCCCGCGAGGACGAGCCGTCCTGGGACTCCGAGCTGGGACCGGGACGTCCGGGCTGGCACGTGGAGTGCTGCGCGATCGGGCTCAACCGGCTGGGCACCGGTTTCGACGTCCAGGGCGGCGGCTCGGACCTGATCTTCCCGCACCACGAGTTCTCCGCAGCCCACGCCGAGGCGCTGACCGGCGAGTATCCGATGGCCCGGCACTACGTCCACACCGGGATGATCGGTCTGAACGGCGAGAAGATGTCGAAGTCGAAGGGCAACCTGGTCTTCGTCTCCCGGCTGCGCGCCGACCAGGTCGATCCGATGGCGCTGCGGCTGGCGCTGCTGTCCGGGCATTACCGCACCGACCGGTCCTGGGCCCCCGAGATGCTCGACGACGCGGTGATCCGGTTGGACCGCTGGCGGGCCGCTGTCGCGCTGCCCGCCGGGGCACCGGCGCAGGATGCCGTAGACCAGCTCCGTGCCCATCTGGCCGACGATCTGGACACCCCCGGAGCGCTGGCCTCGATCGACGCCTGGGCCAGCGAGACGCTGACCCAACGCGGCAGCGACGGCGACGCGCCCGCTGCGCTGAGCGCCGCGGTCGATGCCCTGCTCGGCATCGCCCTGTGATTGATGAGCGTGGGACTGACGGGCGTGGCTCGCTTGCCGACGTGGTGCCCTCGCTGCTGTGCGGTCTGGGGGTAGCCGGGTTCGCCGATCGGTTCGGCCTCAATCCGGCCCGGGCCGTCTGCCTGCTGTTAGTCGACGGTCTCGGCTGGCATGCGCTGCGGGAGCATCCCACCGACGCCCCATTCCTCACCTCGTTGACCGACGGTAGCGAGTCGATCACCGCCGGGTTTCCCGCGACGACGGCAGCCAGTGTCGCCACCATCGCAACCGGCATGCCGGTGGGCGAGCACGGAATCGTCGGCTACACCTTCGCGACCCCCGACGGTGATCTGCTCAACGCGTTGAGCTGGCACACCCACGGCGGTGGCCGTCAAGTAGATCTCCGCAAGCGGTTCGTCCCGGAGGACATCCAGCCGCGACCCACAGCGCTGCAACGCGCCGCCGCGGCCGGCGTCCGGGTCACCCTGGCGGTTCCGCACGCGCATCGGGACACGGGTTTGAACCGCGCGGTGCTGCGCGGCGCCGACTTTCAGGGCGTGCACGCCCTGGGAGACCTGGCCGCCGGCGCGCTGGCGGCGGTGTCGGGCAAGGCGCCGAGCTTGTGCTACGCCTACCACGGCGACCTGGACCTGCTCGGCCATGTCAGCGGCGTCGGGTCGCTGGCGTGGCGGATGCAGCTCGCCCACGTCGACCGGCTGGCTTCCGCGATCGCCGAGGGCCTGTCGTCGGGCGCCCAGCTCGTGGTGATCGCCGACCACGGCATGGTGACGGTGCCAGAAGAGGGCCGGCTCGACTTCGACACCGAGCCGTCGCTGCAGGCTGGTGTGCGCATGCTGGGCGGTGACCCGCGCGCCCGGTATGTCTACACCGAGCCCGGCGCCTCCGACGATGTGCGCGCGGCCTGGTGTGAGCTGATCGGGGATCGAGCGTGGATCCGCACCCGCGATGAGGCCATCGCCGCAGGATGGTTCGGCCCGGTCGTCGAGCCCCACGTCCGCGACCGCATCGGTGACCTCGTCGTCGCCGCCCGCACCGACTTCGCTGTCGTGCAGTCCCGCGTCACCCCCAGGATGAGTCGCCTGATCGGCCACCATGGCTCACTGACCGACGACGAGCAGCTCGTGCCCCTGCTGATATACCGCCCGAACTGAGCCTCAGCTGGCGTTATCCCGCAGCCATCGTGCGACGTTGCGCACGTATTCGCTGTATTGCTCTTGAGCCAGCGGGATCGCTTCGGACACCATGTCGTGATCAACATCAAGGTAGTCGTGCACTAGGACGTTGCGCATCCCAGCCGACGGGCCCATCGAGGTAGCGAAATCCCATTCGAGGACACCAGCACGCGCCATTTCGTCAAACGACGCGGCGTAGCTGTCTGGCGACCGACCATCAGCGAAGTCACGACGTGGATGTTGATTGATCCAGCCAGCTCGACGATCTGCGCAATTCCGCCAGGTCGGGCGTCATCCGGTCAGCAGTTCCAGACCTAGCCGACGCAGCCAGTCCGTGTCGAGCCGCTCCATCACAGCGGCGGTCGACGCCCGAGCCCAAATGCCGGGTTCCTCTTCGTGCAGGATGATCGCGCCGACCAGCGCGCGTTCCCTCAGCAGCGGGCCAGCGACGTTGAGATGGACGACGTCGATCTCGTCGGATCCGACGAGATCGATCACCTCGGTGATGAACCCGAAGAGGTCGACTACCGCTCCGTGTTCACTGAGCACCCCGATGTCGAGATCGCGTGGTTCCGGCTCACCCCGGCCAACGCTGCCGAAGACCGTAAGCAAGCTGATCCGGTACCGCCGACACAGTGCGCCAAGATCACCGGAACTGGCCGCCACCCGCAGCCGCTCCAGCCCGTCCAGCGGTGTCACCACGTGCAGCATTGTCCCGCACCCGGCCAAGGGCGACACCCCGGCTCGCCGCTGGGGGCAGTGATCGTCGTTTGTGTGACGCAGACGACGCGTGATGTCGCGTACGTCACACAGACGATCACAGCGTTCCCTGACCACGCAAACGAACCGCTGATGCCCTGCCGGCCCGCCAACCACGGACTAACTGCTCTCAGCCTCCCGAACTCCACAGCAGTGCTGTCCAGCCGGCCGCGGACAGCACTGCTGTGGAGTTCGGGAACAACAGCGCAGCCACGTCAACGGCTGTCGCGGGGTCCTCGGGGGCCTGAGGTGCCACCGGGGCGGCGGCGGCGCAGGTAGCGCTCGAAGTCGGCGGCGATGGCGTCCCCGCTGGCTTCGTGCAACGTCAGCTCGGTGTCGCCGCGCTCCTCCAGCGCACGCACGTAGCTGGCAACCTCGTCGTCTTCCTCGGCCATCTCGCTGACCGTGGCCTCCCACTCCTCGGACTCCTCCGGCAGCGCGCCGAGCGGGACTTCGAGGTCGAGCACCTCCTCCACCCGGTGCAGTAGCGCCAGGGTGGCCTTCGGAGAAGGCGGGGCGGAAACGTAGTGCGGCACCGCGGCCCAGAACGAGATGGCCGGCACTCCGGCCTGTACGCAGGCGTCTTGGAAGATCCCCACGATCCCGGTCGGGCCCTCGTACTTGGAACGCTCCAGCTTGAACCGGGCGGCCGAGGCGGCGTCGTAGGCAGTGCCGGTGACCGGCACGGGTCGAGTATGCGGGGTGTCCGCGAGCAGCGCGCCCAACGTCACCACGGTGGTGATCTCCAGGTCGGTGACGAAGCGCAGCAGCTCGTCGCAGAACGACCGCCAGCGCATGTTGGGCTCGATACCGTGCACCAGCACGACGTCGTAGTCGGCTCCGGGTGGGCGGCACACCGATAGCCGGGTGGTGGGCCACTCAACCCGCCGGGTGATCCCGTCGACCAGTTTGGTGGTCGGCCTGGTGACCTGGAAGTCGTAATAATCCTCGGGATCAAGCTCGGCCAACGGGGTCGCGTCCCAGCTCAACTGCAGGTGCTCGATCGCGGTGCTGGCGGCGTCCCCGGCGTCGTTCCAGCCCTCGAACGCGGCTACCAGCACCGGCGAAGTGAGCTGGGGCAGCGGCGCCGAGTCGCTGCCGGGGGTGTCCGGATAGGTCACCGCGCTAGCCTACGGCTCTTGGGTCGCGCTGGCCGCCACGCGATACAACGAAGGCCCGATATCGCTGCTCTAGGCTGCTTCTCATGGCCCTGTTATCGCTGATCGACGTCCTAGCGCACGCACCCTGAGCAGTCCACCGACGCCATCGTCGCCACCATCCCCGAAGCGAAGTACTTCAATGCGTGAGGCTCGTGAGTGCGTAACAGTGTTAGAACACTGTTACGCACTCACGAGTAGGCTGCGGCGGTGAAGACGTTCGACGAGCTGTTCGCCGAGCTCACCGACCGGGCCCGGACGCGGCCGGCTGGCTCGGGCACGGTGGCGGCGCTGGACGACGGGGTGCACGCTCAGGGCAAGAAGGTGCTCGAAGAGGCCGGCGAAGTGTGGATCGCCGCCGAGCACGAGTCCGACGAACGGCTGGCGGAGGAGATCTCGCAGCTGCTCTACCGCGTGCAGGTGCTCATGCTCGGCCGGGGGATCAGCACCACCGACGTCTACCGCTACCTGTGAGGTGTGCCGATGAGCTCGATGAACGGAGATGACGGGATGTTGCGGGTCGCGTTACCCAGCAAGGGCACGCTAGCGGGCCCCGCCTCGGAGATGCTGGTCGAGGCGGGCTACCGGCAACGGCACGACGCCAAGGATCTGGCCGTCATCGACACCGCCAACGATGTGGAGTTCTTCTTCCTCCGCCCCAGGGACATCTCGGTCTACGTGGGTTCCGGGGAGCTGGATCTCGGGATCACCGGCCGGGATCTGGTGCTGGACTCCGAGGCGCCGGTCATCGAGCAGCTCGCGCTCGGTTTCGGCGGATCCACCTTCCGCTACGCGGCACCGGTCGGGCGGGACTGGAAGGTCGATGATCTGGAGGGCCTGCGGGTGGCCACGTCGTACCCCCGGCTGGTCCAGGCGGACCTGGCCCGCCACGGGGTCCGCGTCACCCTGATCCAGCTCGACGGCGCGGTGGAGATCTCTGTGCAGCTCGGGGTAGCAGATGCGATCGCCGACGTGGTCGAGTTCGGTCGCACCCTGCGACAGCACGGCCTGACGGCCTTCGGAGACCCGATCTGCTCCTCGGAGGCCGTGCTCGTCGAGCGGTCCGACGCGGCACCATCGCCGGAACGGGCGCAGCTCATCGCCCGCCTGCAGGGCGTGGTGTTCGCTCAGCAGTACCTGCTCGTCGACTACGACTGCCCCCGCACCCTGCTGGACGAGGCGATCGCCATCACGCCCGGGCTGGAGTCACCGACGCTGGCTCCGCTGGCCGATCCCGATTGGGTCGCGGTTCGGGCGATGGTGCCCCGCCGAGATGCCAATCGGATCATGGACGAGCTGTCCGCGCACGGCGCCAAAGCCATCCTGGCCAGCGACATCCGCTCCTGCCGGATGTAAGTCGCTACTCCGCCCGGTCGCGTGCGGTCTCGGCGCCCGCGCCGGCGGGGTCCGGCCAGCCCGGATAAGGGGGCACAGTGCCGCCGAAAGAGGGGCAGCGCGACTTGTGATCGCACCAGTCACACAGCCGGCTGGGGTTCGGGCGGAAGTCCCCGCTGCGGGCGGCCCGCCGGATCGCTGACCAGATCGCGACGAGGGTGCGCTCGAAGCGGACCAGCTCCGCCTCATCAGGGGTGTAGCTCAACGCCTGCCGATCAGCCAGGTACAGCAGCCGCAGCTGGCGCGGCACCACCCCGCGGATACGCAGCAGCACCAGCGCGTAGAACTTCATCTGGAACAGCGCCTTGGCCTCGAAAAACTCCCGCGGTGCGGCACCGGATTTGTAGTCCACCACCCGGATCTCACCGGTGGCAGCGACGTCGAGCCGATCGATGTATCCCCGCAACAGCAGTGGTTCGCCGTCCCCGGCGTCACTGGCCGCCAGCTCCGCCTCCACCAGCAGCTCGCAAGCCTCGGGCGCGACCAACCGGGGATCCTCCAGCGCGAAGTAGGCCTCGACGAGCCCACGCGCCGAATCGAGCCACTCGCCGAGCTCCGGGTCCCCAGAACCGGCGAACAGCTCGCCCAGCTCCGGGCTGGCGGCCAGCACGTCACGCCAAGCGGGATCGACCAGCTCTCGCCCAGCTTCAGCGTCTCGCTGGTCGGGGGACAGCGCGAAGAGCCGCTCCAGCACGGTGTGCACCACGGTGCCGCGGACCTGCAAGCGGCTCGGTGTCTCGGGCAGCCGGTCGACCGCCCGGAACCGGTACAGCAGCGGGCACTGCTTGAAATCCGCGGCCCGCGACGGTGACAGAGCCAGCCGCCTGGGCTTCGCAGAGGTCATGGCGGGCAGGGTCTCTGTCATGGCACGCAGGGTAGGGGAACCCCCCGACAGCGGCGAATCTCCGATGGCGGCGAACTCCGATGGCGCAGTGCAGCCGCCCACACACCGATCTGTCACCATCAGCTTCTGTGACTCGAGCTAGCGGACCGTTCCAACCCGGTGATCGGGTGCAGCTCACCGACCCCAAGGGACGCCGGCACACCGTGGTGCTGGAACCCGGCGCGCACTTCCACACCCACCGCGGTGCGGTCGCCCACGACGACCTGATCGGGCTTGCCGAGGGCAGCGTCGTGGCCTCCGCCGTGGGGACCGCTACCTCGCCTTGCGCCCGCTGCTGAGCGACTACGTGCTGTCCATGCCGCGCGGCGCACAAGTCATCTATCCCAAGGATGCCGCGCAGATCCTGATGTGGGGCGACATCTTCCCCGGTGCGCGGGTGCTCGAAGCCGGCGCCGGCTCGGGGGCGTTGACCTGCTCGCTGCTCCGGGCGGTCGGGGAGCGCGGCAGCGTGATCTCCTACGAGGCGCGCGCTGACCACGCCGAATATGCCGCGCGCAACGTCGAGCGGTTCTTCGGCGCGGTGATGCCGAACTGGCAGCTCAGGGTGGGCGATGTGGCTACCCACCCCGCCGAGCAGCCGGTGGACCGGGTGGTGCTGGACATGCTGCACCCGTGCGAGCCGCTGCCCGCGGTGTCCGCGGCGCTGATTCCCGGCGGCGTGCTCACCATCTACGTGGCCACCACCACCCAGCTGTCCCGCAGCGCCGAGGCGCTTCGCGAAGCCGGCTGCTACACCGAGCCGCAGTCCTGGGAGACGCTGCTGCGGCCCTGGCACGTAGTCGGGCTCGCGGTTCGCCCGGAACACCGGATGGTCGCGCACACCGCGTTCCTGCTCACCGCCCGCCGGTTGGCGCAGGGCGCAGTGGCGCCTACCCCGCAGCGCCGGCCCAGCCGTTCCAACCGTCGTCTGTAGTTTGCCAGCCCCCGGAGTTGATCTGGCGTTAACTCACGGTTCTCCCGCGCCGTCCCGTACCGTTAGTGGTCTCCAGAACCATGCGGGAGGAGGTGCCTCGTGCCGCACGACTATTCCGGCGACCGAGCCGCTGACGGTCGAGAACGCGTCGACCCGGCGCTGGCTGCCCAGATCAGGGTCCTCGAGGATGAGGTGACGCTGCTGCGTCGTCGACTGACCGAGTCGCCCCGGCATTTCCGGTTGCTCGAGGAGCGCCTCGCCGAGGCCTCCGCGTCGGTGAGCCAGCTCACTGAGCGCAACGCCAAACTGGTGGAGACGCTGCGGGAGGCTCGCGGCCAGCTCCTCGCGCTGCGCGAAGAGGTCGATCGGCTGGCTCAGCCCCCCAGTGGTTATGGCGTGTTCCTGGCCTGCTTCGACGACGGCTCGGTGGACGTGTTCACCTCCGGCCGGCGGATGCGGGTGGCAGTGTCGCCCGCGGTCGAGATCCCGCAGCTGCGCCGCGGGCAGAGCGTGCGGCTCAATGAGGCGCTGACTGTGGTCGAGGCGGGCTCCTTCGAGTCGACGGGTGAAGTCTGCGCGCTGCGCGAAGTGCTCGACTGCGGTTTGCGGGCGTTGGTCGTCGGCCACGCCGACGAAGAGCGCGTGGTGTGGTTGGCCGACCCGCTGCTGATGGGCCCGGACAACCCCGACGCGGTGCCGCTGAAGCCCGGGGACTCGTTGCTGGTGGACACCAAGGCCGCCTACGCCTACGAGCGGGTGCCCAAGGCGGAGGTCGAGGACCTCGTGCTGGAGGAGGTTCCCGATGTCGGGTACGAGGACATCGGCGGCCTGGCCAGCCAGATCGAGCAGATCCGCGATGCCGTCGAGCTGCCGTTCCTGCATGCCGAGCTGTTCCGCGAATACGAGCTGCGCCCGCCCAAGGGCGTGCTGCTCTACGGCCCTCCCGGCTGCGGTAAGACTCTGATCGCCAAGGCGGTGGCCAACTCGTTGGCCAAGAAGGTAGCCCAGGTACGCGGGGACACCGATGCCAAGAGTTACTTCCTCAACATCAAGGGTCCCGAACTGCTCAACAAGTACGTCGGGGAAACCGAGCGGCATATCCGATTGATCTTCCAACGAGCTCGGGAGAAGGCGTCGGAAGGCACTCCGGTCATCGTGTTCTTCGACGAGATGGACTCGATCTTCCGCACCCGAGGGTCGGGTGTGTCTTCCGACGTCGAGACCACGATCGTGCCGCAGTTGCTCAGTGAGATCGATGGTGTGGAGGGATTGGAGAATGTCATCGTCATCGGTGCTTCCAACCGGGAGGACATGATCGATCCGGCGATCCTGCGGCCGGGACGGCTCGACGTGAAGATCAAGATCGAGCGGCCGGACGCCGAGGCGGCCCGGGACGTCTTTTCCAAGTACTTGACGCAGACGCTCCCGCTGCACGCCGACGACCTGGCCGAATTCGGGCAGGACCGCAAGGCCTGCATCCAGGCGATGATCCAGGGCACCGTCGAGCGGATGTACGCCGAAAGCGAGGAGAACCGCTTCCTGGAAGTCACCTACGCCAACGGCGACAAGGAAGTCCTCTACTTCCGGGACTTCAACTCCGGCGCGATGATCCAGAACATCGTCGACCGGGCGAAGAAGAAGGCCATCAAGTCGGTGCTGGAGACCGGTCAACCAGGATTGCGGATGACGCACCTGCTCGACTCGATCGTCGACGAGTTCGCCGAGAACGAGGACCTGCCAAACACCACCAACCCCGACGACTGGGCACGAATTTCTGGAAAGAAGGGGGAGCGGATCGTCTACATCCGTACCCTCGTCACCGGCAAGAACGCCGACTCCGGCCGGGCTATCGATACCGCCACCAACACCGGCCAGTACCTG
>DASUII010000161.1:0-3181 GCA_036279835.1 Pseudonocardiaceae bacterium
TGCGACTCGGGCAGCCCGAACAGCCGCAGTTGCGCGGACTCGAAGGGCTGGGTGCGGGCCAACACGGCTTTGCCGGCCGGGGTGGCCAACGCCGCGGGCCACATCGTCTGCAGCTCACGGGGCGGTCCCGGCAACACGATCACGGTGGGTCCGCCGTCGACCTGTACCACCAACCCCGGTGCCGTCCCCACCGGGTCAAGAGCCTGCGCGCCGCGGGGCACCATCGCCTGCTTGCGATTCGCCGCCAGCAACCCTGCTGGATCGAAGCCTGACAGCCGGCGGAACCGGGCGAGGATCGCGGCGATCCGCTGTTCCATCAGCTCGTCGAGCTCCAGTTCCACCCCGGCGAATCCGGCGACCACCTCGGCGGTCACGTCGTCGGCAGTCGGGCCCAGCCCACCGCTGGTGACGACCAGCTCGACGCCCTGATCAGCGAGGAACCGCAGCGCCGCAGCCAGATCCGCCGGCCGATCCCCGACGCGGAGCAGATGCGCTACCTCGACGCCCAACTCGCCCAGTCGTTGCGCCAACCACGGACCGTTGCGGTCGGTGATCAAGCCGGTGAGCAGTTCCGTCCCGGTGACCACGATCCCCGCCCGGACATCGGTGCTGTTACTCACGAGACGCACGCTAGCGCGGCAGGCATGCTTGCCGCTGGGAGGCCACGATGAGACTCCGGCGCACCGCTAGCTCAACCTCACCCGATCCGGGCCCGCCGACGCTGATCGGCGTCGATGATCTCACCACTCCGTGGTGGGCGAAGGTCGGCGAGGACATGGCCGGTTCGAGCGCCGGCCGGATGCTGCGCGCGGCACCCGTGGCATTGGGCGTCCTGGTACGGCTAGCGTGGCAGACCTCGCCGCGACTGACCTTGCTGGCAGCCGCCGTCCAGCTGGTCTCGGGGTGTGCAACGGCGTTCGGGTTGTTGGCGACGGCGAACGTGTTCACCCAGCTGCTGCAGCAGGGCCCGACTCCGCAGCGGGTGCTGGCGGCGCTGCCGGCGCTGGCGCTGGTGATGGTCTCCTACGCGGCTCGGGGACTGCTGGACGCGGCCGTCGGCGCCGTGCAGGCGGTGCTGGCTCCGCTGGTGGAGCTGCGCGCTCAGGACGAACTGCACGCGGCGGTGGTCGGTGCGGACTTGGTCGCTTTCGATGACGCGGATTTCGTGGAGCTGGTGCGCCGGACGCTGGGGCGGGGCATCATCAGCGTCGGCCGGGGGATCGCTGACGCCGGGAACCTGCTCAGCTCGGCGATCTCGCTTGCCGCCGCGATCGTCACCGCCGGCCTGCTCAACCCCGTGCTGGCGCCGGTGGTGCTGCTTGCGGCGGTGCCCAACGGCTGGGCCAGCATGCGGTCGGCGATGCTGACCTACGAGTCGTTCGTGCGGATGGTCTCGCGGATGCGCCGGCTTGGGATCACCGGTGACATGATCACCAGCCGGCGCCAGGCGGCCGAGGTCCGGGCCTTCACCACCCAGGACACTCTGTTGGGCGAGCACCGTCGCATCGGATCCCAGGTCACCACGGAGGCCGTCCGCGTCGAGCACCGCAAGACCGCGATCCGGCTGGTCGGACGCGGCCTGGCTGGGATCGGCACAGCGCTGGCCTACGGGGTGCTCGGCGCGCTGCTCTACACCGGGGAGATGCCGCTTGCCCTGGCCGGGGCGGCTGCGGTCGCGATGCGCACCGCGAGCACTGCGGTGTCCACCACGGTGTTCTCGGCCAACCGGCTCTTCGAGCACAGCTTCTATCTCGACATGGTGACCAAATGCCTGGCCCAAGCCCGCGGCTACCACCGGGCCGTTGCCACCCGGCGGCTGCCGCGCGATCCTCAGCTCATCGAGTTGCGCGAGGTGTCCTTCAGCTACCCGGGCAAGGAGGAGCCAGCCCTGCATCGGATCAACTTGACGATCAGGCGCGGCCAGGTCATCGCGCTGGTGGGCGAAAACGGCTCGGGCAAGTCCACCCTCGCCAAAGTGATCACCGGCCTCTATCTGCCCGATGAGGGACAGGTGCGTTGGGACGGCGTCGACATCGCCAAGGTCGACCAGCGTGAGCTGCACTCCGAAGTTGCCGTCGTCTTGCAGAACCCCGTCGAGTGGCCGACGACCGCCGAGAACAACGTCCGCATCGGCCGGTTAGAACGCCCTGATCCGGACGGCAGCATGCTGGCTGCCGCCGCACTCGACTCCGGCACCGACGCCGTCGTCGCCGACCTTCCGGGCGGCTGGGACAGCGTGCTATCCCGAGAGTTCCAGAACGGCTGCGACCTCTCCGGTGGGCAGTGGCAACGGATCAGCGTGGCGCGTGGTCTATACCGGGATGCCCCCCTGCTCGTCGCCGACGAACCCACCGCCGCGATGGACGCCCGTGCCGAACACGCGGTGTTCCAATCCCTTCAGTCGCTGCGGCGGACCGGTGCCGCAGCGGGCGACGGTTCCGCGACTCATCGGACCACAGTGCTGATCACCCACCGGCTGGCCAATGTCCGCCACGCCGACCAGATCGTCGTCTTGGACCACGGCCGCATCACCGAGCAGGGCACCCACCAGGAACTGATGGCCCGCGGCGGCGGGTACGCCGAGCTGTTCACCCTGCAAGCCCGGGCCTACCTCGACGGTAATGAGCTCGATGGTCTACCGGATCGCGTCTAGCGGTGCCGCCCGCGGGAGACCAGCGCACCGAGTCCGGCAAGCACGGCGATCGCCAGACCGATCCACAACGCCACCGGGAGCAGCACGCCCCCTTGGCCGAAACCGGCCGTCGAGTTTCGGGACGCGGCATTCACCCCGGCACCTGGCGGAGCGGCAAGGCCACCGGGAGCTCCGTCCGGGCCGGTCTCGGTCTCGGCTGGAGGAGCCTCGTCCACCAGCCGACCGACGGGGCGACCTGGAGCAAGCGCGAATCCGTAGTTCAGCAGTCTGGCCGCCTGTTCCGACATCGACACCGGCCGCTGCTCGCCGCGCATCAGCACCACGATCAGGCGCCGGTCGCCGCGCTGCGCGGCGTCGAGCTGGGTGTGCCGGGCGTCGTCGGTGAAGCCGGTCTTGCCGCCCAGCGCGCCCGGGTAGGTGCTGAGCAGCTTGTTGTCGTTGCTGACCACGAACCCGGGTCGCTTGCCGTAGCCGGGAAAGTTCGCCTGCTTGGTCCCCATCAGCTCAACCAGCAGCGGACGGCTGAGC
>DASUII010000162.1:0-2507 GCA_036279835.1 Pseudonocardiaceae bacterium
CGCGGGCACCAGCGGCAAGGTCGCGACAGTCCCCCATACGTGCCCGCCGGCCTCCCAGCCCTGCGCGACGACCACGTCCACCCCAGACGCCACCGCCCGCCGCGCTTCCTCGGCGGTGCCGACCGTGTGCATGACAATCCCTCCGGCGTCGTGCACGCGCTGGACGTAGCCGCTGGGATCACCCATGAAAAACGAGACGATGCGCAAGCCGGCGTCAAGGGCCTGTCAAGGCGACGGTGACGATCTTCGGTGAGAACGAGGTTGCCGCAGAGCGGCCGCGCGGTCAGCGCCGCCGTCTCCCGGACCACGGCTCCGACGTCGTCTGACCACGTCAGCGTCAGCATGCCGAGCGCGCCGGCATTCGAGACCGCCGCGGCCAGCCGGGGCACCGCGACCATGGGCGCCAGGACTATCGGCTGTTCGATCCCGAGCAACTCGCACACCGGCGTGCGCATCGCGGTCATCCCGTGCCCGGTTCGACGTACGAGGTCGGCATCGACCCTGGGGAGCGCCGGTCCCAGCCGTGAAAGTTCGAGTAGTCGCCGGCGTCCCAGGCGTCGCGGAGCCCTGGGGTGCTCAGGTCCCAGTCCGGGCGGATCTCGCTGGTGGCGGCGCGCAGGTCATGCCACAGGTCGTAGAACGACGGGCGGCCCCAGAACCAGTAGCCGTTATAGACACTGTGAACGACCAGCCCCGGCTTGAGCACCAGCGTGTGCGGGATCATGGGGTTGTGCTCGGGGTCGGTGTACTCGGCGATGTCCAGGTCCTGCTGGACGGTCCGGCCGGGATCGGACAGGAAGGTCCACTGGGCGCCCACTGACGCGCGGAATTCTTGCAGGGTGTGATGGTCGTCGGTGGCGATGGTGGCGATCTGGGTGTAGGACACCGCCACCTTCGGGTAGTTAGCCGCCAACTCCAGGTGCTGTTGGTGCTCCTTGGGACAGTAGTTGCCGCGCGCCAAGGTGAGGATCAGCGGATCGCGGCCCTGAAGCTCGCTGAGCGACCGCACCGTGCCGGTGTGATCCGGCAGAGCATAATCAGGGAAGATACCGCCGGGCCTGATGTCAGGACGCATCGGATGACTGCCTCTCATAGCTTCGAATGCCCAACCTGCATGGTGCCACTGTCGATTGCGTCACAACATCCTCGCCGCAGCCAATCGCAGGAAGGACAGCAGCCTCAGTTGTTTGACCACTGGACCAACGCGTGAAGGTTCCGGAAGGTGTCATCGCTCAGTCGCGGATTTGTGGTTCTGAGGTGGACGTAAATCATTGCCGCCAGTAGGTCGCGGCATAGTCCGTTCCGCGCGTGGGTTCACCGGTCGTGGCCAGGGATCGGCTCAGCTAGCCCTGCGCGCGATGCGGGCGCGGGGAAGGGGTTGGCAAAGTACTGGGTCTCGTGCGTGACCAGATCGCCGGTGAGTTCCATGACGCTCACCGAATAGGTGGGCACGCCGTCGTAGGTGATCACGCACTCGCTCACCCACAGGTCGCCGCCGCCCCGGATCCGCAGGACGGTGAAGTGGCGTTGAGCCGGGTGCCCGCCGCGCTGCGCCTGGATCTTTGACCGGCCTCGGAAGCGCTCCCCGGACTGCGGATAGTCCAGGATCGCGTCGTCGGAGTAGATCGCGTGCTCGGTCTCGATGTCCCCGCTCTCCGAAGCCCCCCAGTGCTGCTCCAGCCGGGCCCGGGTCCTGGCGTCACGATCCGTTGCGTTGTGCACCTACGTCACGCTAGCAGCAGGGAACTCACTGCCGGATCACGTGGTGTCTGGGCCGGCGGCTGGCGCCAGTTCCTGAACCCGTGAGGGACGCTGCAGCTCGCCTCTACGTCCGGTTGTCCAGGAAGGTTGCCATGGAGTCGTCGAGCTCTTCCCACCACGGGGTGTGGTGGACCGGCGCGATGGTTCCGGTGCAGGGTGAGGAGAAAGACCGGTCCCGGTATCCGGTGATGCTGGCCATCTTGTCGTGCTCCCACTCCTTGAAGTGCGCGCGGGTCAAGTCAACGTCGTAGCTGGGGTAGTCGACATCCTTATGGAGGTCCACCACGTAGCTGGTCTGGAAGTCGATCTCGTCGAGCGGTCCCGCGCACTCGGCCAGCCGGCCGCGCCAACGCGCGATGTCGGCCGCCATCTCCTCCTGCGAGGGCAGCGAGATCCGGCCGAGCACGTAGTCCCGCGCATACCACGCCTGCGTATCGAACATGGTGAACGTGTAGTACTGGTCCTGCATCCCGAGGTACATGAGGTCGGGGTGGCCGAGCCAGAAGATGCCCTTGTAGAGGTTGCCGGGGTACAGCACGTTCGCGGTGCGCAACCGCAGCTCGTCGGAGATGAACTTGAACGAGTGCTGGTACCCGGTGCACAGCACGATGGCGTCCACATCACGCGCCGTCCCGTCAGCGAAGTGCGCGGTGCTGCCGTCGACTCTGGAAAGCAACGGCACCTCGTCGATGCCCTCCGGCCATGGGAAGCCCATCGGCTGGGTCCGGTAGGACACGGTTACGGAG
>DASUII010000163.1:0-13946 GCA_036279835.1 Pseudonocardiaceae bacterium
CGGTCCGTCCGACGACACCGGGACGGTCACCGCCTCGTCGATCAGCATCCGGCAGCCAGGTCCGCAGGGTTGTCAGGGCGGCTTCGGTGGTTCTGGTGGCACCCGTGCCCGCGGCTGAGCGGCCGCGCACGCTGCGCTTACGCCCCCGCAATAAGCGTCGTTGGCTGGTCTGGGGCATCGTGGTGGCGCTGCTCGCGGCGCTGGTCGCGGTGCTCGCGTCCGGCCGCACCAGTTCACCGTCCTACCGCGGCGAGCGTCGAGCGAGCCGACGTGGATACGACCCTTGACGCGCTGGGCACGATCCAACCGATCAACCAGGCGAACCTCAGCTTTCCCGTCGCCGGCAACGTCGGCAGCGTCTCGGCCGTTGTCGGTCAGCAGGTGGCTGTCGGCGAGACTCTCGCCCAGCTCGACACGACCGCCCTGGATGCGCAGGTCGCGTCTGCCCAATCCGCCGTCGCTGCCGCCCAGGCCAGGCTGGCCTCAGATGCGTCCAGTCAGACCTCGGGCACGGCTACCGCCGCGGTGGCGCCGGCGGCGTTCACCACAGACATCATCGGGCCGTCGGACCCCACCGCTGCTGCCCGGGATCTGGTCAGCGCGCGGCAGGCCCAGCTCATCGCTGACCAGCATCGCGCTGACCTGGAGCTCGCCACCGAACAGCACGACCTCAAGACGGAGACCGACCTCTGCCAGTCCCAGCTCAGTGCGATCGATGGTGGTGTCGCACGGGGCTCTCCCAAACTCGATAATCGCAGCTCGCTGTCGTCGGTGGCATCGGGAACCGCGCCCGTGCCCGCTGCGAAGTCGCTGAATGCCGGCGGATGTCAATCTGAGCTCCAGACGGTGCTCGCGGACCAGGTTGCCGTCGAGCACGATCAGCAGGCGGTGTGCACAGACCTGCCCGCGCTCAACAGTGCCGTCGACAAGCTCGTGGCTTCCACGCGGACCAGGGCCCAACCACCCCAGCCTGCT
The DNA here is from genome assembly GCA_036279835.1 of Pseudonocardiaceae bacterium. Lineage (GTDB taxonomy): Bacteria > Actinomycetota > Actinomycetes > Mycobacteriales > Pseudonocardiaceae. The sequence continues at coordinate 976 of DASUII010000163.1, forward strand.
TCCGCACCGCGAACCAGCGCCAGTACCGCATCAACAGCTCGCGGTACGAGCCGTGCGATCAGATCACCAGCGAGCAGTATCAGCGCGTCCGCCCGTACAACCGGATCACCGACGGGCGGAGCGTCCCGGACCGCGGCATCCCGTCAGCCGGCCTCAGCCGAGCAGCTCTCTTCGGGCCAGGCTGCCATCGACGCCGCCAAGGCGCAGCTCGCCGAAGCGCAACAATCCCACGACCAGGTCGAGTTGCGTAGCCCGATCGATGACACCGTCGGATCGGTGACGATCAGCGCGGGTCAATCGGTCCAGAGCACTTCGGGAACCCCGCAGATCATCATCATCGGGCCGGGCTCGCACCAGGTCACCACATCGGTCAGCGACACGAATGTCGGGTCGGTGCACGTGGGCGACGCCGCAGCCATCACCCCAAGCGGAAGCTCAGCGCCATTGCCTGGACAGGTCGTCTCCGTTGGCTTGCTCGCCACCTCCGGCTCGGTCACCTCGTCGGGCTCGGCCAGCTACCCCGTCACGATCGGCCTCACAAGCACCGCGCAGCAACTCTTCGCCGGACAGAGCGCTGCAGTGTCCATCCTGCTGGCCCACGTGTCCGGCGCGCTCACCGTGCCCAGCTCTGCGGTGCACACCTCAGGTGCCAACCACCTCGTCACCGTCCTCCGCAACGGCAGCGCTAGCAGCGTCCGGGTCACCGTGGGTGCCATCGGGCCCACTCGCACCCAGGTGCTGACCGGGCTCAACCCCGGTGACCAGGTGGTTCTCGCCGATCTTTTCCCAGCCGCTGCCGGGCACCACCGTTCCGAATGTCAGCCGCCTAGCCGGTGGAGGGGAGCTGGTGGTGGCGGGGCCGGCGGAGGTGGGGGCCGCCGCGGCGGATGAGCTGCCGCGGGTGAGCCGTCGCCGGGCCCAGCGGGTGTGGTTCACGACTGTAAGTACGATTTATTCAGAAGCGGTGGAACGCATTCGGGTTACGGTCGTGGCCAGGTAGGAGGATCGCCAGTGGGGCTGAGAGATTACCTGGTACGGGCTTTCGGTCGACGTGCGGGCGGTCTGTTGAGTCAGCGCGCCATTCGGGTCAGGCGCGGTGGCTACCAGAGCATGCTTGATCGAGAAGCCACCCCGGATGACCTTGCCCAGCTCCGTGATTTCGTCGCTACCAGGACCGGTGTCGAATTCTATGTCGAGCCCGAAACGGCGGCGACCGATACGACGGCCGTGGCAGTCGCCTCCGATGGCGAGTGGATCCGCCGCCGGGTGGGCTCGCCCGCGGTGGCCCGCAAGCTGGCGGCCGAACTGAGCATTCCGGCTTATGACGCTGCGATTGTCGGTTATCCCGACGCGATGCGCCGATACCGCCGTCCGGACTCGTCCGGTTAGGTGGTTCCGGCGCTGGCTAGTGGTCGTGCGTCACCCACGGCGACGGCTGGTTCGTGGCCGCGGACCCGGCAGCTCGTCCAGAACGAGGCCATCGCCACCACCACCGACGCGGCACCCAGAACGTGCAGCGAGACGAGCACCTCAGGCACTCCGGTGAGGTACTGCACGACGCCTAAGGTGCCCTGCGCGAGCACCACGCAGACCAGCACTGTGTAGCGCCGCCAGACGCCGGTCGGCACGCCTACCGCGCGGAGCGCGAACCCCAGGCCGGCGAGCAGTCCGAGGAAACCGACGAGTAGATCGCCGTGCAGTTGCGCCATCGCCGGGACACCAGCCGCTAACCGGGGAGTGGCAGCGTTTCCGGCGTGTGGGCCCGCCGAGGTCACCAGTGTTCCGGCGATCAGCAGTGCTGCCAGCATCGTGGTGGCGGCGCGCAGCAAGCCACGCAGCGGCCCAGGGAGGTGCCAGCGCGGCGGAGCGTCGCCCTCGGCGAAGGCGGCGACCAGCAGCACCGCGAGCCATACCAGCACCATCGAGACGAGAAAGTGGACGCTGACGGTCCACCAGGACAGCCCGGTTAACACGGTGATGCCGCCGAGCACGGCCTGCACCACGACGCCCAGCGGCATCGTCGCCGCCAGCAGAATCAGCCGTCGACGCCGGGGACGAACCAGCAGCGCGACTACCAAGCAGGCCAGCGCGACCAAGCCGACCAGGCCAGTAAGCAGCCGGTTGCCGAACTCGATCCACTGGTGCACCGCAGCGACCTCGGGATGCGGCTGCGGCACCAGGCTTCCCGGGAAGCACTGCGGCCAGGTCGGGCAACCCAGCCCCGACCCGGTGACCCGCACCACCGAGCCGGTCACCGCGATGCCGGCCTGGGTGATCACCGCAGCGATCGCCGTGGGCCGGAACAGGGTCGCCAGCGAGCGCTTCGGGGCAGGTGCAGCTAGCACAACCTGATAGTAGGCAGCCGGCGCGCCCACCCACCGGCGGGCACGTCAGTGATGTGCGGTTGCCGAGGTGTTGACCGGAGTATCAGGTCGGGTTCCCGGCCGAATCTAAGCCAGTCGAGCAGTGTCGTCAGGCGGCATAGACCACTCGTGCGCGTGCCACAACATCGTCCCTGAAGTAGCGGCTTAGGTAAATTGCACTGCCCGTACTCAGTTTCGGGGATCATGGCACGTGCCAACCCTTGCCGTCAGCCCTCGCGGGTGGGTTCAGGACAGTCGCAGGGTGCGGGCGGCCAGCAGGCCGGCGCCGGCCGCCCAGGCCAACAGAACGCCCAGCGCGCCCCACGGTGCGACACCCTGCACCAGCGCCGTATGCAGGCCCTCGGCCAGGGCGCCGGAGGGCAGCGCAGCGGCGATCGTGGACAGCGGTCTGGGCAAGGCGTGGACAGACAGCACGATGCCCCCCGCGACGACGAGTAGTAGCCAGACCATGTTCGCCACTGCGAGCACCACCTCGGCCCGAAGCGCCCCCCCGAGCAACACTCCAAGGGCGCCGAACGCCGCCGTCCCGGCCAGGATCAGCAATGCCGCGGGTACCAGACCTGCAGGATGCGGGTGCCAACCCAATCCAGCAGCCACCGAGCCGAGCACCACCAGTTGCACCACCACCACCCCGAGCACCGCCAGCATCCGGCCGGCGACCAACGACCAGCGTGGCAGCGCGGTGGCGGCTAACCGTTTGAGCACCCCGTACCGGCGGTCGAAGCCCAATGCGATGGCTTGCCCGGTGAACGCAGTGGACATCACGGCCAGCGCCAGAACTCGCGGGGTGATGTTGTCCACTCGCGGGCTGGCCACCGGGACCACGTTGAGCAGGGTGAACCCAATCAGTATGCCCAGCGGGATGAGCAGCGTCAGCAGCACCTGCTCCCCGTTGCGCAGGGTCAGCACGAACTCGGTGCGAGCTTGGGTGATCAGCATCCGCGACAGCCGCCCGCGGCCTGGTGCGGGCGCGAAAGTACCGGGGGAGAAGCTGGTCACGGCCGCAGCTCCCGTCCGGTGAGCTCGAGGAACACGTCTTCGAGACTGCGTCTGGACACTCTGAGGTCTTCGGCGAACACGCCCTGCTGAGCGCACCAGGCTGTCACGGTGGCCACCACCTGGGGGTCGATCGCGCCCTCGACCAGGTACCCACCGGGGCGCGGTTCACTGGCCTGGCAGCCTGCGGGCAATGCGGTGCACAGCGCGCCGAGATCCAAGCCGGCTCGGGCCCCGAACCGCAGCTGCCGCTGCGTGCCGTCGGAGGTGAGCTCAGCTGGGCTGCCCTGGGCCACCACCCGGCCATGATCGATGATCACAACCTGGTCGGCCAGTGCCTCGGCCTCCTCCATCAGGTGGGTGGTGAACAGCACGCTGACACCGTCTGCGCGCAACCGGCTGATGATGTCCCAGACCAGCCGTCGGGCCTGCGGATCCATGCCGGCGGTGGGTTCGTCGAGAAACACCACCTCCGGTCGTCCGACCAGCGCGCAGGCGAGTGCGAGCCGTTGCTGCTGGCCGCCGGATAGTCGCTTGTAGGGCACCCGTGCGACGCCGGTGAGCCCGAGCACGTCAAGCAGCCAACCGACGTCCAACGGTCGTGCCGCGCAGACCGCCACCAGACTGAGCATCTCGGCAGCCCGCACGCCCGGATACGCCCCGCCGCCCTGCGGCATCACCCCAACCCGGGGACGCAGAGCCGCGCTGTCGGCGATCGGATCCAGACCCAGGACGCGGACCACCCCGGTATCCGGGCGGAGGAACCCTTCGCACACCTCGACGGTGGTGGTCTTGCCGGCGCCGTTGGGTCCCAGCAGCGCCAGCACCGTGGCTGGCGGCACCCGTAGATCCAGACCGTCCACCGCCCGGACCGTACCGAAACTCCGGACCAGGCCGTGGACCTCGACAGCAGCCAATGGCGCGGGCAGGGTCACGTTCACAGAGCCTAGGTCGCGATCCGGTATCAAAGCGCACTGGGCCGAAGGGCCGGCGCACCGGCCCGCAGGGCCGCGGACAGCGAAGGAGTGCGTCCGCGAACCAGCAGCAGCGGCACTATCAGGCTGACCGCCGCCGCAGCGATCGCCGAAGGCACCACCCAAGCCCGGAACAGGAAGTCCGCGCCGGTGGGCGCCACCACCAGGGCGAGCACCGCTGAAGCGGCGGTGGCGGAAAGACGAAAGGCCGGATTAGTGGCCGACGCCGCCAACGGGATCACGGCCCACAGCAGGTACCAGGGGTGCACGACCGGACCCAGCAGTACTACGGCGCCCAGCGCCGCACCCAGCGCAGCCAGTGGCTCGATCCGTCCCCGCCAGCACCGCCACAGCAACAACAGGCACAGGCCGCTGGCCGTGGCCAGCCCGATGGCGCGGGCTAGCGCTAGCACTGAGGTGATGTGATCGCCGAGCCCGAGCACGCTGCCGATCAACCCAGCCAGCAGGCCGAGTTCGGTCACCACAGACATCCAACTGCGCACCACGTTGGGAGTGCCCAGCGCACCGATCCAGCCAAAGCCCAGCCCGGTGCCCAGCCCGATCGCCACCGTGGTGCCCAGCGCGATCCCACCGATCGCCGCGGCCGTCCAGCCGAGATCGCGCAGCCGCCCACCCCGGTGCCGGGCGCACCACACCACGACGAAACCGAGTGCCAGCACGGCGGGCACCTTCACCTGTGCCGCGGCGGCGATGAGTGCTGTGCCGCCGACCAGGGCTGGTCCGATCGCGGGCCTGCGCAGCGCCAGCTCGAGACCCAGCAGCATCAGGCCGATCATCAGCGCCTCGTTGTGTACCCCGCTGACCAGATGGAACAACACCAACGGGTTGGCGACGCCGAGCCACAGCGCAAACACCGGCGAGACGCCCACCCGACGAGCCAGCCGCGGCAACGCCCAGACGATCATTACCAGGCCGGCGACCGCGAGGCTGCGGTGGAGCAGCGTGCCGAGCACCACGTCGTTGCCGGCGATCCAGTCGATCGGCCTGCCCAGGGTGAGGAACAACGGGCCGTAGGGCGCCGGCGTGTGGCGCCAGATCGTCGGTATTCCCCGCACCAGGGGATGGTCCACGCCCAGGGCGTCGGCAGGACCGAGCACATAGGGATCCAGCCCGCGATTGACCATCGCGCTCTGCGCCAGGTAGCTGTAGACGTCCCGGCTGAACATCGGCGGGGCGACCAGCAGCGGCGCCACCCACAGCAGCACCGTGCGGTCCAGCTGAGCGCGGGTGATCAGCCGGGTCCGCCCGGGAGCGGCCAGCGCGCCGAGCCACAACCAGGCCAGCACCACCATGGCGATGCCGGTGTAGGCGACCGCCAGTGATGCCGTCGGCATCCGAGGGAACAAACCGAGCACCGGACGCCCGACGACCGGGTTGCCCAGGACCGGGGCCGTCCCCGCACCGAGTGAACCTAAGCCCATCAGCAACGCGCCGGCAGTGCCGAACCTGCGCACTGTGTCGAGCTGCCGGGTCTCGACCGGATCCAGGCCGGTACCGTCGTCCCGAGCCGCCGATCGGCCGCTGACCGGGGCTTCTAGATCCGGTCGGGGCGCCCAAAAGCGGGCCCCGACCCCGCGCACCTTCTCGGCCACCACGCCGCGAAGGGTAGCGGTGCGTGCGAGGACGCCTGAGACCCGAGCACACAGGCATTTGCACCGGCCGGGGAAATACGTAACATAGACGTTGTGAAAACCGTCGGGACCGATCGTCGCACGCGCGAGTCGGTGGCGCGGATGTTGCTGGAGCACGGTCCAGTGACAGCTGCGCAGATCGCCGACGCGCTGGGGTTGGGTCCCGCTGCGGTGCGCCGCCACCTGGATGCTCTGCTCACCGACGGGCAGGCCAGTTACCGCGCGGCACCGCGTCGAGGTCCCCGTGGCCGTGGTCGCCCGGCCAAGCTGTTCCTACTCACCTCCGCGGGCCGGGCGCAATTCGAGCACACCTACGATGATTTGGCGGTTGCGGCGCTGCGTTTCCTGTCCGAGCGCGACGGTGAGCAGGCGGTCCGCTCCTTCGCCGAGCGTCGGGTGATCGATCTGGTCGATCGGCACCGGGCCACCGTGGTTGCTGCGGCTGATCCGGTCGCTCGTGCGCAGGCCCTAGCCATCGCCTTGAGCAGCGCCGGTTACGCAGCGTCAGTCGAGTATGTCGGTGCCGGTGCGCAGTTGTGCCAGCACCACTGCCCGGTGTCGCACGTTGCCGCGGAGTTTCCACAACTGTGCGAGGCCGAGACCGCGGCCTTCGCCGACCTGCTCGGTGTCCACGTCCAGCGGCTGGCCACGATCGCCCGTGGCGACGCGGTATGCACGACACATGTCCCCGAATCTCGGGCACCGCGCGGCGCCCCGACAGCTGTCCCCACCATTGTGTCCCAACCTATGTCCCCACCTGTGTCCCACCACCAAACTGGCACCACGAACCGGATGGAGGCGTCTCGGCATGACGACTGCTCCTGAGCAGGAAGTGCGAGCGCACAACGCCCTGGCTGCACCGCTCACCCAGGAAGAAACGCTGTCTAGCCTGGGTCGCTACGAGTACGGCTGGGCCGACTCTGACCTTGCTGGCTCCAGCGCGCAGCGCGGCCTGTCCGAAGCTGTGGTACGCGATATCTCGGCCAAGAAGAACGAGCCGGAATGGATGCTCGAGAGTCGGTTGAAGGCGTTGCGCCTGTTCCATCGCAAGCCGATGCCCCGCTGGGGTGCGGACCTGTCCGGCATCGACTTCGACAACATCAAGTATTTCGTCCGGTCGACGGAGAAGCAGGCCGCATCCTGGGACGACCTTCCCGAGGACATCAAGGCCACCTACGACCGGCTGGGTATTCCCGAAGCGGAGAAGGCCCGGCTGGTAGGCGGTGTGGCCGCGCAGTACGAGTCAGAGGTCGTCTATCACAAGATCCGCGAGGATCTTGAGGAGCTTGGCGTCCTGTTCCTGGACACCGACACCGCATTGCGCGAGCAGCCGGAGCTTTTTCGGCAGTACTTCGCCAGTGTCATCCCGGCTGGTGACAACAAGTTCGCCGCGTTGAACACCTCGGTGTGGTCGGGTGGGTCGTTCATCTACGTGCCGCCCGGCGTGCACGTCGACATCCCGCTGCAGGCCTACTTCCGGATCAACACCGAGAACATGGGTCAGTTCGAGCGGACACTGATCATCGTCGACGAGGGCGCATACGTGCACTACGTCGAGGGCTGCACGGCGCCGATCTACAAGTCCGACTCGCTGCACTCGGCGGTCGTCGAGATCATCGTCAAGAAGGGCGGCCGCTGCCGCTACACCACGATCCAGAACTGGTCGAACAACGTCTACAACCTGGTCACCAAGCGGGCCGTGGCCCAGGCCGGGGCGAGCATGGAGTGGGTGGACGGGAACATCGGCTCGAAGGTGACGATGAAGTACCCGGCGGTCTACCTGATGGGCGAGCACGCCAGGGGCGAGACGCTGTCCGTCGCGTTCGCCGGCGAGGGCCAGCACCAGGACGCCGGCGCCAAGATGGTGCACTGCGCGCCGAACACCTCCTCCCAGATCATCTCCAAGTCCGTGGCCAGGGCGGGCGGCCGGACGTCCTACCGGGGCCTGGTCCAGGTACAGGAGGGCGCGGCACACTCCAAGTCCACGGTCAAGTGCGACGCGCTGCTGGTGGACACGGTGAGCCGATCCGACACCTATCCCTACGTGGACATCCGCGAGGACGACGTGGAGATGGGCCATGAGGCCAGCGTCTCCAAGATCTCCGAGGACCAGCTGTTCTACCTGATGAGCCGCGGCATGACCGAGGACGAGGCCGCGGCCACCATCGTGCGCGGCTTCGTCGAGCCGATCGCCCGCGAGCTGCCGATGGAGTACGCGCTCGAGCTGAACCGGCTGATCGAGCTGCAGATGGAAGGGGCGGTCGGCTAAGGACGGTCCTCCGGAGTGCGCTTGAGGCCGGCGCCCCCTGTCCAGGCTGCACGAGCGGCAGTCCTACGACCCCGCGGACTTCCCGGTGCCCCCGGGCGAGGACGCGAGGAGGAGTGGGACCCCAAGTTCATTCCGTTCCAGCCCATCGTCTGCGACAACAAGAACGCGGTTACCTGGTTCGGGACGGCCGCTCTCACCATCGACCTGGGGAACAACAACAGTATCCCTGGTACCGCCAGCCGACAGTCTGCGATGCACCCGCGCTGCCAGGCAGAAGTAACCGGCGAGCGGAACTGCCGCCTGCTACCCGCCCACGGTGACCAGCGCTTCGTGCGTCGCCGGCCGCAGCGTGAGCTGCTCCAGTTCCAACAGCGCCCGCTTGCGCCGCAGACCACCGGCGTAGCCGGTCAACTCTCCGTTGCTGCCGACCACGCGGTGGCACGGGATCAAGATGCACAGCGGGTTCCGGCCAATGTCGGCGCCGACTTGCTGAGCGGGCACATCACAGTTCAGGCGCCGGGCGAGGCCGCCTTAGGTGATCGTCTGCCCATAAGGCACCTCCGCTACCAGATCCCACACGCGACGCTGCGGCACGCTGCCGCGGGCTTGGAGCGGCAGGTCGAACCCTCGCCGCACGCCGGCCAGATAATCCTTGAGCTGCCGTGCGACCTCATCGAATCCCTCGTCGGTGCGGGGGCCGAACGTCTCCGGCCCAGGCATGTGCCAGTGATGCGGGAAATACAAGCCCACCACCGCCTCGGCGTTCCGCACGACGGTCAGCTCTCCGAGCCGCGTGGCCAGGATCGTGTGCTGGTTCATGGTCTCGGTGCCGGTCATCACGCGCCCTCTTTCGATCACTTCCCCCCTGCGCCTAGAAGACGCCCAGGACCCTGCGATCGTGAGCCGTTGACCGTCGCATCATCTGATCGGTCCGGAGAGCCAGACCGCCGCCGCACGCCGACCGGCACCGCCGTCTTCCAGCACCCGACGAAGGACACCACGCGCACGAACGTCGAATTCAGCGGGGTGCTACACGATCGGGTGGTCATAGTCTCGGTGATTTCGGAGAACGTACCGTACGCGCTGTGGCCGCAATGGCGCCTGGCGCAGGGACACTCGCCCACGTGATCTTGCCCGTGGTAACGTCAGGTAGTTGCTCCGGACCTCGGTGACTGATGGCGCTTGCTGACTGCAACGCCGCCGAGATGCTCGGAGCTTTTGATGCTGGGATGGGGTAAGACCGGTAGCCTTCGTGCTTCCGCCACGGACAGCCCGGACGGCAGCCGGGACATGTACCAGAATTACGCCGTTGCGCTGTACAGGCAGGCACTGCTGACGCTCGATGACTCGGCCCCGGCCGAGCATGTCGTCGGTGACGTCGTCGCCAATGAGTACGTGCCAGCCCCGGGGCCGGGGCGCGGCGAAGACGACGCACGTTATCACCTGGCCGAGTCGGTCTTCCTGCGCTGTCACCGGCTGGTGGTCGGCTCGGCGCAGCAGGATCGCCGCCCCGGGCTATTCGGCGGCCTCGGGTCCATCCGGGCCAGCAGAGTGCTGGGAATCCATCAGCATGACATGGCGATCCTCTTGCGCACGGTACTGCGCAGGCCGACAACCTCACCGGCCGCCGCCGTCGAGGACGGCGATCAAGCAGGTGGCGCTGCTGCAGGCAGACGGTAACCCGGCGGAGGCCAGGACGGCACCAGCACAGAGGCGCTGCCCGCTCCGGGGATGAGGATATCAACGTTGCGGGCCGCTGTCGCGGACCCGCCAGAGATCAAGGCGCTGCCGGAAACGCGGCGGTACCTGGCAATAAGGAAGATCTGACGCGGGCCAGCCCGAACGGCCGGATGCTGGCTGTCATCCCCGTCAGGCCTTGCGTCGCGCCTCCATGAACCGCAGGATGAGCGGCGTGAAGATCAGCTGCATCGCCGGCTCCATTTTCCCGCCTGGCACGACGATGATGTTCGGCCGCGACATGAACGAGTCATGCAGCATTGACAGCAAGCACGGAAAGTAGGACGGTCAGGGTCACGCGGGGGCGAGATTCTGCGTGGACGGCCCGGAGCCCCGGTCCCGCCCCACCGTTAGGTCTAGCTCGCCGGTAGCGAGCACCACCGCGGCCTGCACCGTGAGCACCACCGCGGAAATCGTCAGCAGGCTCGGCACAGATCCAGTCACGACCTTGCGGATGACCGCCATGAGCCAGATGGCCACGAGCCCAGCGATCAGGCCCGCGTTGCGGCCGCCGGCCCAGGCGGCGACAGCGCAGGCGGCCACGGGCAACCCAGCTGACTCGGCCAGGTTCCAGCCCGCCGTCAGGATCAGTCGCAGCGGCCTGGGGACTTCCAGGTCCCCGGCCATAGGGGTGCCGGCAGCCGGGGACGCCCCGGCGCCGTCATGCAATGCTCTCACGGTGGCTGCAGTCATCAGTCCCGCCTGACTGCCTGAGCAGATACTCCGCTGGGCATGCGCCCCGGCACCCGAAATCGCCGCCTGAGCAGAATCCGGCGCACCGGCAGTCGCGGGGCGGCCAGGGACCTCAACGGCGGCCACGGCCGCCGCACGCACCCCGGAGCTGATACCCGGGCACCGCGGCTGGCCGGCCTGCCCGGGCGGTCAGACCCCGGATCCTGCCATGCAGGACGTTCAGCAGAAAAGACGCCCGGCTGCGGGCGGAACCCCTCCTGGCCTGCTCGTTCACCGGTGCGCCCACCGGCGTGACCTGCCGCGGCCGCTGCGGCTGCGGCCGCTGCCGGTACTGCGGCTGGTGACCAGGTGGTAGGCCAGCAGCAGGATCGCCGCGCCCGCGATGGCGGTGAGCCAGGTGGAGATGTTGAAAAACCCGTGCAGGGTGACCACGTGGAACAACTTCGTGGCCAGCCAGCCGCCCAGCAGCGCCCCGGCGATGCCGATCACGCACGTGATGACCAGGCCCTGTGATCTCCTGCCGGGGATCAGCATGTTGGCGAGCAGGCCCGCGCCCAGGCCCAGAACGATCCATGCGATGATGCCCATAACCGGGCTCCTGTACTTCGGTGAGCTGATGGCCGGTTCAGTGCCGGATCGTGACCGGGAGCTTGCCTGGCCGCGGCGTCGCGATACCTTGCCGTCTGGCTTTCACTTACCAGCTAACCCCCGCCGCCCCGTGGCGGAAACAGGCATAAACCGCAAACATCATCACCCGGGCCGATAACGGCTGGCGGCCAGGGAGGCGCTGCTGTGTGGGGTGGCCAGCGGGTGGCCGGGGCCGGCTGGCAGCGCGGTGGCCACATAGAACGTGATCATGGTGCCGGGGGAGATGTCACCTGCGGGGGTGATCCCGATGACAGTCCCGCTAGGCTGGCCCGGCGCCGTGACGGACCGTACCTGGGTACGCAGTCCAAGAGCGTGCAGGCGCAGCGCGGCGGTTGCGGCGGGGATGCCGTAGAACGCCGATGGGACGACGGGCACCAGGCCCGGTCCGGGAGCACCGGCCCGTGTCATAACCGTGACGGCTGCCGGCGGATCGCCGAAGCGGTGCTGAGCGGTCCAGCCTGCCCACACGGCAAGCAGGAGGAGAACGGCGGCGGCCGAACTGCGCAGGAGCCGGCGGCGCAGACTCCTGGTTACCCCCCATCCGGGTTCTGGGGGGATGAGGGATGCGCCGGTGATGACGGGGCCGGCGCTCGCGTGGGCGACCTGCGGGCTGGCCAGGACGCGCCGGGCCCACTGCGCCACGGCCCGCGCGTCGCCCGGGCGGCGCTGCGGGTCCTTAGCAGTCAGCGCTGCGACCAGCTTCGCCACCGGCCCGGGCACTGTGCCCGGCAGCGGCGGCAGCGGCCGGTCCCGGTGCGCGAGAGCCACGGCCAGCGCGTTGCCCTGAAACGGCGGCCGCCCGGTCAGGCACTCATAGGCGATCACCCCCAGGCCGTACAGGTCACTGGCCGGCGTGGCGGCCCGGCCGGCCACCTGTTCCGGCGACAGGTAGGCCGGGGTGCCTATCACCAGGCCGGTCCGGGTCATCGGGACCGCGTCTACCGCCCGGGCGATCCCGAAGTCGGTGATCTTGACCTGGCCGCCGTCGACCAGCACGTTCCCGGGCTTCATATCGCGATGCACAATCCCGGCCGCATGGGCGCACGCCAGCGCCTCGGCCGCCTGCGCGACCAGGCCAAGGACACGGCAAGGGGACAGCGTGCCCTCCTCACTGAGGACCGCGGCGAGCGAGGGACCCTCCACGTACTCCATCACCAGGTACGGCACACCGTCGGCCGAGCCGTCATCGTAGTCATGGACCTGGACCACGCCAGGATGGGACAGCAGGCCCGCGTGCCTGCCCTCCCAGCGCAGCCGGTCCCGGAACTCAAGGCTGTCGGCGTACTCGGGGCGCAGCAGCTTAACCGCGACGATCCGGTCGAGCAGGGTGTCGCGGGCCCGCCACACCTCGCCCATACCGCCGGCCGCGACCCTGCCCTCCAGCCGGTAACGCCCGCGCAGCGGTGGCGGCATGCCCGGCGTATGTTCCCCTGCTGCCCCCGAAGGTCCCCGCCCTGTACATCCGCGCGGGTGCCAGCACCGCAGGGATGGTGCCGCGCCATCATAGGCCGCCGCCACTGTGGCCCGATCTATCATGATCATCCCTGTGTCCGGAGGAGGTGGGCGTCGTGCAGAGCCCGCGCTGGCGGGCCCGGTCAGCGGGTCAGACGGGACGCTG
>DASUII010000164.1:0-8408 GCA_036279835.1 Pseudonocardiaceae bacterium
ACGCACCGGCACCTTCCACTTCACCCGGGCCTGGATGCAGGCCCAAGCCGAGCGCGTCGGCGACTTCTCGGGGCCGGATTTCCGGACCGGGCGAGCGCTGAACCTGCCGCCCAGCTACCTGCTGATCCATCGGGTGAGCACGGGGACATTCGGCGTGCTGTGCCAGCTCGACGCCACTGTGCCGTTGCGCGGGATCGCTCAGCGCTGGCAACCAGGTTTCGCCAGCTGATTATGCAATGCCGACTACCCGCTCGCCTGCGTCGGTTCCCGCTGCACCTCGTCATCGACGATGCGCCCGTCACGCAGCTGCACGACCCGATTGGCGAAGCCGGCGACCTCCGCTTCGGGGGTAATAATCACAACTGTGCAGCCTGCATCGTTCAGTTCACTGAGCAATTTCATTATCTCGCGGCTGGAAGTGGTGTCGAGGTTACCGGTGGGCTCATCGGCGAGCAGGATTGCGGGCATCTGGTATGCCTTGGTGATGTCCGCAAGCTGGATCATTCCGCTCCTTCACTGGGTTTTTTCCACCGCCCGCATAGGACCGATGTGTCAACGACGCCCAGTCCAATTCTGCGGTGGGGACCTCAAGCGCGCGTTAACTCGTGCGAGGGGTGTGAGCCTGGACACGTTATCGACTCCCCTGCGCACACAGTGCGGCAGCGACGAATCACACATGGTGATGAAAGTCGAGAATTCGCTGGGAATTCGCTTGACGCCTTGCCCGCGGCGCCGCTGACCGGTTATGCCTGAGGAGTGTCCTGGACAGGCAGCGGGGTGTCGCGGAATCGGATGAAGGTCAGCAGATGAGCCTGCGAGAGGCGTTACTCATTGCGCTGCGCGGGTTACGTGCTCACCGGCTGCGCTCCGCGTTGACCATGCTTGGCCTGATCATCGGAGTCTCAGCAGTGGTCTTGCTGGTCGCCTGCGGTCAGGGGGTGCAGAACTCGGTCGACGCGCGCATCGAACCTATCGCCAACAACATCACCATCGTGCCGCAGGCCGCCAACCTGCCTGATGGGCCGCCCGCGCAGAATCTGACCGACGCCGACGCCGCCGCGCTGGCGAACGCACCTGCAGTCGCCACTGTCACCCCAGCCTCCACCGGCACAGCGCCGATCGTGAGCAACAGCGTCACGCTCCTGTCGGCGACCACGATCGGCACCACCGATATCTGGGCCAAGACGAACAATAGAGACTTTCGGGCTGGGTCGTTTTTCGACGCAGCCCAGTACCATTCCAGCGCCAGGGTGGTAGTCCTGGGTCCTACCGTCGCGACCACCCTGTTCGGTGGGCCCGCAGCGGCGCTGGCGCGGACAGTGCAGATCAATCATGTGCCTTTCCGGGTCATCGGTGTGATGCAGTCCTACGGCCAGCAGCTTGACAAGACTGCGGTCATGCCCCTGACTACCGGCCGCCGCTACATCTTCGGCCCCGGCATCGGCATCGGGAACACGGTGAACCAGATCACCGTGCAGGCTCCTGAACAAGCCGAGGTGCCTGCCGCCATCGCGCAGATAACCAGCATTCTCGACACCCGCCACCACATCACAGACCCCCGCCGGCAGGATTTCCAAGTGCAATCGTTGGGGCGCCGGCTGGACACCTTCAACCAGATCGTGCGCATCCTCGTCTTGTTCACCCCGGCCGTCGCGGCGCTCTCACTGGTGGTCGGCGGTATCGGAGTCCTGAACATCATGCTGGTCTCGGTCACCGAACGGACCCGCGAGATCGGGATTCGCAAAGCGATCGGCGCCACCAGCCGCGCAATCCTCGAACAGTTCCTCATCGAGTCTGTCGTCCTAGCGGGCCTCGGTGGCCTCATCGGCGTCGGCCTCGGGATCGGGCTGTCCTTGCTTATCGGCCGCATCGCACCGGCCTTCGACCCAGCCTCCGGCGCCCTGGCCGGGTTCACCCCCGTTTTGTCGATCTTTCCCGTGGTGGTGTCCTTCGCGATCAGCCTCGCAATCGGGCTCGTCGCCGGGGGCTACCCGGCCTACCGCGCCGCCCGGCTACTGCCTATCGAAGCCCTCAGATACCAGTAAAGGGACAGCGTGCGTACCAACTGGCTAGAGGCGTTCAGCGGCGCGGCCGGCCCGCCGATCGGCGTAGCGGGCCAGCCGTTGCCACCGGCGAGCGGTGGCCAGCCGCCGGGCTAACCGCTCGCGGCGGGCTCGGAGTTGGTCATCACGCATTCGGTCCCGGGCGAGTATTTCGTGCAGCAACATGTCGTTGTGCTCCAGCCAGGTCATTGATCGAGGGCAGCGCAGTCGCTGCGACAGCGCAGGGTTGGACGTCGTGGTGGGCACGCGGGCCCGGGTTGGGGGCTCGTGAAGAGCCCCCAACGGGTTAGGCGGCGGTTTCCCGTTCAGCGCGCTCGCGGTTGGCGCGGTCCTGTTCCAGGGCGGCCTTGCTGGGACGACCCCGCGGGCGCTTGCGGGGGACGACCGCACCGTGCTCGAAGATCTCGCCACCCCAGACGCCCCAGGGCTCCTGCCTGGACAATGCGCTGTCCAGGCAGGCGGCCTTGATCGGGCAACCTGCGCAAAGCCGCTTAGCCTGATCCAGGTCGGCTGGCGACTCGGCGAACCAGAGATCCGGATCGTGTGCGCGGCAGGGCAGAGCGACTGAGCCAGAATGCGCGGTATCGAGCAGGTGGGCCAGCTCCGCCGCACTCAGCAGGTCGGGCAGCGCCCCCCCATCCAGCGGGACGGTCGCGGTCAACACTTGTCTCTCCTCCTCGGTCGTGGTGCCGGTGGAACTCGCCGGTACCGTGCCCGCCGCGGGATGAGGACCTAGCAACACACAAAGGCCGCGGATCCCGCTGCGGGGTCCGCGGCCTTCATGAGCCGGTTGCTGCTGGCTCGAGAATCAAGGCTCCGATGCGGACACACGCATGCGATCGGTAACGGGCTGATCAATGCCAATCGGGTGGACCAGAACCCGGAAGCGGGCCTGGAAGGGACTTCCAGCGCGCAACCGAAGCGCGCCAGCCGGCACGGTCCGCAGACGCTTGGACCAGGTCCCCCCAGGCACGCTGAGGGCCCCGAACTGGCGGAGGTCACGGGCGCCGGTGGTCATAGACGTCTCCATCGCCAGCACCTCCCTCCCACTCGAGCCACGCTCAGTGGCTGGATGATCCGCCCTGGTCAGCCGCATGCAACGACCGCCTCCAGGAGTAAGAGCAAGGTTAGAGCCCTGGTGATACACCGGCAACCGATTTTCTTTCTTGCTTTTCGTACCCATCGCGGCGATCGCCGTCAGCGCAACCTCGCCGGCGGGTCGTCCTGGGGCACCCCGTGGAGAAAACGGCTGCGACGCCGCGGACGCCCCCTCTCACTGCGCGACAGGGCCCAGGACAGCGCAAGCCGGCGGCGGGCCCGGGTGACACCGACGTACAGCAGCCGGCGCTCCTCTTCCAGCGCCGCCTGGTCACCCTCGGCGTACTGGATGGGCAGCGTCCCGTCGACGAGCCCGACCAGGAAAACCGCGTCCCATTCCAGCCCTTTCGCCGAGTGCAGGGAGGCCAACGTCACTCCCTGCACAGCGGGTGGATGCGCCGCGTCGGCGCGGGCGTCAAGCTCAGCGACGAGCCGGCCAAGGTCGGCGTCCGGAGTGCCGTCGGCCAGGTCGTCAGCCAGTTCGGCCAGCGCGCGCAGCGATTCCCATCTGGATCGCGCGGCACCGCCGGCAGGCGGCTGCGTGGTAAGCCCCTGCCGGGCCAGGACCGCGCGAACGGTGCCGCCCAGAGCAGTCGCCGAACCCCCGGTATGCGGGCGGGGCGAATATCCGGTAGCAGCCGCGCGCAGTCCGCGGATCGCCGCCCGGACCTCCGGGCGGTGAAAGAACCGCTCGCCCCCGCGGACCTGGAACGGAATCTCCTGGGCATCCAATGCCCGTTCGTACGCCTCGGACTGGGCGTTGACCCGGTACAGAACGGCGATCTCGGCAGCCGGGGTGCCGTGCCGCAGCAGCTCCGTGATGGCCTCGGCCACTGCGTTAGCCTCGGCGGGCTCGTCATCATGCTCAGCGAACGACGGCCGCGGACCGGGCGGCTGCTGGCCGGTCAGCTCCAGCCGGGCTCCCGCCGGCCGGCCGGCCGCAGCCGAGATCACCCGGTTCGCCAGCGACACGACCTGCGGTGTGGAGCGATAGTCGCGGTGCAGCCGCACCGTCACGGCATCCGGGAATCGCCTGGTGAACTCCAGCAGGAAGCGCGGGGTCGCGCCGGCGAAGGAGTAGATGGTCTGGTTCGCGTCACCGACGACGGTGAGGTCGTCCCGGGCGCCCAACCAGGCGTCGAGCATCCGCTGCTGCAGCGGCGTGACGTCCTGGTACTCATCGACGACGAAGCAGCGGTAGCGGTCCCGGAACTCCTGCGCCACCGCTGGATGCTCCTCGAGCGCGGCGATGGTGTGGAGCAGCAGATCGTCGAAGTCGAGCATCCGGTTGCGGTTCTTGAGCTCTTCGTATGCGGCGTAGACACCCGCGACCTGTGCGGCCGGCACCGGGGTGGCCCGACGGGCCGCGGCCACCGCGGCGGGATAGTCCGCAGCCGTGACCAGGCTGGCTTTGGCCCACTCGATCTCACCGGCGAAGTCACGCAGCTCATCAGCACCGGCGCCGGCGCCGGCCCGCTGCGCGGCCTGGCCGACCAGCCGCAGCTTGTGCTCCAGCAGCGGCCACGGCTGGTCACCCACCACCTGGGGCCAGAAGTAACGCAGCTGGCGCAGCGCCGCGGCATGAAACGTTCGGGCTTGTACGCCGACTATCCCCAGATCACGCAATCGAGTGCGCATCTCCCCCGCTGCGCGAGCGGTGAACGTCACCGCAAGGACCTGCCCGGGGGCGACATGGCCGGTGCGGATCAGCTGGGCGATCCGCCGGGTGATGGCGCGTGTCTTTCCGGTGCCCGCACCCGCGAGCACACAGACCGGTCCGCGTGGCGCGCACACCGCGGTGCGTTGCTCATCGTCGAGCTCGTCCAGGGGATCCCGATCAGTTTGGCCGGTGCTCACGGTCGGCATCCTTGCAGAGCGCTCCGACACCTCCCAGCAACCGCCACGAAGCGTTATGATGCGTGACGTACTCGGTCTGCAGACGGTTCGCGCGAGGATGGTGGGCCAGTGAAGATCCACGACCGGAAGCAGTGGGAGCGGGAGCTCAATGACCACATGCGCCGTCACGCCGCCGACCTACGCAAACCACCGCAGGCGCCACCCGAGCCCGGGATCTGGGTCACCGCGCGCAAAGCCTATCTCTGGACGATCCTGGTGATGATCATCACTAGCGTAGGATGGGCGATCGGCCTGTACGTCTTCTGACCGTCAGATGTCCTCGATAAATGCCGCCATCAGGGAAGTTCCACGCCGCCGAGGGCAGCGAGCGGGTCGGCCAGTCGTTTGCCATCGCCCACCACCACACCGGTGAACCGGGTCGGCGCGAAGAACTCAGCGGCGGCCTCAGCAACCTGCCCGGTCGTGACGGTCTGCAATCGGCCGGTATGGCTGAGTAACCAGTCGAGGTCCAGGCCGAGGGTCGCCAACGTGGCCAGGTGGCCGGCCAACCCCCGTTGCGACGAGGTGGCGATGGTCATCGACCCGATCGCGTACTGTCGAGCGCTGTCCACCTCGGAATCGTCGGGGGGAACGACGACCAGCCGCCCCAATTCGTAGCGGGTCTCCAGCAACGCGGCGGCGGTGACCTCGCTGGCGGTGTCCGCCTCGGCGACCAGTGTGGCCCCATGCCGGGTGAACTCAAAGCCACAGTGCGCGGCGTAGGTGTAGCCCTTGGCTTCCCGGACGTTCTCCACCCAGCGCGAGGAGAAATACCCGCCGAATACCAGATTCGCCACCTGCAGCGCCGGATAGCGTTCGTGATTGCGTGATACTGCCTGTGCGGACATGCGCAGCTGGGACTGCACTGCGCCCTCGCGATGGACCAGTTGCAGGTCGCCACCTGTCAGCTCGGGCAATGCCGCCAACTCGACTGCAGGGTGATCGGAGCGCCAGCCCGCCAGGGCCGCCTCCACCGCCTCGACCGCACGGTCGGGGACGATGTCGCCGACCAGCACCAGGACGGCACCGCCAGGCACCACCGAGCGACGGTGCAGCGCGCGCACTGCGGCCCGCGTCACGCCGGCAACGTCAGCGACCTCCGGCCATTCCCGGGCGAACGGGTGGTTGCCGTAGCGGCGGCGCTGCAACGCCTCCCGTGCGATCACTTGCGGCTGCGAACGGTTCATCGTGAGCCGCTCCACCAGGCGGTCCCGCTCCCGGGCCACTTCGGCGGTGGCGTACGAGGCCGAGGTGAGCGCGTCGCCGAGCACGTCGAGCACCACGTCAAGCCCGCTGGCCAGCGCTGATCCTGACACCGACAGGTGCTCTGGATCCACCCCGGCGGACAGGTCACCGCCGACGGCGCCCAGCACCTTGTCGATGTCGAACCGATCCCGCCGCGGCGTACCACGAAGCAGCGTCATCGCCAGCACTTCGGCGCGGGCCGGATGGGTGCGCTGCGTGCCGCCGAACGGGATCTCCAGGTGCAGCTCCACCATCGGCACCGCCGGCCGTCGCACCGCGATCACCCGCAGCCCGCTGTCGAGCACGGTGTCCACAGCAGGCGGGGCGATTGGCGTGCGCGGCGGACCCAGCGACGGTAGCGGGCGGGGCCCCAGCTCGGTCCTGCCGATCTGCTCGGCGCTGCGGTGCCGCATCACGCCTCCTGTCCTGCTGCTGACGAGGCGGGCTGAACGATCAACACCGCGCGGGAGTCCGGTCGTAGCGCCGCAGCGGCACTCGCGATCTGCTCAGCGCCCATGGTCGCCACCATGACCGGCAGCTCCGCGATCAGCTCGGCACGCCCGTGTAGCAGCTCGAAGGCACCGATGGCCATCGTTCGCGACACCAGCCGGTCGTGTTCCCGGAACACTGTCGCGGCCCACCGGGCGGTGATCCGAGCCAACTCGTCTGCGTCCGGTCCGTCCGCGGCGAGCCGGGCGATCTCCTCGTCGGTTGCTTCGATCACCCGGTTGACGTCGACCGTGGATGGATGGACGGCGGTGATGGTGAAGGTGTCCGGATCGCGCGCGTCCAAGGGCGCACCGAACAGACCGCAGCGGGCGCCGATGTCGGTTGCTAACGCGTCGGTGTGCACGAGGCGTTGCTCCAACCGGGAGGAAGCACCGTCAGACAGCACCGCGGCGAGCACCTCGTAGGCGAGGTAGCCGTCGAAACCGGCGGTGGGATCGGGCAGCCGGTAACCGATGGCCAACGCGGGAAGCGGCGCCAGCGCATCGGGAAGGTCTCGCCGCCGCTCTCGGTCCGGCGGCGGCTCGGCGAACGACGGCCGCACCGGAACCGGCCGGCTGGGAACGTCGTCGAAATGTCGGTGCACCAGCTCGACAGCGGCATCGACCTGGAAGTCCCCGCATATCGTGATTACTGCATTGCCCGGCGCGTAGTAAGCATCGAAAAACGCCGCGCAGTCGTCGACGGTGGCCGCTTCCAGCTCGGAGAAGTCACCGTATCCATTGTGCGCGTTGGGAAAGGTGTCATAGAGCACCGGCGGCAGCGTGATCCACGGGAATCCGCCATAGGGCCGATTCAGTACATTGAGCCGAATCTCCTCTTTGACCACGTCGACCTGGTTGCGCAGGTTTTCCGCGGTGATCCGCGGCGCCCGCATCCGGTCCGCCTCCATGAACAGCGCACGCTCCAGCGCTGCCGAGGGCAGTACTTCGAAGTAGTTGGTGTAGTCCGGGTGCGTGGATCCGTTGAAGGACCCGCCCGAGGACTGCACGTGGCGGAAATGCGCGAGCTTCTCCAGACTCTCGCTGCCCTGGAACATCAGGTGTTCGAAGAGGTGCGCGAAGCCAGTGCGACCCTCCGGCTCGGAGCGGAAGCCGACGTCGTAATGCACGCCGACGGCCACCACCGGAGCGGATTGGTCCGGGCTCAGCATCACCCGCAGCCCGTTGGACAAGGTCTCGCGGTGCAGCTCCACCGTGGGCGACGGGATGCGGGTCATGAGACCACCCTACGGCGGTCGGCGCTGAACTCTCTGCGCAGCCGCCACGCCAGCAGCGCACCGGCAATCCCGGCGATCGCGACACCGCCAGCACCCAGCCGCCGCCCGTTCGACGACGTGGTCGGCACCCCGGTCCCAGCGAGACGGGCCACCAGCTCACCCGCGGGCAGCGGATCGGGCACTTCGACGGCCAGCACCTCACCCAGCCGATGACCGCAGCCATCCAGCCGACCTGTTACCTCGCGACCGTCGAGCAACTCGACGCGCACCAGGTCCTGCGCGTCGGAAGGACCGCACAGCACCGACTCCACCACGGTGCCCTGACCAGCACGGACAACACCGGCGGCGGATGGCCACATCAGCCACCCCATACCCATCGA
>DASUII010000165.1:0-6519 GCA_036279835.1 Pseudonocardiaceae bacterium
GTGGATCATCGAACGGATCGAGGGCCGGGCCGCAGCGGTGGACACCCCGGTCGGCCGGGTACCCACCCCGGATCAGCTTGACCTGTCCGGCCTGGACATCCCGATCGACGATGTCGCCGCAGCGCTTGCGGTGAACAGCGATGAGTGGCGCGCCGAGATCCCCTACATCCAAGCGTGGTTCGACAAGATCGGCGAGCCCCTGCCCACCGTGCTGCACGACGAGCTCGCCGCTCTCAAGCACCGCCTCTGACCCGCATTCAGCGCATAATGTCTCAGATGTGGTGGAAGGTGTTGCTGCTGGTGCCGCTGTTGGTGTTGGTCACGCCGCTGTACAACAGCGATGAGCCTCGGGTGTGGGGGTTCCCGGTGTTCTACTGGGTGCAGTTCCTCTTCGTCCCGCTCGGGGTGATCTGTGTGGCGGTCGTGTACCTCAAGGCGGGTGACCGACGGTGACGGTGCGCTGGACCGAGCTGATCATCTTTGCGCTGCTGTTCGTGCTGGTCACCGGGCTGGGCTTCTACGCCGCCCGGTGGCAGCGTGGGGGTGCCCTAGATCACCTCGATGAGTGGGGCTTGGGCGGTCGCAGGTTCGGCTCGTGGGTCACCTGGTTTCTCATCGGTGGCGATCTGTACACCGCCTATACCTTCGTTGCGGTGCCCGCGTTGATGTTCGGTGCCGGGGCGATGGGGTTCTTCGCGCTGCCCTACACCGTGCTCGTCTACCCGCTGGTGTTCCTGCCACTGGTCCGGTTGTGGTCGGTGTCGCGGGTGCACGGCTACGTGACCCCGGCGGACTTCGTGCAGGGCCGTTACGGATCGGCGACGCTGGCACTGCTGGTGGCGGTCACCGGAATCGTCGCGACGATGCCTTATATCGCCCTGCAACTGGCCGGCCTGGAGGCGGTACTGCGCACGATGGGCCTCAACGGGGGCGGCCTGGCCGGGCATGCCCCGCTGTTCATCGCGTTCGTGATCCTCGCCGTCTACACCTATCAGTCCGGCCTGCGCGCCCCAGCGCTGATCGCCTTCGTCAAAGACGCACTGATCTACCTCGTGATCATCGCCGCTGTCATCATCCTGCCGGCGAAACTCGGCGGCTGGGGCTCCATCTTCGACGCCGCGAATGCGAAGTTCACCGCCACGAAAACGCCGAGCGACGGAATCCTGCTAGGCGCCAACAACCAGCTGCAGTACATCACGCTGGCGCTGGGCTCGGCGCTGGCGCTGTTCCTCTACCCGCATGCCGTCACCGGTGCACTGGCCTCCCGAAGCCGCACCGTGATCAAACGGAACATGGTGGCGCTGCCGGCGTATTCGCTGGTGTTGGGATTGCTCGCACTACTGGGTTATGCCGCGATCGCGGCGCACACCAAACCGATCGTTAATGCGGCCACCGGCCGCGCGGATTCCAACACCGTCATCCCGATGCTGTTCGAGGGGCAGTTCCCCTCGTGGTTCGCCGGGATCGCATTCGCGGCCATCGGGATCGGCGCGCTGGTGCCCGCTGCGATCATGTCGATCGCGGCGGCGAACCTGTGGACCCGTAACATCTACAAGGCCTATCTGCATCGCGACGCCACTACCGAACAGGAGTGCCGGCAGGCCAAAATAGCCTCACTGGTGGTGAAGTTCGGTGCGGTGGCCTTGATCGTATTGATCGACCCGCAATACTCCATCGATCTGCAGTTGATTGGCGGCGTGATCATCTTGCAGACTTTGCCCATGGTGGCGATCGCGCTGTACACGCGCTGGTTGCACACCTGGGGTCTGGTCGCCGGATGGGTCGTCGGTATGGGCTGGGGTTTGACCCTGCTCTATGGCATTCCCAACCCGGCCAGCGGAAAGCAACACTTCGGCGGATCAGCGCTCGCGCTGGACAAGTTGTCGATCGTAGGTTGGCAGCCTTTCGCAGGCTCGCCGACGCAGGTCTACGTCGGATTCGTCGCGCTCATCGGCAACCTCGCCATAGCCATACTGGTCACGATCGCGCTACGCCAGCTACGCGTCTCCAACGGTACCGACCAGACCACCGCCCAGGACTATTTCCAGGACGAAGGCTCCCCGAACCTCAAACCAGTAGCCGGCATGCTCCGCTGACTGCGGCGCGGCGGGTCGGGGGGTGCGGCGAGGTGCGGCATACTGCGGGGGTTATGGGGGTTCGGAGCGGGGGCGGGGTTGCAATCGCCAGCATCGTCGTGCTGGGGGTTTTAGGTGCAGGCTGCTCGGGAGTGGCGAGGCCGACCGAACCCAGCCGGCCCAGCTTGTCGCCTGGCCTTTCCGTCGAACCCAGCGCTCCCGCCGAGCCGTCAGAGCCGACGTCGGAGCCGACCCCGTCGCCGAGCTCGGCAGCGCCTGGGGCGAACTGGTTGCGGGTATCCCCCCAGCAAGGCGCTCCGGGATCGACTGTGTCGCTCGACCTCGCATGCCTGGACAACGTCGGTGCAGTGCACTCACCGGCGCTCGACATCGGTGCGTTGAAGGGCAACCCCGAAGGCCACCAACCGTGGCGGCTTTTCGGTACCGCCACGGTCCGCCCGAACGCCGCCAGCGGTCAGTACCAGATTTCCACGACCTGCGGAGCCAACGAACTGTCCACCGATTTCACCGTCGTCGCACCGCCGCCTCGGTAGCGGTGGCCGAGCCCGATCTCCACCGGGATAATCGGCCGGGGGACGGAGGTGGCGCGGATGTTCGCTGATCGCGCCGACGCGGGGCGGCAGTTGGGCCAGCGGTTGCAGCATCTCCGAGGCCCCGAGGCAGTTGTCCTGGGCCTGCCACGCGGCGGGGTTGAAGTCGCGGCTGAGGTGGCGGCAGCGCTGGCCGCTCCACTGGACGTGATCATGGTGCGCAAGCTCGGCGTACCGTCGCAGCCTGAGCTGGCCATGGGCGCCATCGGGGAAGGTGGCGTGCGCATTGTGCTACCCGAAACGGTCCGTCGTGCCGGTGTCACCCCAGACGAGCTAGCCGCCGTGGAAGTCCGGGAGCGAGCCGAGCTGCAACGGCGCGCCCAGCGGTTCCGCGGTGACCGACCCCGCATCCCGCTGGCCGGGCGGACCGCCGTGGTGGTCGACGACGGCATCGCGACCGGGTCTACCGCGCGGGTCGCCTGCAAGGTCGCCCGAGCTCTCGGTGCGGCCCGCATCGTCCTGGCGGTTCCGGTGGCGCCAGGCGGGTGGGTGCGCGGAATGCCCGACGCCGCCGATGACTTCATCGCCCTGCTCACTCCTGCGGCGCTGCAGGCGATCGGCGTCTGGTACTCCGACTTCTCCCAAACCTCCGACGAACAGGTCATCGCCTGCCTGCGCGGCGCCGTCACGGGATGACGACCGCCATGCAACGGGCCGTGTGATTGCGCACCTTTTTCCGATTAGCCGATCTGCTATTCCGTGTAATTGGTGACCAAGAGTGGCACGGTTGATACCGACAGCGATTAAATGTGAAATCGGTAACACCGCGACAGCTGTAGTCGATGAGAACGATAAGGCGGCATCGGCGTAGCGCCGCGGCAACGCATCGATCGACGAAAGGTCGGGACGATGAAGAGCTTCGATCACGCGTTGTGGGACCACGAACTTGCCGAGTACATCAGCCTGCATCCCGACCTGGAAAACCTGCCACCCCCGGCGTTTCCGCGGCGATCGCGACTGGCCCGAGGATTACGTCGATTACGTCGGTTACGCCAATCGTGGCGAGCCCGCCGGCGCGGATGGTATGAGCGGTTACGAGGTGGTTACTCGCTGCTTGTCATCATGGTGGTAATCGAGACGCTCGTTCTGGGCGCGATTGTCGGCTGGTGGCTCGGCTGGCATCTGTAGACTACGTCGAGGCGAGCGACAGTAGAGTCGATCGATGTGACCACAACGAAGATCCGGCTCACCCAGTTCGCCCACGGCGGTGGCTGTGCCTGCAAGATCCCGCCCGGCGAACTGGAGTCGGTGCTGGCCGGGCTGCTCGGTGCCGAGGTCACCGACCCGGCCGGTGAGCTGATCGTCGGTCTGGATGACGGCGACGACGGCGCGGTGGTGCGGATCCAGCATGGTCTGGCTGTAATCGCCACCGCGGATTTCTTCACTCCTGTGGTCGATGACCCCTACGACTGGGGTCGGATCGCGGCGGCCAACGCGCTGTCCGACGTCTACGCGATGGGCGGGCGTCCGGTGGTCGCGGTGAACCTGCTCGGCTGGCCGCGTGACGTGCTGCCCCTGGAGCTGGCCGCCGAGGTGTTGCGCGGCGGCCGCGACGTGTGCGGCAGCGCCGGCTGCCACCTTGCCGGCGGGCACAGTGTGGATGACCCGGAGCCCAAGTACGGCATGGCCGTCACCGGCATCGCCGACCCGCAGCAGCTACTGCGCAACGACGCCGGCGTGGCGCGCGCGCCGCTGTCCCTGACCAAACCGCTGGGCATCGGAGTGCTCAACAGCAGGCACAAGGCCACCGGCGAGATCTTTCCGCACGCCATCGAGGCGATGACCACGCTCAACGCGGCGGCCGCCACGGCGGCGGTGGCCGCCGGTGCGCGGTGCGCCACCGACATCACCGGTTTCGGGCTGCTCGGACACCTGATGAAGCTGGTTCGGGCCAGCGGCGTCTCGGCGGTGCTGGACGCCGCCGCGGTCCCCTACCTCGACGGCGCGCGACAGGCGTTGGCCGGCGGTTACGTCAGTGGAGGTACCCGGCGAAACCTGGACTGGGTACGCCCGCACCTCGCGGCGTCGGTCGACGAGGATGAGCTGCTGTTGCTGGCCGACGCGCAGACCTCCGGCGGCCTGCTGGTGGCCGGTGAGATTCCCGGCGCACCGGTGATCGGCGAACTCCTACCCCGGGGCGAGAAGCTGATCACGATCTCCTGAACCCCGCACCACTTCGACCTCGGCGCCGACCCGGCCGCCGTCCACCCGCTGTCCACCAGCTGCTGCCAGCGCACTGAGGTGCGTCGCCGTTACCTGTACGCCCATTCTCGCGTTAGCAACCGGGGTGCTTCGGGGCGGCCTCGCAATCTTGCTCTTACCGGGCGCTGGGGGCTTGCCGTATTCGCGTGACGCGCGGATGTCGATGCTGTGGGGGGAATGACGATGCTCAGCCACCGTGCTCGCGTCGGGGCCGCCGGGGCGGTCGTGGTCGCGGCAGTCACGGTAGGCCTGGCTCCGCCGGGAGCCGCGCAAACGGCGCCGCGGGGTCAAGCGAGTCGGGTTGCGGCAATCACCGGCGCTGCGTCGATCAACGACACCGAGGCGCGTTATGACATCAAGGGCACCGACCTGGGCATCATGTGGACCGACGAGCGAGGGCAGATCCTGGCTGCCTTCGGTGACACCTTCGGTGCCAACTGGGCGGGTCCCGACAGCGTAGCCGCGGATCCGGCCGTGATCGACTGGCGCTCGAACACGCTGGCCCGCAGCAGCGACCGGAATCCCGCTGACGGCATGTCCTTCGATGACTTCGTCACCGACCGGGCCGGCCACGCCAAGGAACTGGTGCCCTCGCTCAAGCGCGACGGTGTCGAGATGACCAAGATCCCGACCGGCGGCGTCAACGTCGACGGACGCAACTATCTGGCCTACATGTCGGTGCGCCACTTCGGTCAACCGGGGCAGTGGACCACGAACTACAGTGGCGTCGCGTACTCCGACGACGGCGGGCAGACCTGGCAGGACGCCCTGACCACCCGGCGGCTGAACACCCCTGGTTGTGACGAGAAATTCCAGATGATCGCCTATGCCCGGCGCGACGGCTTTGTCTACGCCTTCGGCACACCGAACGGCCGTTTCGGCGACGCCTATGTCGCCCGGGTGCCCGAGCAGCGATTGCTGGACAACTTCGCCTACGAGTACTGGACCGGGAAAGACTGGCAGCGCGGCACCAGTGCACCCGCGGCCCCGATCGTAGGTGGCCCCGTCGGTGAGCTGTCGGTTCGCTACGACCAGATCCTCAACAGCTGGGAGATGATGACGCTGGACGAGTCACGCAGCGCGATCGTGCTCCGGTTGGCCCCGCAGCCGACCGGGCCGTGGGGCGCGCCGATAACGGTCGCGACCGCCAGCCAGTACCCGCACCTCTATGGCGGTTTTCTCAACCCGGACTCCAGCGGGTCCGACCTCTACTTCACGATGACGCAGTACGACCGATACAACGTCTCGCTGATGCACGCCACGCTGTCGACCAGCGGCAGCCGTTAGCCGCCGCCCGTCGCGGGTGGTGCTGCCCGGCTGAGCGGGAGATTCTTGACTCATTCCAGATAAGCCTGGGATAGTGGTCTGTGTCATATCACGGCTACCTGCTCGACGAGGCGGAGGCGCTGTTCTGGGGAACGTGTCCTAGTTGCCAAGATCCGCACCCGGCGCCTAGCCCGACAGAGCCCACGAAAACCACTATCAGGAGGCACTACAGTGACCGGCGAGCAGCCCAAGCCGACGACGACGGATGCCGGGATCCCGGTCGCGAGTGATGAGCACTCGCTCACCGTCGGTCCGGATGGACCGATCCTGCTCCAGGATCATTACCTCATCGAGCAGATGGCGCA
>DASUII010000166.1:0-8336 GCA_036279835.1 Pseudonocardiaceae bacterium
AGACGGCGACCTCGACCCCACCACCGTCAAACACCGGATGAAAACACTCTCAGACAAGATCACCCAGCTCACCGACCGCCGCGACGAACTGGCCGACCTGCTCTCCGAAGCCCCGACGGTGCCCCCGGCAATCGTGCTCGACGAGCTGACCGATCACATCGCCGACATCATCCGCACCGGCAACCCCGCCCAACGCAAAGCCCTCATCGAAACCCTCGTCGCAGAAGTCAAGATCACCGGACCCCACACCATCATCCCGGTCTTCCGCATCCCTCAACTACCAGCCGCCCACGCGGCCCCAGAAAACGCCAAGGTTGTAGCCGCTCCACCAGCGACTACAGCCTCAGGAAGGATGGTTCGCACAATGGTCGAACCGGTGGGGCGGGTGGGGATCGAACCCACGACCTGACGGATTATGAGTCCGCTGCTCTGACCAGCTGAGCTACCGCCCCGGACGGGTGCTGAGGCTAGCCCACCACCGACTCGGCGCCATCACGGGAGGCAGCTGATCACTAAGCAACCACCCTGAGCGGCGTCTCACGTCCCGAGCCCGATGCGCCGAGGTCGGGATCGACGCGATTTCCCCCGACCGGCGTAGAACCGGTAAGGACGCCACGGCCGTAGAACCGGTAAGGACGTCACGACGCTGCGCGTTGCACTGTCAGCGGCCGCCCTTCTGGCGGTCGGTACCGTGGCCAGCGGCGGGCCCGGACGTGGAGCACCGGAGGGGAGCGATGGACGACTTCATTTTGCACAGTTCGTGGATGCGCGACATTCCCGATGCGGCTACAGTGACAACACTGAGCATTCCTGGAACCCATGATACATGCAGCGTCGGCGGCCTCCTCGGATTTGGTAAGACTCAGAACCTCGACTTGTCAGAACAATTGCACGCCGGGATACGGTTTGTCGATATCAGACTTGCGCATTATCGGGATGACCTCTACGTTCACCATGACGTTGTGCATATGGGAAAGTGCTACGCAGACGTTCTGAATACTTGTTCCGACTTCCTCAGGCAGCACCCCTCAGAAAGTATCTTCTTGTCAGTGAAGAACGAAGAACGCTTCGATAGCCCGCTCGGCAGATTTGCCCCATCCGAAGTCTTTGGAAAGTCTCGAGGGGACCGGGCGAGCTGGGTGGTCCGTTCGAAGTCGTTTGAACACGCATTTCAAGCGAGAACGTGGCAGTATGTCGACGACGAGTCACTATTCTACAATCTTCCTGCCCGTGTTCCTGCACTCGATTCTGAGACTTCCAATCCGACGCTCACGTCCGAAACGACACTGGCAGAAATTCGCGGTAAGATCGTTTTACTGCGCAGATTCGAGGGCAGTAAGCACGTCGGATTCGACCTTAGTTATTGGCCGGAAAATCGGCGCTTCAGAACCATGAAGGGACTCATCTGTGCTATCGAAGATCACTATCACGCCCCTGGCGAAGAGTCCAAGTACAACTTCATCATAACCCACCTGGAGGAAGCGCAGCGACGTGCTCCAAAAGATCTGTACATCACGTTCACCAGCGCCGTTAACCTGAAGGCTCACGGCTACGCAAAGACGATAAATCCACGCCTCAACGACTACCTTTCAGAATCCCCACCGGGACGGGTCGGAATTATCGCGATGGACTACTTCGAAGAGCCACGAGAATTAGTCTCCAACGTGATAAAAATGAACGCTACGGCTACGGCCACAGCCGGCCGCGGCGCGGGCGCGCCAGCTATGGCCGACATATCGGGCGATGATCACGGTTTGTCCGCGGTAGCTGTCATCGCGACTGAAGCGCTGAAGTAATCAGCCATCCGACGGCCACTCCAGCGTGTTACTGATGGTCGACGAGCCGAGCCGGGCCGGGCCGCGTGTCGCGGGAAGGCGCGGGTTTAAGTGACGGGGCCGTTCGGGTATATCGGTCCTTGTGGCCAAGACTGACGGGGTGCCGGCAATGCGCGAGACCGAGCGCAAGTACGAGGCGACCAGCGCGGTGGAGCTGCCGGACCCGGCCAGGTTGACCGGGCTGGACGCCGGTTCGGGCGCCGAGGAACAACAGTTGGATGCGGTGTACTTCGACACTGCCGATCTGCGGCTGGCCCGGGTCGGCATCACGCTGCGGCGTCGGGAGGGCGGATCCGATCCGGGATGGCACCTGAAGCTGCCGGTCGGCGCGGACAGCCGAGACGAGCTGCGGATGCCACTGGGTCGTTCGAGCCGCAAACCGCCGGCGGAGTTGCTGGGGCTGACCCGGGTGTATACCCGCGGTGCCGCCGTGGTGCCGGTCGCCCAGCTCAATACCCGGCGGCGACGGTGGCTGCTCGCCGGCCCGGACGGCCAGGCGCTCGCGGAGCTGGTCGAGGACCAGGTCAGCGCACACACGATGGATGAGCAGACCAGGGCGGTCTCCTGGCGTGAGGTGGAGGTGGAGCTCGCCGAGCACGGCCAGGTCGAGCTGCTGGACCGCATCGAGCGTCAGCTGCTTAAAGTGGGCGTACAGCGCTCGGGACATGGGTCCAAGCTGGGCCGGCTGCTAGCCGAGGAGCTGTCGGCGCGCCCCGCCACCCCGAAGCCGGCCGCCGCTTCCTCTGCCGGTGACGTGGTGCTGGCCTACCTGGCGAAACAGGCCGAACAGCTGCGCAGGTACGACCCGCTGGTCCGCCGTGACGCCCCGGACGCGGTGCACCAGATGCGGGTGGCGGCCCGCCGGATGCGCAGTGCCCTCCAGGCGTTCGGCCGGGTGATCCCACGGAAGCGGACCCGCGAACTGACGATGGAGCTGAAGTGGATCGCCGGTGAGCTGAGCGGGGCGCGGGACTCCGAGGTGATGGCCGAGCGGCTCGCCGCGATGCTGGCCGAGCTGCCCGGCGAGCTGATCCTCGGGCCGGTCGCCGCCGCGGTCACCCGGTCCTTCGAACGCCGCGAGGCCGATACCCGCCAGGTCGCGATCGCCGCCCTGGACAGCCACCGCTACTTGGCGCTGCACGACACAATCGACGCGCTGCTGGCCCACCCGCCGTTCACCCGGGCCGCCGCCCGTCCAGCCCGCCGGGAGCTCCCCCGGAGCGTGGCGCGGGCCTATCGACGGATCAAGTCGCGCATGCGCGACGCGAGTTCCCAGCCTGCGGGCGAGCAGCGCGACATCGCCCTGCACGAGACGCGCAAGGCCGCCAAGCGGCTGCGCTACGCCACCGAAGCCGTCCTACCCGCATTGGGCAAGCCGGCCAAGCGGCTACAACGACGCCTGAAGAAAGTGCAGAAGCTGCTCGGTGCGCATCAGGACACGGCGGTGTCGCGACCCGTTCTGCGAGAACTCGCCGCGCAGGCTCACCTCGAGGGCGGCAACGGCTTCACCTACGGCCTGATGCACGCCGCTGAATCCGCCCGCGCGCAGCGCGTCGAGCGCGACCTGCCCGCGGCGTGGAAGCGCCTGCGCAAACCGAAGAACGTCAAGTGGCTCACCCGACACTGACCAAGACCGGTGATCCATGGCTACGATGCGAACTGGAGGCCGTTGAGGGGAGACCGTCGTGCCGGCATTGCGGCGCATCGTCCACCAGATCCACTCTCTTGAGATCGGCGTCTCCACCCGGTATGAACAACATCATCTTGTCGTTGGCCGGGACCGGGCCCATGCGCTGTTTGAAGATCCCGCGCTGGCGTCGGTGCGTGTGCACATCGCGGCACCGGGGGACCCTGTCCGGATCATCGCGCCGCTCGACGTGGTGGAGCCGCGCTCCAAGGGACCAGCCGGCGGAACGTTTCCCGGCTGGATGGCGCCGGTCAACCGCAAACGCGGCGGCGACATTCACGTGCTGCGCGGCGCCGCAGTGCTGGCAGCCGGGTTCCTGCCGCGCAATCAGGAGGGCCTGATCGACATGTCCGGTCCGGCCGCGCAGCTGTCCCCGTTCGGCCGGACGAACAACATCGTGATCGAGTTCGACCGCGCTGACGGCGCCTCCTGGCAGGAAGCTGAGATCGCGCTACGCCGAGGGCTGCTGCGGGTAGCGGTGCACCTCGCCGACGCCGCCGTCGACGCCGCGCCCGACGCGGTCGAGGAGTTGGCGCCACCGCACCGCCCGGGCACCCCCACTGGCGGCCTCCCGCGGGTCGGCGTGATCACCAACCTGCAGACTCAGGGCGCGTTCAAAGACGTCTTCGTCTACGGACGCAGCATGGCGGGCAGCCTGCCCACCCTGTTCGACCCCGCCGAGATCGAGGATGGGGCCGTGGTCAGCGGGCAGTACGGGCACCCGGCGCTGCGCAACCCGACATACCTGCACCAAAACCACCCGGTGATCGCCGAGCTCCGCGCCCGCGACGGCCGGGACCTGCACTTCGCCGGTGTAGTGCTGTGCCCGGAGCCAGTGCAGCAAGGTGACAAGGAACTGGTCTCCACGCACGCCGCCTGGCTGTGCCGCGCTGCCGGCTTCGATGCCGCCATCGTCACCAAGGAAGGCGCCGGCAACGCCGACAACGACCTGATGTTGAAAGTCGATGCCCTCGAGGCCGACGATCTGACCGCTGTGGCGCTGTACGCCGAGATGTCCGGCGCCGACGGCACCGGTCCACCGCTGGTCGCCGGACCGCGGCGAGGCGCAATCGTCAGTACCGGTAACTACGATCAGCGGGTGGCGCTGCCCGCAGTCGAGCGGGCGTTGGGCGGCGCCCGCCTGCGCATCGCCGACGCTGAGGCGACCGCCGCGGTCGAGGTGCCCACCGCCGCGATCCTGTCCGCCCTGAGCCCACTGGGCGCCGGGCGGCTGACCTGCCGGCCGGACGAGCAGCTAGAGGGTGTTGCCTGATGCGCATCGTGCACTACCTCAACCAGTTCTATGCCGGTCTCGGCGGCGAGGAAACCGCGGGTATCGGCCCACGGATGCTCGACGGGGCGGTCGGCCCGGGACGGCTACTGGCTCAGCTGCTCGGGGACCAGCACCAGATCATCGCGACCATCGTGTGCGGCGACAACCATGCCGCCTCCAACCCCACCGCCGCGCAGGAACTGCTCGACCTGGCCCGTAGCGCCGGCGCCGAACTGCTGGTCGCCGGGCCCGCCTTCGGCAGTGGCCGCTACGGGTTGGCGTGCGCTCGGCTGGTCGCCGCCGCCGACGCCGCCGGGCTGCCGGCGCTGGCCACGATGCACCCGGACAACCCCGGCATCACCGACGCGGGCGCCGCCCCGGTCGTGGCCGCAGGCGCCACCGCACGGGAGATGCGCCCGACATTGCAGCGGGTCGCTGCCGCGATCGCAAAGCTGGCCACCGGCGCAACGCTGACCGCGCAAGACGGCCGGGTCGTCAAGGCGGCCCGGATCGGCCGGCTGGTCGAGCAGCGCGCCGCCGCGCGGGCCGTCGAGCTCGTCTTGCGGCGGCTCGGCGGTGACCAGCAGAGCACCGAGGTCCCCGTCGGTGGTTTCGACGCGGTGGAGCCGGCCGCACCGGTGGACAAGCCGGCCAGCGCGACCGTCGCGCTGGTCACCGAGGCTGCCGTGGTGCCCGCCGGGAACCCGGACCGGCTCGAGTCGGCTCGCGCCACCCGCTGGCTGCGCTACCCGATCGAGGGGATCGACGCACTCGCCTCCGGGGAGTGGGAGTCGGTGGCCGGCGGCTTCGCGACCACTGCCGCCAATGCCGACCCGAACCGGGTGCTACCGCTGGACGCTGCCCGCACGCTGGAACGCGAGGGCGCGATCGGGCGGCTGCATGGCGAGTTCATGGTTACGGTAGGCAACGGCACGCCGGTGGCCACCGCGCGGCGCTTCGGCGTCGAGTGGGCCGCGGAGCTGCGCAAGGCAGGCGTGCAGGCCGCGATCCTGACCGCCACTTGAGGAACTGGAACGCGTTGCGGGTCAACGCTTGCCAAGGAGTTGGAGCGCTCCGGTATCCCCACCGCCGTGATCACCAACCTCGTCACCATCGCCGAACAGGTGGGTGCGCCGCGCATCGTGCCGGGTCGGGGCATCCCCTACCCCTCGGGCGATCCGAGCCTGTCCCCCCAAGCCGAGCAGGCATGGCGGCGGCGGTTGGTACAGCGCGCACTGGACGCGGTCGCCACCGCCGTCGAACATCCGACGATCTTCGAAGTCGACGTTGTGGAGCGGGCCGATGCCTGAAGCGGCAGTGATCCGAGCAGCCAGCCTCGTGCTGGCGCACACCCCGGGCCTGGCCCGGCACGGCTCCAAACCGGCGCGCACGCTGCCCGCCGACGCCGAGCTGACACGTAGTTTCCTGACCAATCTGCGAAGCTTCGATGACGCCGTCGGTTACCCGGCGCACCAGGCGTTCCTGGGTACCTGTCACCCCCGCGAGCTGCCGCCCCGGCCGTGGGTGGGGGCCAGCATGGCCGGCGCGGAACGCTTCGCGCCGTTCGGCGAGCTGATGCCCGAGGACGAGTTCCTCGGGTTGATGGCCGCGGTGGATGAGTTCGACCTGCTGGTACTCACCCCGGAGGTCGCAGAGCGGGCCGCCAAGAAGCTGGCGGCGCACCCGCTGGCGGCGCACCTGGACCTTGCCCGAGTCTCCGCGGCAGCCGGCGACGTTGACGCTGCGCTGGCCAGCGGCGCACTGCCCGTGCACTTGGCGCCGGACTGCCTCGCGGGGGCGTTGCGTGGTGCGCATGAAGAGGACGAGTCGCTGGTCGCGCACGTGCTGCTGGAA
The DNA here is from genome assembly GCA_036279835.1 of Pseudonocardiaceae bacterium. GTDB lineage: Bacteria > Actinomycetota > Actinomycetes > Mycobacteriales > Pseudonocardiaceae. Next base: position 6,650 of record DASUII010000166.1, read on the forward strand.
AACCTGGCCTGCAAGGCCACCGGAACCCTGGCGCTGCTGCACCTGCTGCAGGACCACGGCGTCGACCCAGCGGGGATCGGCTACACGATCTCCTGCTCTGAGGAAGCCGTCGGGGACCGCTACCAGCGCGGCGGGGGCAACATGGGCAAGACGATCGCGGCGGTCGCCGGTCTGACCGAGTCCTCCGGAGCGGACGTCAAGAACTTCTGTGCGGCGCCGATCCCCGCGCTGGTGATCGCCGCCAGCCTCGTGGTGGCGGGAGTGTTCGAGCAGGTCGTCGTTCTCGCCGGCGGCTCGCAACCCAAGCTCGGAATGAAGTTCGAGGGGCACCTGCGCCATGGCCTGCCCGTGCTGGAAGACGTGCTCGGCGGCGTCGCGGTGCTGGTGACCGCCGACGACGGCATCTCGCCCAGGATCAGACTCGACGCCGTCGGAAGTCACCGAGTGTCCTCGGGTGGCTCCGGTGCGCAGATCCTGCAGGACCTTACGGTGCGGCCATTGGAGGCGATCGGCGCCCGGATGTGCGACGTCGACGACTACGCCACGGAGCTGCACAACCCCGAGATCACCGAACCGCAGGGCTCAGGAGACGTCGCGGCGCGCAACTACCGCACGATCGCCGCGTTGGCCGCCCGCCGCAAGGAGATCACCCGCGATGAGATCGACTCCTTCGTCGCGCAACGAGGCATGCCGGGTTACGCCCCCACTCAGGGTCACCTGGCATCAGCGGTGTGTTACCTACCCCACGCCCTGACCCGGCTGACCACCGGACCGGCCGACCGGGTGTTGCTGTTAGCTAAGGGCAGTTTGTTTTTGGGGCGGATGAGTCAGCGGTCCGACGGCATGAGCATCTTGCTGCAACGCAACGGAGGCTGAGCTGATGACTGTGGTGGATGCCACCAAAGAAACCTTCGACGATCTGGTCGGATCGGGTCTGGTGCTCGTTGATGTGTGGGCGCAGAGCTGCCACCCGTGCGTGGCGCTGAGCCCGCATATGGCGAGCATCGCCGATGCAAACCCAGATCTGACCGTGGTCAAGCTGGATGCGAGCAAGGCTCGACGGCTATGCATGTCACTGCAGGTCCGCGGGCTGCCCACCATCCTGCTGCTCCGCGACGGCCAGGAAATGGCCCGCATCTGCGACCCCAACCTGGTAGCGGATCAGGTCGATACGTGGCTCGCCAATGCGTTAGCCGAATTACCAACGAAGGAGGCGTGAATGTTCGACGGTAAACAGGTCATCGTGATCGGTGAACGCGACGGTATCGCGGGACCGGCGATTGCGGCCTGTGTCCAGGCAGCCGGGGCCCCGATTGCCTTCGTCGCCACCGAATGCTTCGTTTGAACGGCTGCCGGAGCCATGGACCTGTCCACCCAGGAGACGATCAAGCGCCTGGTCGACCAGCACGGCGCCGAGTCGCTGCTGGTTGTGCTCGGTGCACCGGACGCGGAAAGCGCCGGGATCGCCGCCGAGACGGTGGTGCTCGGTGATCCGAGCTGGGCAGGACCGTTGGCCGGGGTCCAGTTGGGCCTCCCCGTGTACCACGTCCTCGAAGATGAGCTGCGTGCTGCCGTTCCCGCCGAGGTGTGGGAAGAACAGGTCGGGTTGATGCTCGACGTGCTGGAGGTGGATGACATCGCCGACGCGGTCCGGGAGTTCCGCGAGCAAGCGTCCACCTAACCGTTC